>CACGYL010000004.1 GCA_902577285.1 uncultured Pelagibacteraceae bacterium | reverse complement strand
CAAATAATTAAAACTATTTGTTTCTAAATCAACTAGGATTGGTAGAAAAAAAACATCTATTTTTTTTGGTAAAGAAAGAATTATATTTTTAGTATTAAAAAATTTAATCAATTTTTTTCTATTAAATTCAACTTCCATTATATTTTTATATTTTTGGTTTACAAATTTTTCGTCTAATATTGAAAAGTTATCTACTAATTTCTTAATATCCTCTATTGAAGTATCTGTAATTTTATTTAGATCCTTTACTTCAAGTATCATTTGAGAGAGATTCTGAAATGCTTTTTTAAAGCCTCTATCAATAACTTTTATCTTATTAAAATTAAGATTATATTCTTCCTCAACTTCAATTTTTGAAACAATAAAAGTTTTTGAGTATGCAATGTTTGTGGAAAACTCTGTAAAATTGAAGGTTAAAAATATAAAAAATATATATAAACAAATAGAAATTTTTTTTTTAAATAAAACCATAACTTTGTTATATGACATCAAATAAATTAACATACAGTAAGAGCGGAGTTAATATTCCAAAAGCGGATAGTTTTGTTAAGTTCATAAGTTCACTAACAAGAAAAGCAAGCAAAAGTGGTGATTTTAAGAATATAGGTGGTTTTGGTGCAGTCTCTACAATTCCAAGAAAGTTCAAAGAACCTAACATTGTAACAAGTACTGATGGAGTCGGCACTAAAATTGAGATTGCAAATGATCTAAATAAATTTGATACAATTGGAATTGATCTTGTTGCCATGTGTGTAAACGATTTGTTGGTTCAGGGAGCTAAACCATATTTATTCTTAGACTATATATCGGTGAGTAAAATAAATTTAATAAAATTAAAAAATTTAGTTAGAGGAATTGTTAATGGGTGTAATATAGCTGGCTGTAAATTAGTTGGTGGTGAAACTGCAGAAATGCCTGGGACATATTCAAAGGGTAAATTTGATATTGCAGGTTTTGCTGTCGGTCTTGTTGAAAAAAAAAAAATACTCCACAATAAAATTAAAAATAATGACCTTATTTTAGCAGTACCATCAAATGGACTACACTCGAATGGATTTTCATTAGTAAGATACGTTATTAAAAAAAAAAGAATTAATTTAAAATCAAATAAATTCCTTAAAAAAGAATTAATTAGACCAACCAAAATTTATGTTAAAGAATTATTGATAATAAATGAAAAAAATTTAATTAATGGATGTGCAAATATAACTGGTGGTGGATTAGCAGACAATCTTAAAAGAATAATTCCAAAAAACCTAGGTGCAGAAATAAACCTAAATAACATTAAAACTTTAAAAATTTTTAAATGGTTACATAAGATGGGTATAACTGAAAATGAAATGTTAAAAACTTTTAATTGTGGTGTAGGCTTTTGTTTAGTTATAAATCCAAAAAATTTAAATAAAATAATTAGATATTTTGGAAGAAACTTTAAACCCTACGTAATTGGTAAAATTGTTAAAAATTCAAAAAAAGTTAAATTAAGTGGAAAAATATCCTGGTAAAATAAAGATAGCTGTCTTTATTAGTGGTAGAGGAAGTAATTTAAAAAATTTAATAAAACACTCAAAAAAAAAAAATTCTTTAATTAAAATTATATTAGTTATTTCAAATAATCCAAATGCCAAAGGTTTAAAGTATGCTTCTAAATCAAAAATAAAAACTTATGGTATAAAATTTAAAAACAAATCAAGTTTTGAAAATAATTCACTTAAATTGCTAAAAAAATATAATATAGATTTACTTTGTTTAGCTGGTTTTATGAAAATATTGTCAGGTAACTTTATAAAAAAATTTTCTAAACCAATATTAAATATTCACCCTTCACTTTTGCCTAAATATAAAGGATTGAATACCCATGAAAGAGCAATCAAAAATAAAGATAAGTTTGCAGGAGCTTCAATTCATAAGGTAACAGAAAAATTAGACTCGGGTAAAGTTATATTACAAAAGAAAGTTAAAATTCTAAAATCAGATACTGTGAGAAGTTTGGAGAAAAAAGTTCTAAAAATTGAACATCAAATTTATCCAATAGCTATTGATAAGTTTTTATCTAATCTTTAAAAAAAAAGTCTAACTCAATCTTGGCATTCTCTACACTATCTGATCCATGGACAGAATTTTTATCAATTGAAAGACCATATTTTTTTCTAAGTGTCCCCTCTTCTGCATCTTTAGGATTTGTTGCTCCCATCAATTTTCTATTTTCAGAAACAGCTTTATCTTTTTGAAGACACATAACAACAATAGGTCCAGAGGATAAATAAGCACATAAATCATTGTAAAATGGTTTAGACTCATGAACTTTATAAAACTTTTCAGCCTCGTCTTTTGAAATATGTATTTTTTTTTCTTTTAAAATTTCAAATCCATTATTTTTAAATTCATTTTTAATCTGATCTTGCAAATTTCTTTCAACAGCGTCTGGTTTAATTATAGACAATGTCTGTTCAATATTATTCATAATTCTCCTCAATAAATTTGTTTAATAATCTGACACCATATCCTGTGGCACCACCAGAATTTAGTGCTCCTGCATATTTAGAAAATGCCATTCCAGCAATATCTAGATGCGCCCAAGGTGTTTTATTAATTATAAATCTTTGTAAAAATTGAGCCGCAGTAGTTGATCCAGCTCCTCCAACATAATTAATATTTTGCATATCCGCATTATTTGAATTCATTAATTTATTATAATTTTCGTGTAAAGGCATTTCCCATACTTTTTCTTCTACCTGTTCTCCAGCATCAAAGAGTTGTTTCGATAATTTTTTATTATTTGACCATAGACCAGCATATTCGGATCCAAGTGCAACGATTATTGCTCCAGTTAATGTGGCTAAGTCAATAATTAAACTTGGTTTAAACTTCTCCTCTGTGTAAGTGAGTGCATCTGCTAAAACTAATCTCCCCTCAGCGTCAGTATTTAAAACCTCAATGGTTTGTCCACTGTAAGATTTTACAATATCTCCAGGTCTTTGTGCATTTGCTCCAGGCATATTTTCAACTAACCCAACAACTCCGACTGCGTTAATTTTAGCTTTCCTTAAAGCCAGAGTTTTCATAAGACCAACTACTGTCGCAGAGCCTGCCATATCATATGTCATATCTTCCATAAATTTAGCAGGCTTAAGTGAAATTCCTCCTGTATCAAAACAAACACCTTTCCCAACGAAGGCTAAAGGTTTTGATTTATTTTTATTTCCATTCCATTCTATGGTCACCAAATAAGAACCTCTAATACTTCCCTGCCCGACACCTAGTAATGCATTAAAGCCTAATTTTTTTAATCTTTTTTGATCATAGACTGTAACCTTTAATCCAAACTTTCTTAATTTTGTAATTCTCTTTGAGTATTCATCTGGATGTAAAATATTGCCAGGCTCAGAAACCAAGTCTCTTGTAAGAAAAACTCCTTCTAAAAGAGCATTTAATTTATTTCTCAATAAATTTTTTTGTTTAACATTACTTCCAACAATACTTAGGTTTATATTACCACTTTTTTTTTTGTCAGTTTTATAGAGACTAAAATTATAGGATTTAAGCTGTGCTCCATGAAGAAACTTTTCTAACTGTGCATTAGTAAAAGAATTATTTTCGACATTAATAAAAGAATTCTCTTTCTTATTTTCCTTTAAAAAAACGTACAATTTTGAACCAAGTTTTTCAAAATCTAATGAAATTTTTGATTTTATGCAATTTACAAATATATAACTTTTATCATTATAATCTTTTGCTAGGAAATTCTGTTCAGAAAAAAGTTTATTAGAAAATACTGTTTTCGATAATTTTTTAATTTCTTTATTCTTTATTACTTTTTGGGGCAGTAGAATAATCTCACTATCCTTTGCTATTTTTGGTACTTTGCTTACAAAATTTAAATTTAGCTTCATTTTTTTGAAATTTTTATTAGATAATGTTGTATATTTATTAAAACAATAATTTCAATGAATAAATTAATATTTCGTAAATTTTCTTTAGATATCCTAAATTTCTTTTTAATAGCGTCATTTAGCATTACTTTTATTGTTTGGATAATACAAGCGGTAAACTTTTTAGATCTAGTATCTGATGACGGTCATAGTCTTAAAGTGTATTTTTATTATGTTACATTAAATTTGCCAAAAATATTCAGTAAGACAATAATTTTTGTGTTTTTTATATCAATATTTTATGTAATTAATAAATATGATAATGCAAACGAGTTGATAGTATTCTGGAATAATGGAATAAAAAAAATAAATTTTATAAATTTTATTTTAAAATTATCAATTTTCTTTTTAATTTTGCAACTTTTTCTAAATTTATTTGTTGTTCCAAAATCCCAAAGTTTGGCAAGACAATATATAAAAAACTCAAATATAGATTTTTTACCAAATTTGATTTCAGAAAAAAAATTCATAAATGTAGTAAAAAATCTTACTATTTTTGTTGAGGAATATAAAAATGATAATGTTCTCAATAAGATATATATAAATGAAAAAATTGACAACGAACAATCAAAGATAATTGTTGCTGATAGTGGAAAGATTATAAAGAGAGATAATCAGTTTTTTTTAAGACTTTATGATGGAGGCATCACAAATATAAATAAAAAAAATTCTTTTGCTCTAAATTTTTCTGAGACAGATTATGATCTATCAAATTTTTCTACAAAATCTATTACTCACCCAAAAACTCAAGAAATTAAGTCGGATATTTTGATAGGTTGTTTTAAGAATTTTTTTTTAAATATTTACAGAAATACTGATGAAGTATTTAAAAATTTTAAAAAGCAAACTTGCGAAGGTAGGAAACTAAAGTCAATTAGTGATGAATTATATAAAAGATTAATTTTGCCACTCTATACTTTGGTAATTTCACTTATAGCTGCTAGTTTAATTGTTGAGCCAAAATCTAAATATTTTTCAAAATTCCACAGAATTAATATTTTTTTAGTTGGAAGTTTTATAATTATTATATCTCAAATTAGTCTGAAATTTTTATTGAACTCTATTAATATGATTTATTTAGTATCTTTTTTACCTATAATATTCTTAATACTTTTTTATTTAATATTATTTTTAATAGCTAAATTCAAATTAAACTACCTATGATTATGAAACAACATGAACGATACCTAACAAGTTTATTTTTAAAAAATATTTTAATCATTGTAGTAGTTTTTATTTTTTTAAGTTTTTTTTTAAATATTTTTGAGGAAATAAAATATTTTGAAAATAAAAAAAGTGAAGCTTATATTCCAGTTTTACTAACAATATTAAATATCCCATCAATTGTTTTTGAAATTCTTCCTTTTATATTTTTATTAGGAGTTATGTTTTTTTTTATTAGTCTATATGAAAAAGATGAAATAGAGTTACTAAGAAGCAACGGTGTAGATAACTTAAAAATTACAACCATAATTTCTATAGTTTCAATTATGTTGGGCATTATCTTAATAGTATTATATTATTCATTTTCAGCTAATCTAAAAAGCTTATATCTAAATATTAAGTACAAGTATTCCAACACAACTGATCATTTAGCAGTAGTGAATGAAGATGGTTTATGGATTAAGGAAAAAAGTCTTGATAATAAAAAAATTTTTATAATTAATGCTAAAACTTATAAAACTAATAGTCTAGAAAGATTAGAAATTACTGAACTAAACAATAATTATAAATTATTAAATACAATTATTTCTGAAAAAGCGAATATTAAAGAAAAAACTTGGGTCTTGAGTAACGTAAAAATTTATTCTCAGGATAAAAAAACAAGAATTTTAGATAGTTATCTTTATTCATCCTCATTTAACGATAAAATTATATCTAATTTATACTCAAATCTTAACTCGCTAAATATTTTGCAATTAATAAAATTAAAAGATAACTACAAATCAATAGGATATTCAGCGACAGAAGTAAGTTTACATCTCAATAAAATTTACAGTCTACCAATATACTTGACTCTTACTACAATTATAGGATCATTATTAATGTTTAAATTAACATTTATAAAATCAAAATTTTTCCTAGTAGTAGTTGGTGTATTGGTTTCTGTAGTATTTTATTATGTAAACTATTTTTCAGTATTATTTGGAAAAAATGAAACATTGCCTGTTGAAGTTGCTGTTTGGTTACCCCAACTTCTTATATTTCTTATTTGCACATTAGGATTGACTAAGCTAAATGAAAATTAAAATTTTTAAAATATTGCTAATATTAATTTTTACATCAATTTACTCAAATACATTTGCACAAACAGTATTTTTTGATTCAAAAAATATTAAAATCGAAGGAGAAGGTAATATGATTTATGCAACAGAAGGCGTTGCTAAAATACCTTCAAAAAATTTAAAAATTATTGGTGATAAATTTATTTATGACAAATTAAACGCAGAATTAATAATTTTTGATAATGTAGAATATATTGATAAAGAGAAAGATATTATCATTAAAAGTCAAAAAATGATTTATAATGAATTTGATAATAAGGTTTTTTCTCAAAGCGAAACGTTTTTAGACTTGGAAAATAAATATGATATTAAATCATCAAATATTTCTTTTGACAGAAATTTAAATATTATTTCAAGTGATCAAATCACAGAAATTAATGATCAAAAATCTAACAAATTTTTATTCAACAAAGGTTTAATATTTGATACTATTAAAGAAATTATATCTTCAGAAAAAATATTAATTAAAGATCAAAATCAAAATAAGTATTCTTTTGAAAATTCAAAATTAAATTTAAAGAATAATGAAGTGGCTGGAAAAGAAGTAAAAGTTGATTTTGTAGATAATTTCTTTGGTAATGAAGACAATGATCCAATTCTAAAAGGTTCAAGTATTGTATCTAATAATCAAAATACTAAAATTTACAAGACTGTTTTTAGTACTTGTAATAAAAAAAATAAAAGTTGTAGAGGATGGGAATTACAAAGTGAAATATTTACGCATAACAAAACTAAAAAATTATTTGAATATGAAAAATCCTGGTTTAAGGTTTTTGAAAAGAAAGTATTTTATTTACCTTATTTTAATCATCCAGATCCAACTGTTAAAAGAAAATCGGGTTTCTTAACCCCTTTTTATAAAGGTTCCAGTAACTTAGGTTCTTCAGTAACCATACCTTATTTTTACTCCATCTCTAATTCTAAAGACTTTACTTTTAAACCAAGGTTTTATTTTGATAATGACTATATATTTCAAAGTGAATACAGAGAAGCTTTCAAAAATTCAAATTTGATTGCAGATTTTAGTATTAATAGAAATGATAATACAAGCAGTCATTTTTTTACAGAATTAGAGGGAAAGTTTGAAGATAATACAAACTACAAAATACAAATTCAAAATGTAACTAATGATAGTTATTTAAAAGTTCATAATATTAAGGAATATACTTCACTAATTGATAGTGAAAGCACTTTGTCATCTTATATAAGTTTAGAGAAGGATATTGATAATAATACTAAACTCGATACTGCAATTAAATTATACGAGGATTTGTCAAAGGAAGATAATGATAAATATCAATATATTTTCCCTGATTTTAATTTCTCAAAAAATATAGATCTAGATGAAAGCTATAATGGAAATTTTCAATTTTTGTCAAATGGTTTTCAAAAAGTTTATGAGACGAATAAGTATGAAGCACTCATTAACAACGATTTTAATTTTAATTCTTTCGACTATATTACTAAAAAAGGTATAGTTTCTGATTATAGCTTATTATTAAAAAATTTTAATACCTACTCTGAAAATTCAACTGTGTATGAAAATAAAAATGATCATGAAATATTTGGAACACTTTTATTAAAATCAGAATTACCTCTCAAGAAAGAATTAGAAAATTCTACCAACTTTTTAAAACCAATATTACAATTAAGAGTTAGTCCAACTAATGGAAAAAATATTTCATCAAGTGATACTCGTATAGAATTTGATAACCTTTTTTCTCCAAATAGAATTGGAAGATCAGATATGGTTGAAAAAGGGAATTCGGTTACTTTAGGTATTGAATTTGAAAAACAAAAACTTGATGATAGTAAAATTTTAGGTTTTAGTCTTGGAAACGTATTAAAAGACAAAAAGAATAATGATCTTCCCACAAAAACAAAATTAAATCAAACAAGATCAGATGTTGTTGGAAATCTATACTATAAATTAAACAATAATTTAGAATTAAATTATGATTTTTCTTATGATAGAGATTTAAAATATTCTAATTATGATTCTATTAATGCAAAATTTGGCTTAAATAAATTTCTTACTTCCTTTGATTACATAACTGAGAATCATGATTTTGGTGATAGTGAAATTATAAAAAATGATACAAGCTATAAATTTACAGATGAACATGCAGTTAATTTTAACACCACAAAAGATTTAAAAGATGACTTTACTCAATTTTATAAATTATCATATGAATATAAAACTGATTGTCTTTTAGCTTCGTTTGAATACCAAAAGAAATTCTTTAGAGACGGTGGTCTAGTCCCAGATGAGAGTTTAGTATTCCTGATCAAATTCATTCCCTTTGTAAATATTCGAGGAGCAGCTAATTCAGTTTTTGAAAATTAGATGAATAAAATTAAATATATTCTATTTTTTTTATTTTTTTTGTTATTAAATTTAAATGTAAATGCAAACTCAATTAAAATAATAGTAAAAGTAGATAACGAAATAATAACAAATATAGATATTAAAAATGAAAAAAAGTATTTATTATTTCTCAATCCAAAATTAGACCAGCTTAATAAGAGTCAAATTAACGAAATAGCAAAAAATTCACTAATTACTGAAATTATTAAAAAAAAAGAAGTAAATAAAATTTATGACACAAGCAAAATGAGGGGTTTTCTGGAGTCCATTGAACAAAGATATTTAAAAAATAAAAATATAAATAATAAATCTGATTTTATAAAGATTCTTAAAGAAAGAGACCTTCAGTATGATAACATTAAGAACAAATTACATGTTGAGGCCTTATGGAATCAGCTTATTTACAGCAAATTCTCAAATAATATTAGAATTAATGAAGATGAAATGAGAAAAAATATTTTAATTCAATATAAAAATGAAAAAAAAAAATATGAATATAATCTTTCAGAAATTCTTTTTACAGAAAACGTTAGTGAAAGTTTTGATGAAACATTAAAAAAAATAGAAAAGAGTATAATTAATATTGGTTTTGAAAATACAGCAAATATTTTTAGTATCTCAGGCACTTCAAAAAATGGAGGGCTAATTGGTTGGGTAAATGAATTGCAAATTTCAGAAAAATTAAAAAAATTCATAATTCAATTAAAAAAAGGTGAGATTAGTAATCCCATTAAAATTGATGGAGGATATTTGATAATTAAACTAAATAACAAAAAAGAATTTGAACAAGAAATTAATATTGAAGATGAAGTAAAAGAATTAATTGCTAAAGAAACTAACAGACAGCTAAATACATACTCGGTAATATTTTATAAAAAATTGAAAAAAAATACTAAAATAAATGAACAATAATAAAATATTGATAGTGCCTGGTGAGCCAAATAGTATATTTTCTGAAGTTTTATTTAAATACTTTAATTTGCAAAGTTTTAAAAAAAATAAAAACATCATAATTATTGTGGGCAACAAAAGATTAATTTTCAAACAAATGAAAAAATTAAGATATAATTTTAAAATTAATCAAATAAATAATTTAAACCAGGCAAAAAAAAAGACCATAAATCTTATTAATATTGATTATAAGTTTGATAAAACTTTCTCTAAGATAACTAAATCATCAAATAAATATATTGAGAAAAGTTTTAATAAAGCATTAAAATTAATCAAAGTTAATAAAATATCAAAATTAATTAATGGGCCTATTTCAAAAAAAAATTTTTTGAAAAAAAAATTTCCTGGCATCACAGAATATGTTGGTTTCAAAACGAAAACAAAAAATCCTGTTATGCTTATTTATAATGAGAATTTATCCGTTGTTCCTTTAACAACTCATGTACCATTAAAAAACGTTGCTAAATTAATTAAAAAAAAGAAAATTATAGATGATATAATTAAAGTTGATTTATTTTATAAGTCAAAATTAAAGATAGTACCTAAAATTGCTATTTTAGGTTTAAATCCACATTGTGAAACAACTGATAAAATTAGTGAAGAAAAAACTGAAATAATACCTGCAATTAATTATTTGAAGAAAAAAAAAATTAAAATTTCTGGCCCCTTTTCTGCTGATACTTTTTTTTTAAAAAAAAATATTAAAGAATTTGATATTGTAGTTGGAATGTATCACGATCAAGTATTAACCCCAATTAAAACACTATTTAAATTTAAAGCAATAAATGTAACTGTTGGATTACCTTTTATAAAAGTAACACCTGATCATGGTCCAAATCAAGAAATGATAGGTAAGAATATTTCTGATCCATCATCAATTATTTATGCCTTTAAATTCCTAAATGAAATAAATGATTTTTAATCCTAAAAAAAGTTTAGGACAAAATTTCCTAGTTGACGATAAGATTTTAAGCAAAATTGTTGATATTGGTAATTTAAATTTTGAAAGCGTAGTGATTGAAGTTGGTCCTGGTAAAGGAGCTTTAACTGAAAAAATATTTAAAAAAAAACCAAAAAAACTTACTATTATAGAGAAGGACGAAAGATTATATAAACTTTTAAACAAGAAGTTTGGAGCTGAGATAGACATCATTAATAATGATATGATGAAAATTTCATATGAAAAATACTTACAAGAAAACTTAATTATATTTGGAAATTTACCTTATAATATTTCAACTCAGATTTTAACAAAATGGATTAAAACTCATAGCTTAGAAAAATTTTGTAAAAAGTTGATACTAATGTTTCAGAAAGAGGTGGCCGATAGAATTATTGCAGAAACAAATACTAAAAATTATGGAAGATTGTCAATTATATCAAATTGGAAAATGAAAATTGAAAAAGTAATAGATATAGAACCTTCAAGTTTTAGCCCCACTCCTAAAGTAAAAAGTACTTTATTAGTTTTTATTCCCAAAAAAAAATATCATACAATTAAAGATCCTAAGAATTTAGAACATGTAACTAATATTTTTTTTAGCCAAAGGCGTAAAATGATAAAAAAACCTCTTAAATTTTTATTTAATAATTTTGAAGAGGTATCTAAAAAATTATCAATGGATTTAAAACTGAGACCTCAAAACTTAGATCATAAAACTTATTATAAGATTTGTGAACTTTATGAACTGGAGTTAATTAGGTAGTTAACATGAGTTTTTATAAGTTTTTTATTATATTTTAATTTTGAATTTTTTTTTTTTTGTAAGTTTATAAAATTATTAATTAATTTATAACATTTTTCTAATTTATCATTTATTACAACAAAGTCATAATTTTTCCAGTGCATCACATCCTTCTTAAATTGCTTCATTCTTTCTTTGGCAATTTTCTTATCTTTTTTCTCTCTCTTTAATAATCTTTTGAATAACTCTATTTTTGACGGTGGTAAAATAAAAATAGTTATTATTTTAAATTTAAGTCTTTTACTTTTAATCTGTTCTGTTCCTTGCCAATCAATATCAAAAATTACATTTTCTCCATTTTCCAATTTTTGGATTACGGTTTCTTTTAATGAACCATAATAATTTTTAAACACTTTAGCATATTCTAAAAATTTATTATTTTTTATTAACACTAAGAATTTTTTTTTATTTACAAAAAAATAATCTCTTCCATTTTTTTCGTTTGCTCTTGGTTTTCTTGTGGTATGAGAAATAGATATTTTATATTTTTTTCTGATTGAAATTTTTTTTACTAAAGTTGTTTTTCCCGCGCCAGAAGGAGAGGATAAGATTACAATTACCCCTGCTTTTTTTTCGGCCATTGATGTAAAAAATTAGTTTGCTTTATTTTCAATAAATTTTACTGCATCACCTACAGTCAAAATTTTCTCTGCATCACTATCAGATATCTCGGATCCAAATTCCTCTTCAAAAGCCATAACTAACTCGACTGTATCCAAACTATCTGCACCTAGATCATCAATAAAACTTGAGTCATCATTTACTTTAGCTTCATCAATACCTAAGTGATCAGCAACTATTTTTTTTACTTTATTTGAAATATCATCTGACATTTTGTTCCTTTAGTTATTTTTGTTAATAGATAATTTAAAGATTTTGTCAACTAAAATACATTCCTCCATTAACATGAATAGTTTCTCCTGTAATATAATCTGATAAGTTTGAACTTAAAAAAGCAATTGTATTTGCCACATCTTCAGGATTACCAAATTTGTTAAGGGAAATTCTAGATTTTAGTAATTCTGTGTGATCCTTGCTAATTTTATCAGTCATTTCAGACATTATGAAACCTGGTGAGACACAATTAACAGTAATATTTTTTTTCCCATATTCCAATGCTAAACTTTTGGACATTGCAATTACACCAGCCTTAGATGCAGCATAATTTGCTTGACCAATATTTCCTGAATGACCAACAACAGATGTTATATTAATAATTTTACCTTTTTTTAATTTTAGCATTTTTTTTATTACATATTTAGTTAAAAAAAATGTTGATGAAAGATTAATATCAATTACTTTTTTCCATTCTTCCTCACTCATTCTAATAGATAGATTATCTTTTGTAATTCCTGCATTATTAATCAAGACATCAATTTTATTTGATAAGATAGTGTTACAGCTATCTACAAATTTCTCAATTTCGTTGTGTTTTGATATATCAAATTTTAATGTATTTATATTTTCATATTTATTTTTAATTAGTTCTAATTTTTCTTCATTTGTACCAGTGGCTAAAATATTTGATCCTCCTAAAATAAGCTTTTCAAGAATTGAATTTCCAATTATGCCAGTGGCTCCTGTAACAATAATATTTAAGTTTTTTAAATCAATCATAAGTTCTGTAAATCTTCTATATTATTTATTGAAATTAATTTTACATTTTTATCTATTCTTTTTACTAGTCCTGATAATACTTTTCCAGGACCAATTTCAATAAACTTATCACATCTAAGATTAATCATATTTATAATACTTTCTCTCCAACGAACAGGTTTTTCTATTTGCTCTATTAAAAGGTTTTTAATTTTGTATGGATCACTTGACGGCTCTGCTGTAACATTTGATACTATCATATTATTTGGAGTAGAAAATTTAACATCATTTAATTGCTTCTCCATAATTTTAGTTGCAGGACTCATTAACATACAATGGAAAGGTGCTGAAACAGGTAATTTTATATTTTTTATATTAAATTTTTTTAATTCAATGGTAAATTTTTCTAGATCTATCAATCTACCACTTATAACAACTTGGCCATTTGAATTGTCATTTGCTAAAAAACAGTGAAAATTATTTTTATTTTTGTGAATAATTTCCTCGACTTTATTAATATTTTCGCCTAACACAGCTACCATCCCACCTTCATTTTTAGGTACTGCATTTTGCATTGCATTACCCCTTATTTTTAAAAGTCTTATTGTTTCTCGAAAACTAATTACATTAGAACAAGCTAAGGCTGAATACTCACCTAGTGAATGGCCTGCAAAAAAATTTGCTTTTGATATATCAAAAGGTGTTTCTTTTTTTATTACATTGAATATTGCAAAACTTACAAGAAAAATTGCAGGTTGTGTATTTTCCGTTTGATTTAATATGTCTGCTGGACCCTCAAATATTATTTTTTTAATAGATAAATTTAGCGTATCCTCGGCTTCCTCAAAAAGAACTTTGATATAATCAAAATTATTATATAGATCCTTGGCCATTCCAACTGATTGTGAACCTTGACCGGGAAATAAAACAGAAAACATAGAAAATATAAGCAAAAACCTTATTTTTTATATTGTAATTAAAAAATTATAATAGTATATCCTCTGTTTTTTGAAAGAAATATTATGAACTTTTACGAGCACACAATAATAGCAAGACAAGATATAAGTCCAAGCCAATTAAAACAAATAGAAGAAAAATATTCTAAAATAGTGGAAAAATTAGATGGTAACATAGTTAAACTAGAAAATTGGGGATTAATGAATTTATCATATATAATTAAAAAAAATAAAAAAGGAAATTATATACATTTTAAGATTAAAGCAGATGGAAAGATCATTTCTGAACTTGAGAAAAATGAAAAAATTGACAAGAATTTATTAAGGTATTTAACTGTAAAAGTAAAAAAATTTGATCTTGATACTGACTACTTCAAAAAAAATGACGAGAGTGAAAATTTACAAAAGAATTAGGTATAATGAAGAAAAGAAGTAATAAAAAAAAAGGTAAACAAAGTAACTTTGCAAAACTTAGTATTTTTCAAAATCAAAAATACAAATTTAAAAAAAAATGTCCACTAACTGGCAAAGGTGCTCCAATTGTAGATTATAAAAATATAAAATTATTAAAAAGATATATATCTGAGAATGGAAAAATTTTACCATCTAGAATAACATCTGTCAGTCAAAAAAAACAGAGAGAATTGTCTTTATCAATTAAAAGAGCGCGAAATTTAGCACTACTATAAAATGAAAGTTATATTGCTTGAAAATGTAAGAAAAATTGGATCAATTGGTGAAATAATTGATGTAAAAAGAGGTTTTGCAAGAAATTTTCTCATTGCTAATAAAAAAGCTTTATTTGCTTCAAAGGAAAATATCAAAGAGGTTGAGAAAATTAAGCAAGATTTAAATAAAAAAGATAATGATAAAAAAAAGGAAGCTAAATTAATCCACGAAAAGATTAAAAATAAACAGTATGAAATAAAGAAATTAAGTACTGAAAACAAAGAACTGTATGGCTCAGTAAAACCTACAGAGATTTCAAAAGTTCTAGAAGAGGTTGATCAAGTAAAAGTTAACCCATCTTTAATACAACCTTCGAAAGAAATTAAATCTATTGGAAGTTTTGATGTTTTAATAAATCTTCATCCAGATGTACAAACAACAATAGTAATCAAAACTATTGCTCAAGAAGACACGAAATAATTATACACAATTTTCCCCAATAAAAATAATAATTTGTTTTTCTAAGTTTATCCTGTAAATTTCTAATGTGTCTAATTCTCTAAATTTGGTCAAAAATAAATTAGATGAGCTTCCAAATAATATTGAAGCAGAACAATCAGTAATTGGTTCTATTTTACTTTCTAATGAAATATTTGATGAAATTAGCATTTTAATTTCAAGTAAAAATTTTTATGATCCAATGCATCAAAAGATTTTTAGTGCAATAGAAAATCTTATATACAAAGGACTATTAGCCAACCCTATTACATTAAAAAATCACTTTGAGAATGAAAAGGATGAAATTGATATTCCTGAATATTTAGTAAAAATCACAAAATTTTCTACCTCTTCTAGACAAAGTATTGAATATTCAAAACTTATTTATGATCTGTATGTAAAAAGAGAATTAATAAAAATTTCAGATAATATAATTGATACTGCAAAACTTAATGATCTCAACAATGATGGACAACAAATTATAGAAAATTTTGAAAAATCGTTATTTGATTTAGCTGAAAAAGGATCCTTCAGTTCTTCAATTATAAAATTTGATGAAGCTATGAGACAAACTATAGAAATGGCATCTAATGCTTATAAAAATGAAGAGGGAATTGTAGGAGTACCATCAGGTCTTAAAGATCTTGATGACAGATTAGGTGGCATGCATAAATCTGATTTAATCATAATTGCAGGACGCCCTTCTATGGGAAAAACTGCGTTAGCTACAAACATTGCATTTCATGCTGCAAAAAATATTCAAGAAAAAGGAGAAAAATCTTGTATAGCCTTTTTTTCATTAGAAATGTCATCAGAACAACTATCCACAAGAATACTCGCAGAACAATCTAGAATTAAATCTAATGATATCAGGCGAGGAAAAATTTCAGAAGAACAATTTGATAAATTCATAGAAACTTCAAAAAATATTGCTGAATTACCTTTGTACATTGATGAGACTCCAGCTATATCTATTGCAGCTCTAAGCAATAGAGCAAGAAGGATTAAAAGAGTCCATGGATTAGACATGATCGTAATCGATTATATTCAATTAATGAAAGGAACAAGTTTTAAAGATGGAAGAGTTCAGGAAATTTCAGAAATAACTCAAGGTTTAAAAGCTCTTGCAAAAGAATTATCAGTACCTGTACTAGCACTTTCTCAGTTATCCAGAGCAGTTGAGCAAAGAGATGATAAAAAACCTTTACTTTCAGATCTAAGAGAATCCGGATCGATAGAGCAAGATGCTGATGTTGTAATGTTTGTCTTTAGAGAATCATATTATTTAAAAAATAAAGAACCAAGACCTGCGACTGTTGAACACGCAGAATGGCAAGCTAAAATGAATGAAATTTCACATTTAGCTGAACTTCTTATATTAAAACAAAGACATGGCCCAACAGGTACTATTATGCTTGAATTTGAGGAAATGTTTACAAAATTTAAAGATATTCAAAATAATTAATTTAAATTATAAAAGCTAATATCCAATGTTAGCTAATTTTTATCAAAAAAATATTATTGAAAAACCAAAGTTAGTTTTCTCAATATTGTTGTTAATATTGATTGTTTCATTTTACTTTTCAAAAAATTTTCGCTTAGATGCAAGTTCAGAAACTTTGTTGTTAGAAAACGATCCCGATCTAAAATATTTAAATGAAATAAATGAGAGATATGGTGCTAAGGAATTTCTAGTGCTCACCTACTCTCCAAAAATAAAAATGAATTCGGAAGCTTCAATTAAAAATCTCTCTGCATTAAAAAATGACTTAAAATCTTTAAACTGGGTTCATAATGTTATTACACTTTTAGATATTCCCTTGTTAGAGACAACAGATGATAGTTTAATTGAACGTATTAAAAATTTTAAAACGTTAACAAGTAAGAATATCGATAAAGACCGTGCATTTAATGAAATCTTAAATAGTCCGGTGTTTAAAAATTTTGTGATTAGCGAGGACGGAAAAACAAGTGGTATCATTATATATATAAAACCAAATAAGACAGATAGAGAGATAAAGTCCGATAAAGAATTAGAGGATTATAAAGATAAAATTAAAAAAGAGCGACATCAAAATATTTTAGAAATTAGAGAAGTCATAAAAAATCATAACCAAAATACACAGATTTATCTTGGGGGTATTCCAATGATAGCGGATGACATGATGACTTTTATTAAAAATGACATTGTTACATTTGGAATTGGGGTATTACTTTTTATAATCTTAACACTTTGGTATGTATTCAGAAATATAATTTGGATAATAATTCCGATCAGTAGCTGTTTCTTTTCAGTTGTATTTATGACAGGATTTCTGGGTTTGGTTGGGTGGAAAGTTACAGTAATTTCATCAAACTTTATCGCGTTAATGTTAATTCTTACAATGGCAATGAATATTCACATGAGTACTAGATTTTTACAATTAAATAAGCAGTTTCCAGAAAAGAAAAAATTTGAAATTTTAATTTTGACAACAAGAAAAATGATTTGGCCAATATTTTATACTGTCTTAACAACAATATGTGCCTTTATGTCATTAATTTTTAGTGACATAAAACCAATTATTGATTTCGGCTGGATGATGACATTTGGACTAATAACCTCGCTAACAATTACATTCACGCTTCTTCCTACATTATTAAGTTTTGTTCAAAACTCAAATGTTCGATTAACTGAAGAAAAGGACTCAAAAATAACAAGATATCTAGGAGTATTATCAATTAAAAATAAAAACTACATATTTGGTTTAACGGGGATTATTATATTTTTAAGCATAATTGGTATCACAAAATTAGAAGTTGAAAATAGTTTCATCAATTATTTTGATAAAAATACTGAGATTTATAAAGGCATGAAGTTAATAGATGAAAAGCTAGGTGGAACAACTCCCTTGGAGGTTATTTTAAAATTTCCAAAAGATGAAGATGAGGAAACTGATAGTGAGAATGATTGGGGTAATGAGGATGAAAATGACAATAAATATTGGTTTACAAAAGATAAAATTAATAAAATAACTCGAGTTCACAATTATTTAGATAATATTGATGCTGTTGGTAAAGTTTTATCCTTTTCATCAATAATTGAAGTTGCAACAAAATTAAATAATAATAAACCACTTGGAACTTTAGAAATGGGAGTTCTATATACTAAAATTCCAGATAATATTAAAAAAGAAATAGTAGACCCATATATATCTATAAAAAATTCTGAAGCTCGAATAAGTTTAAGAATAAAAGACTCTTTAGATGGATTGAGAAGAAATGATTTAATTAATCAAATTAATTTTGATTTAGAAAATAAATTAAATATTAGTAAAGATGAATTTAAACTTGGAGGTGTACTTATATTGTTCAACAATTTACTTCAAAGTTTATTTAAATCTCAAATCTTAACACTTGGATTTGTGATGGTTGGAATATTTGTTATGTTTTTAATTCTTTTTAGAAATGTTAAAATTTCACTAATTGGTGTAATACCTAATTTTATTGCGGCTTTTTTTATTCTGGGAATAATTGGTTTAGCTGGCATCCCTTTGGATATGATGACAATTACAATTGCCGCTATCACGATTGGTATTGCTGTAGATAATAGCATTCATTATATTTATAGATTTAGGGAAGAACTGACTAAAATAAAAGATTACAATAAAACACTTAAATATTGCCATTCGACAGTAGGAATAGCGATACTAAATACATCTATAACAATTGTATTTGGGTTTTCTATTTTAGTTTTATCTAATTTTATACCAACTATATATTTTGGTGTCTTCACTGGGATAGCAATGCTATTGGCTATGATATCGGTTTTAACATTATTGCCATCTTTACTTTTAGTACTTAAACCTTTTAAGATTAAGTAATTAATGGAAGTTGTAAAAGATTTTTTTACTGAACTATATACCTTTGATATTGTTTATTTAGTTTTTACAGTACTATCCTTGATAACTTGTACAAAAAAAGGTTTTTTATTGAGCATTTTGTCAGCCTCTAAATGGCTTTTAGCATATGTTGTTACTCTATTTCTATTTCCAAAAGTAAAGCCATATTTTGAGGATATAATTGATAGTGAATATGTGCTTGATATAATAGTTGGTATAGGATTATTCATAATAATTATATTTTTAATTTTATTAATAAATAAAGGAATTAATAGAGCAGTCACCTACTCTGGATTAGGAAATCTAGATAGAATCTTTGGTTTCTTTTTTGGATTTATTAGGGCTTACGTTATAGTTGTATGTATTTATACAACTATAAATATCATCTATAACCACAAAAAATGGCCAATTAATTTAGATGATGCTTTTACATATGCATGGGTTGAAAAAGGCAGTAACTATCTTATAAAAGAATTTCCTGATAAAAAAGAATATGAAGAGACTAAAGAAAAAGTTCAAGATATATGATCCTAAGATCAAGGAAGAGTGTGCGGTTTTTGGAATAAGTAATTCTGCTGATGCTTCTACCCTTGCAGCTTTAGGCCTACATGCCCTTCAACATAGAGGTCAAGAAGGTTGTGGTATTGTTTCATACGATGGAGAAAAATATCATTCGGAAAAAAGATTTGGGTTAGTTGGCGATAACTTTAACGATGAAAAAGTTTTAAAAAAACTTCCTGGAAAATACGCAATTGGTCATAATCGGTACTCAACGACAGGTGGAACTGCTTTAAGGAATGTGCAGCCTTTTTTTGCTGATACAAATGCAGGTGGTATTGGTGTTGCACATAATGGTAATCTTACAAATGCTATAACTTTAAGGAATAAATTAGTTCAGGATGGTGCTATATTTTACACAACATCTGACACTGAAACTATTGTTCAATTAATTGCTAAATCAAAAAGAGGAAAAACTATAGATAAAATCATTGATGCTATATTTCAAATTCAAGGTGGTTATGCACTTGTAATGATGACACAAAATACTCTAATAGGTGTAAGAGATCCCTACGGAATTAGACCGTTAGTAATTGGTAAATTGAAAAATTCATATGTACTTGCTTCTGAAACTTGTGCATTTGATATAATTGGAGCAAAATTTGTAAGAGAGGTTGAAAATGGAGAGATTGTTTATGTAGAAAATGACGAATTAAAAAGTATTAAACCTTTCCCTCCAAAAAAAATTAGACCATGCGTGTTTGAGTACATTTATTTCTCTAGACCAGACAGTATCTTAAGCGGTAAAACCGCATATGAATACAGAAAGAATTTTGGACAACAATTAGCAAAAGAGGATAAAATAGAGGCCGACTTAGTTGTACCAGTTCCAGACTCTGGTAACGCTGCAGCATTGGGATATGCTGAAGAAAGAGGGCTAAAATTTGATTTAGGTTTAATTAGAAACCATTATGTTGGAAGGACTTTTATTGAACCATCTCAACAAATTAGAAGTTTAGGAGTTAAGTTGAAATTAAATCCAAATATTTCTGTAATTAAAGATAAAAGAATAATTCTAGTTGATGACTCACTTGTTAGAGGTACCACATCGTCAAAAATAGTGAAGATGTTATACGATTCTGGTGCAAAAGAAGTTCACGTGAGAATAGCAAGCCCAGAAATAAAATTCCCTGATTTTTATGGTGTCGATACACCAACTAAAAAAGAACTTTTGGCTGCAAACAAATCAAAAACAGAAATTTGTGAATTTATAAAAGCAAAATCACTAAAATTCCTAAGTTTGAATGGTTTATATTTAGGAATGGGATTTGAGAAAAGAAATGAAAATTATCCACAATTAACAGATCATCACTTTACCGGGGAATACCCTGTAAAAATAATTGATGAACTAGGTGAAGATAAAGTAACCCAACTTTCCTTATTAAGCACGGCATCAAATAATTAATATGAAAAAAGTAAGTTTTACAGAAATGAAGAACGGTACTAAAGATGACTATCAACTTTTAGAAAAATTAGAGAGCCAATATGAAAGAAAAACTGCAGATAGAATTTTAGATTATTTAGCTTCACAAACTACTACACTTGAAGGCTATCAGATAACAAGATTAGAACACTCATTACAAGCTGCAACAAGAGCATATAAAAACGGAGAAAACGAGGAAATGGTTGTAGCAACATTATTACATGATCTTGGAGATGAGTTAGCTCCAATGAATCATTCTCAATACGCAGCATCAGTAATTAAACCTTACGTTTCAGAAAAAACCTA
The DNA here is from genome assembly GCA_902577285.1 of uncultured Pelagibacteraceae bacterium. Classification (GTDB taxonomy): domain Bacteria; phylum Pseudomonadota; class Alphaproteobacteria; order Pelagibacterales; family Pelagibacteraceae; genus Pelagibacter. The sequence continues at coordinate 41,653 of CACGYL010000004.1, read as the reverse complement.
CTGGATTATTTTACATCATGGTCTATTTCAAACTTACTATTCTGCAGAGCACTTGGGTGGGGATAAGAATGCAAGAGAAAAATATAAGAATGCAGAACATTATCAAGCAACAGTAGATTTTTGTGAAAAATATGATCAAGCTTCTTTTGATCCAAATTATAAATCAATGACTTTAAAAGAATTTGAGCCAATGGTTAGGAATATTTTTTCTAGAAAACCTTACTACCATCACTAAATTGTCTAATATTTTAAAAAACGAAAAAAGTCCGTATCTTCAACAACATAAAGATAATCCTGTTGATTGGTTCCCTTGGAATAAAGAAACTTTAGATAAAGCAAAGAAAGAAAAAAAACCCATATTTTTAAGCGTTGGATATGCAAGCTGCCATTGGTGTCATGTTATGGCTCATGAGAGTTTTGAAAATGAAGAAACTGCGAAACTAATGAACGATAAGTTTATAAATATTAAAGTTGATAGAGAGGAAAGACCAGACTTAGATTATGTCTTTCAAAAAAGTTTATCAATATTAACTGGGGCACAAGGTGGATGGCCACTATCAATGTTTTTAGACGAAAATGGTGTACCTTTTACTGGTGGCACTTACTTTCCACCTAAGGAAATTCAAGGAAGGCCTGACTTTAAAAAAGTCTTAAACAACGTGCATAACGTGTATAATGAAAATAGAGAGAAAATTTTAGCTCAAGCACCACAAGTTAAAGAAATATTCACAAAAATTAATCAAAGATCTGCAGTTTTAAATCAACCTTTGGAGCCATTTGTTGAAAAAATTATTAATTATTTAGATGAAAATAACGGAAGTTTTAAAGGGGCTCCAAAGTTCCCCCAATTTTATTTATTTGATGCAATGTTTTACTTTTATTTAAAAACTAAAAATAAAAATTATTTTAAACCCGTTGAAGTTTTACTTAATAATCTTTGTTCGAAAGGTATTTATGATCAACTTGAAGGAGGAATTTCAAGATATGCTGTTGATGAAAAATGGATAATTCCTCACTTTGAAAAAATGCTTTATGACAATATCCAATTTATCGATCTCTTAACTAAATTTTATCAAAATACGAAAAATGATTATTTTAAAAATAAACTTTTACAAACAATTCAATATTTTAATAATGAATTTAAAAATAAAGAAGAATTATATGGTTCAGCATATGATGCTGATAGCGAAGGTGTTGAAGGAAAATATTATGTTTGGTCATACGAAGAGTTAAAAAATCTTTTAAAAGATGACATTAAAATACTAGAAAATAAGTATGAAATTTCGGAAAGTGGTAATTTCGAAGGTAAAAACATTTTGGTGGAAAAAAATTTAATACTTGACGAAGATAAAAATAACCTAGACCAAATAAAAAATAAATTACTTAATATTAGAAGAAAAAGAGTAAAACCATTTTTTGATGATAAGTCTCAAACTGATTTAAATGCATATATGCTACAAGTTCTTCTCAAAACTTCAGTATATTTAGATGATGAAGATTTAAAAAATAACACGATAGAAACAATTGAAATATTAAATACAAAATTGCATCAAAAAATTATTCATTGTTATGAAAATAAAGAAATAGAAACTTTTCTTGAGGACTATGTATATTATGCTTTACTCATGATAACGCTATATGAAGTTAAAGCTGACAAAAATGCTTTAGAAAAATCAATAAAAATAATGAATGATACCTGGGAATTATTCTTTAATAAAGAAACACAGCTATTCCAGAAAAATATTATTAAAGATAATGATTTGTTTGCAAGTCCACTAGACTTAAACGATAGCAATATACCAAATGGTAATAGTGTTTATCTACTAATTTCAAATAAATTATATTCTATTACAAATGATAAAATATGGTCTGAAAGAAATGAGGTTCTTAAAAAATCATTTCATCAGGTTTTAAACTCTTATTATTCACAAATGTTTAGCTTTATTAAAACCCTAGATATTTGCGATAATAGCTTATCATTCACATTCAGTGGAACATCCCAGTCTATTAAGGAAATACAGCTTTATTTACAAAAAGAATATCTAGGAGTTGCAACATTTGTTTACCAATTAAATAATGATACAAAACCAAGTGTTATTGTATGTAAAAATCAAACTTGTTCTAACAAATTAACTAACATAAATGAAGCTGTTGAATATCTAAGTAAGAGTTATTAAATCGTTAATATGAATAAAGATAATATAATAGATCATTTTAAATCTGGAATTAAGGAGCCTATAAATTCCAAAATAGGTGTTGAGCATGAAAAATTTCTTTTCTATAAGAAGAATAATAAAAGAATTAACTATTCTACAATTAAAGATATTTTCAAAATTTTATATGAATTTGGTTGGAAACCATCCTATGAAGGTGAGAATGTTATAGCGTTAAATAAAGATAATAAGAGTATAACTTTAGAACCAGGTAATCAAATTGAGCTTGCAGGTGCTCAATTAAAAAATATTCATGAAGTTTGCTCTGAAGCTAATAATTATTTGTTTGAACTTAAACAAGTTGTTGAAAAATTAGATTTAAAAATAGTAAGCGCTGGATTTGATCCAATATCTAAGTTGTCTGAAATTCCAAATAATCCTAAAAAAAGATATGAAGTAATGACAAGAGATATGCCTAAAGGTGGACCTCTCAGTTTAGATATGATGTATAGAACATCTGGGACACAGCTAAATCTAGACTACACGTCTGAAAATGATTTCATAAAAAAGTTTAAATTAGCAAATAGTTTAGTTCCGTTAAGTATCGCACTTTTTGCAAACTCATCAATAGTTGAGAAAAAAGATAGTAAATACTTATCATACCGATCAAAAGTATGGCAGGAAACATCAAGGGGTGGCCTTCCAGAAATTTTTTTAGAAAATGTTGATTTTGAAAAATATGCAGAATTTGTAATGGATTATCCAATACTGTTTATAAAAAAAAATGATAAATATTTATCTGGTAAAAATTATAAATTTTCTGATTATATGAATGGTAATATTCAAGAAATAAATAAATCTTTACCAAGTATTGACGATCTTGGATTGCATTTAAGTACTATATTTACAGAGAATAGATTAAAACAATATATCGAATTAAGATCTATGGATACTTGTGGTTGGGACTGTATCTGTGCTGGCCCTGCTTTTTTTATTGGTCTTTTATACGGTAACTTAGACGAAGCATTAGAGTTTATTTCAAAATGGGAAAAGAAAGATTTATTGAATGCTTATAAAGATGCACCAATGAAAGGACTTGATACAAATTTAATGGGTAAAGATATGATATATTGGATCTCTAACTTGTTAAAAATTGCTGAAAAAGGCTTAGAAAAGAGAGATTTTATTGGAAAAAGCGGTACAAACGAAACTAAATACCTGGAACATCTAAATAATATTATCAATAATAAAGAAACAGTGGCCAGTCATGTTATAAATAAATTCTCTAAATTTCAAAATTTAGAAGATTTATATGACAAATAAAATAATAGGCATACAAGGCGATAAATTAGATAAAATTAATATATCTTCTGATACATCAATATTTTTAGCTTATGAAGCTCAGAAACTAGGATATAAGATATTTTATTATACTCCTTCAAACTTATCTATCATCAAAAATAAAACATATGCAAATGGAGTGTTTGTAAAATTAAATTATAAAAGTAAAAAATTTTATAAAATTTATAAAAAACAAAATATTGACGTCGAAAATCTTAAATTTATTTTAATTAGACAAGATCCACCTTTCAACTCAGAATATTTAATTACAACTCTTATTTTGGATGATCTAAAAAAAACAAGGGTGATAAATAACCCAATGGCTATTAGAAACGTATCTGAAAAATTATATTCGAAAAAATTTTCAAAATATATGCCAGATACAATATTTTCAAATAATATTGATGAAATTAGAAAATTTTTTAATAAAAATAAAAATATGATTATGAAACCCATAAATGGATATGGAGGGAATCAAATTCATCTAATTAAGAATAAGTTTAATAAAAAATTAATTACAAACTTTCTAAAAAAAAATGGACATTCTATGTTTCAAAAGTTTTTAAAAAATATATCTAAAGGAGATAAAAGAGTTTTTATAATAAATGGCAAAGTATGTGGTGCAATTTCAAGAGTTCCTAAGAAAGGCTCATATTTAAGTAATATGAGCAAAGGTGCTGTACCAAAACTTACTAGCCTTACTAAAAAAGAAATTAAGATTTCAAAAATTATTGGTAAAAGATTAAATAAAGATAATATTTATTTTGCTGGGATAGACTTTATAGATCAGCAGTTAAATGGAGATATTAATGTTACCTCCCCTACTGGATTAAAAACATACTACGACCTATCTAAAATAAATCTTGCTAAGACATTTTGGAAAGGTTTAAAAGCTTGAATAAATTATCTGATCAAAAAAGAGGATCATTGCTAGCTTTCGTGGCTGTAATGTTCATAACACCTGACTCACTTTTAATTAGACTTTCTAACATTGAAACTTGGGGAATGCTTTTTTATAGAGGTCTAATCCCTTTTTTTCTAGTTTTTATTGGATTGTTATTATTTTATAGAAAAAATTTCATAAACGCATTTTTTAAAGTAGGTACTGTTGGCATATTTTATGCTATCAGCTTTTCAATATGTAATATTACCTTCATAATATCTATTCAAAATACAAATGTAGCCAATACTTTGATCATGATTGCGTTAGCGCCAATGATATCTGCAATTTTAGGTGCTATTTTTTTAAAAGAGATACCTAGTAAAGGAACCTGGATAGCTATTTTTATAACATTTTTTGCTGTTTTATTCATATTCTATGATTCAATTAAAATAGGAAATCTCTTTGGAAATATTATGGGATTTGTTACCGCTGCAGGATTAGCAGTCAACGCTGTGCTGATAAGATATGCTAAAGACAGAGATCTTTTGCCATCTGCTGTCATGGGAAAATTAGGAGTTGCTGTTTTTGCCTTCTTTTTTGTAGAAAATTTCAATTTAATCGGATCTGATCAGATTTATATACCCTTGATGTGCATAGTTTGTGTAGCTCTTCCATTTGTTTTGGTAACAATTGCACCCAGGTTTATTCCTGCTGAGGAAGTGAATTTGTTTTTCTTACTTGAAACTATAATTGGCCCAATTTGGGTTTGGTTGGTTATAAAAGAGCAACCAACTTTAGAGACCATAATTGGGGGAATTATAATTATAACAACTATAGCCATCCACTCTTTTTTAAAACTTAGAGAACCTCAAAAAATTAATAATTAATTTCTTGATTTAATATTAAATCATCCATAGATAGCGAAATTATGGATAAGATTTTAAAAAACTCATGGGCCCTTTTTACAGGTATGGGACTTATTATGTTAGCTCACGGTTTCCAAGTTTCCTTGTTAGGAGTAAGAGCCGTACATGAAAGTTTTAGTATAACGGCTACAGGTTTTATGTTAACGGGATATTTTGTTGGGTACTTTATTGGTGCACGAACAGTACCTATCCTTGTTTCAAGAGTAGGTCACATAAGGGTATTTGCAGCTTTTGCTTCAATTGCATCAATAGTCGTATTAGTTCACTCAATTGTAATAAATCCTTTAACTTGGTTTGTACTTAGAGTTTTTTCAGGATTTTCTATGGTTTGTCTTTATACAATTGCAGAAAGTTGGTTAAACGATAGGGCAAGTAATAAAAATAGAGGAAGTGTTTTATCAATTTATATGATTGTACTCTTTAGTTCTATGGCAATAGGAATGTTTTTTTTAAATTTTAGTAGACCTGAAAACTTTCAACCTTTTATCTTAGTTTCATTATTTATGTCTTTATCGCTAGTTCCAATTCTACTTACAAAAAAGAAAGCTCCAAAATTTAAAAAAATTATTGGTATGAAAATTAAAGAACTTTATGAAGCCTCCCCATTTGGTATGGTAAGTGCTGTTTTGTGTGGTGTTTGTCATTCAGCAATGTTTGCATTAATTGCAGTGTATGCTGCAGCAATGAACTTTAGCATATTTGAAATATCTTTTGTAACTTTTCTAGTTGCAATTTCTGGTGCTATCTCACAATGGCCAATTGGAAAACTATCTGACATTTATGACAGAAGGACAGTAACTGTTTATTCTACTTTTGCTGCAGCTTTTTTTGCGCTATGTGCAATTTTTTCAGTAGGGACAATGCATTTGCCCGATGGATTAGCAAGTTCAAAGTTTTGGTTTTATGTGTTTACAGGTTTATATGCATTCTTTAGTCTTCCAATGTTTGCGTTAATATTTGCTCACACAAATGATTTTGTGGCTAAAGAGAAGTTTGTTTCTGCAGGTGCTGGTTTGCAATTTGCTTTTGGTATGGGAGCTATGAGTGGTCCATTTTTGTGCTCCTTGTTTATGGATTTTGTTGGCGAAAATGGCTATTTTATTTTTTTGATCATATTCCACATTTTGATAGGTATGTATGGTGTCTATAGAATGAAAGTAAGAGAAGTTATTGAAAACCCTGAGTCTCAGTTTATACCTTTGCCAACAACAATTACACCAATCGGTTTAGAATTAAACCCAGCAACTGAACCTATCGAAGAACCATTAAAATCAGATTCAAATAATGTAAATGGAACTAAGGAAGTCACAAACACTTTAGGGTAATTCTCAATAAAATTAATAATTAATAAAACAATTAATATCCTAGATCAGGGTCCACTTGATTAGATAGTTTTTTTTTATCAATAAATAGTTTTAAATTATTAAAAAACTTATCTAAAACCATTTCTATATATTTTCCTTTGCTATCTGACGATATGTGAGGTGTAATTACCAAATTTGGAGTATCCCAGAATTTAGAATTTCTATTTATAGGCTCTTCTGAAAAAACATCTAAAATTGCTCCAGAAATTTCATTTTTTGTTAATTTTTTTTGTAGATGCTCATAATCCATTACAGATTGACGTCCAATGTTAACTATTCCACATGAATTTTTTAAAACATCCAATCTTTTCTTATTTATTAATCCTTTTGTTTCATTTGTTTCTGGAACTGCTAAATAGAGAAAGTCAGCTTCGGGTAAGACTTTATCGATTTTATCATATGTTAAAACTTTTGAGCATCCTTCAACTTTTCTACCTCTTCTATTTATACCAATTACATTTGCTCCTAACGAACTGATATGTTTAATCATTGACCCTCCTAATGATCCAGTGCCGACAGCCAAAACTGTTTTATTCTCAATTGGGTTGCTTAATAAAGTTACAAACTCTTTTTTTTTCTGATTAGTAACTATTTTTGTCATATGGTTTTGAAGCATCAAAATACTCATCAAACCAAATTCCCCTGCTTTTTTTGCGTGTATCCCGCTACTATTTGTTAAAACCAAATCTTTTTTAATCCAGTTAAATGGATAAAGATGGTTAACGCCAGCTGAAACAATGTGTATCCATTTTAAATTTGGTGCTATTTTACTTAAATCTTTTGTTGGAAAGTCCCAAGCAAGTAAAATATCTGCATCTTTCATCGAAGAAATCCAGTTATCATCATCCCAATCAACCAAATATGAGACTTTATTTTTTATTTTAGGATATTTATTAAGTTTGCTCTCAAATAAATCTTTTGGGACACTACTATTTTTTTCACCCTCTAAATCACAAGGTAAAGAACCCTTTTTCCAGTGATTATTTCTTATATGGATTTTAATTTTGTCTTTAGTCATTTTTAATTTAAATATACTAAAATCAAATAAAGTTGAATAATGAATAAAGAAAACGCAAGTAAACTCTGGAAAATTATTCAGGAAGCTGGCGATTATTTACAAGGACAACTTCCTGACCATCCTAATCATCCAAAAGGGCGAAACCCTTATGCTCATGTTGCAATTTGTGTAAAGAGTAAGTTTAGTGCAAGTTATAAAGATATTGAGGATGAAAAATTTGATGAAGTAGTAAAATATATTAACTTTCTAAGAGAAAATCCTAGTTAAATTAAGATTTAATTATATTTAAAAATGAATCAACATCAGATGGGTCTGTGTTCCATGCAGTAACTAACCTAACTGCTTTATTCTCCCATTCTTCATCATTAATTTTGTAACCGTGCGAATTAAATTGATCGATTATATCTTTTGGTATTTTAACGAATACTTCGTTTGCATCTGTTGGGTATGCTAATTCTATATTTTTATGCAGCTGCAAACCTTGACTTAACTTTTTTCCCATTGCATTCGCATGTTTTGCATTTTTTAACCAAACTTCATTTGATATATATGCATCTAACTGTGCGGATACAAAACGCATTTTTGAAAGCAAATGACCTGCTCGTTTCATTAAAAAAGGTAAGTTACCTACTAAGTCTTGATTAAAAAAAATAATTGCCTCGGCTGCAAAACATCCATTTTTAGTAGCCCCAAATGAGAGAACATCAATTCCAGATTTCCAAGTCATTTCTGCAGCAGAACAATTTAATGAAACTAATGCGTTTGCAAACCTAGCACCATCCATATGGATATTTAGCTTATGTTTATGTGCAACTTCTGATATTTTTTTTATTTCATCTAATTGATAAGCCACACCTGTTTCACAAAGTTGTGTAATACTAACTGATGAAGGCTGAGTGTGATGAACAATTCCTTTGCCAGATATACTATCATCTAACTCTTCAGGAATAATCTTACCATTAATCCCATCAAGATTAACTAACTTTGCTCCTCCAGTATAAAATTCAGGTGCTCCACATTCATCTACATTTATATGAGAAAGCCTATGACAGTAAATATTTCCAAAAGAGGGTGTCATAGTTGATAAAGCTAAAGCATTCGCAGCAGTTCCTGAAGCTGTTGGAAAAACTATTACTTCTTTTTCAAAAATTTCTGAAAATTTATTTTGCAGACTCTTTGACAATTCATCATTACCATAAGGAGTTCTATCTTCATCATTAGCTTTAAGAATTGCATCTAAAACCTCTGGACAAGCACCAGTCACATTGTCTGATGCAAATTTTACTCTTTCTCTTTTTGTTTTTATCTGTGCCACAATTATTGCTTCGGAAAATAGTCTTTTAATTCACCTTCTCGGTATACATCAGCTGTGCAACAGTGTAATCCACCTCCGAATGCATAAGCATCTCTTAATTCAATAGGAAGAACCTCCATTCCCAATTTATCAAGTTGCTCTGCTTGATATATTTCACTTTTTTCAACACACACAGTTTTTGAGTCTAAAACTAATACATTCATTGATAACCAAGTTGATGAATAACATAAGGGTGGTGGTTCGTTATGCGCTGGTTGAGCACTATCAACTATTTCCCATCCATTATCCTCAAATAATTTTCGTTGTTCTTTAGGAAGTCTTCTTTGAGGATTATTAATAATCAAGCCCTCCTTTATAGGTGTAAAAGTTGCATCTATATGAATAGGATAAGGGTCACCTGGAAAATTAACAGCATGAACTCTGTGATCTTTATAATGTCTTTTCAACCAATCAATTCCTTTTAAATTTGTTGTAAAACCGTGTTGAATAACTAAATCCTTACCAAATCTCAAAACATCAGCAGCATCAAATAATGGCTCCTCTTCAGTTGTTACAAAATATTTTTTTTCAGTCCATTCCAATCTTTTTTGAATACCGATTTTATCTGAAAGGTAATCTTTACGATAATCAGCATCTGTTAATCTTGGCTTTGGTGCAGATTCATGTCTCATATTGGGATCAGAATTATAATATTTCTTCAACAAAGGTCTGTAGCATAGATATTCAAACCATCTACACCTATAACTCATTGTGGCTTCTAGGATTTCATTACCAACAGTCAATAACACATCTCTTGGAGGCATACATCCAAACATTGTCTCTGCTTCCCAATCTGGTGTAGATGTTTTTTGATTGAAATCAATAGGATCTGGTCTATCAACTTTAATTCCTCTTTTTCTTAAAATATCTGAGAAATCATCTAAAAGTTGATTTGCTTTATCCACTGTATCTTTTGTGCGTGGTCCAAATTGACCTCTCATATCGCTATCTTCAGGAACCTTTGCGTCTAATGCTGGCTCAGGAGCTGGAATGCATGTACCATCTGCTTTTCCTACTATAACATGTTTTAATGGATCCCACTCATTCCAACTATTAACAATTATTTTTTCATCACTCATATTAATTTAAGCCTATAAATCTTCTATTGGATTGCATTATTAAACTATAATAGAAAATTGACATAAAAATAAAAAATCCACCAATTATAGTATTTGTTGATGGCACTTCATTAATTCCAAGCCATGGCAACCATACCCAAAAAATACCACCTATAACCTCAGTTAAAGACAGCAAAGTTAGATCTGCTGCAGGAATATTTTTAGATCCAATTGAATATAATATTAAACCCATGCAAACTAAAGTTCCATGGGTTGCAAATAAAGCCTCATTTTTACCAGTAGATAAAAAGCTAGCGCCATTACTCATAAGTATTACTGTAGAAAACAAAAAACAAAATAATCCAGCCAATGCAACAGTGGTAAATTTTGGTGTTTCTTTTCTCCATCTAAGTGAAACTGAAAAAATTGAGAAACCTAATGCAGAAATAAGTCCAAACACTAATCCTGGTAAGGTATTTTTTTCCGAATTATCAAAAGCCATTATACAAATACCAACTGCAGCTACTATTATTGCAACCCACACTGTTAAAGAGATTTTTTCTTTTAGGAATAAAAAACCTAACAAAGCAGTTATAAATGGCATAGCAGCAAGACAAAGCAATGTTATAGCTGCAGTAGTATTAGTTATAGACCATATGAACGTAATCATTGCAGTTCCTAAGCCAATTCCTCCTACAACGCCAGATATACCTACCTTAAAATAATTCTTGTAAAAGTCTTTTCCCTCCTCAAGAAATAGATACATATTTAATAAAAGAAAAATAACTAACCCTCTAGTAAATAAATATTGCCATGGAACTGTCTCCGGCTGATCGATGTGTCTTACAACATAAGGACCAAATGACCAGAAAACTCCAGCTATTAAGACAATTGGAATGGCTACTTTTGGATTTTTTAAATCAAGCATGTGCTATTTTTTTATTTAAGAAGTAAGAAAATATAAATATAAATTTATATAATAACAATCAAATAAAATTTAGATTAATGGATATTAATATTTTAAAATTAGCTTCAGATACCAAAAATAACAAATATATTGCAAACTGTACTCATTCAACAAAGTTCAAAAGTCAGATTTGTGGAGACGAAATTGAAATTTTTTTAATTATAAAAGATAATATGATTAAAGATTTTACCTATCAATCTCAATCTTGTATATATTGTAATGCATCAGCTAATATAGCTTCAAAAAATTTTAAAAGAAAAAGTAAAATCAAAATTAAAAATTTTTTAAAATTATTAGAACAGTTTAATGATAAAGAAAACATTTTATTTCCTAATGAATGGAAAGATTTTAAAAAAATTTTTAATAAAAAAAATTTTGCTAGGAAAGATTGTATAACATTGCCAATTAAAGCTTTAAAAAAAATAATTTAATAAATGATAAAAGATAAAATTTATAAGTCACTTTTGGCAGCTTTTTTTTCTACAATAACAATTGGTATTTTAACATTATTAACATATAAGACCAATTTTGGTCTTTTTTTAATTGCTTCATTTGGATCTTCAATGGTTCTTTTGTACGGCTATCCTGAAAGCCCTTTTGCTAAACCAAAAAATATATTATTTGGTCACCTAGTTACTTCTGCTATTGGAATTTTATTTTATAATTACATTCCCTTACCTATTTATATCTTGATACCTTTAGCTGTAGGTTTTGGTGTTGGATTAATGATATTTTTAGACGTAACTCATCCACCTGCGGGTGGAAACCCCATTATAGTCATATTAGGGTCAGTATCATTTGAATATCTTTTGTCACCAATATTAACTGGATGTCTGATAATAATAGTATTTGGAATTCTTCTAAATAAATTTGTTGCTCAAAAGAAATATCCTTAACATTTACTATTCATTTGATTGATGTTCCAATTGTGCTAGACTTAGTTTAGAAAATATCTATAGAGAGAGATTTTAAACTTAAATATTAGGAGATAAAATGAAAGTACTTTGTGTGTTATATGATGATCCTAAAGGCGGTATGCCTAAGTCTTATGCCTTATCAGATCTTCCAAAACTAGAAAAATACCCAGATGGAATGACTTTACCAAGTCCAAAAGGTAGAGATTTTACACCAGGAGAATTGTTAGGCTGTGTATCTGGAGAGTTAGGATTAAGAAAATTTTTGGAAAGTAATGGCCATGAGCTAATTGTTACAAATAGTAAAGATGGAGAAGGATGCGAGGCTGATAAACATATTGTAGATGCGGATATAGTGATCTCTCAACCTTTCTTCCCTTATTATTTAACTAAGGAGAGAATTGCAAAAGCAAAAAATTTAAAAATGGCTGTAACTGCAGGAATTGGGTCAGACCACGTAGATCTACAAGCAGCAATGGATAATAAAATTGATGTTGTAGAGGTCACATTCTGTAACTCAAGATCAGTTGCTGAACATATTGTAATGATGATTGTATCTTTGGTAAGAGATTACCATAATCAACATAGAATAGTTAATGAAGGCGGTTGGAACATTGCAGATGCTGTGCAAAGATCCTATGACGTTGAGGGAATGCATATTGGAACTGTTGCAGCTGGAAGAATTGGACTAGATGCTTTAAGAAAAATGAAACCTTTCGATGTTCATCTTCATTACTTTGATAGACATAGATTACCTGAATCAGTAGAAAAAGAATTAAATTTAACTTTTCATGAAACAGTAGAGTCAATGGTTAAAGTTTGTGATGTGGTAACTATAAACTGTCCACTACACCCTGAAACAGAAAATTTATTTGATGATGCAATGATTAGCAAAATGAAAAAAGGTGCATACATTGTAAATACTGCTAGAGGTAAAATTTGTAACAGAGACGCAATTGCTAAAGCGTTAAAAAGTGGTCAATTAAGTGGATACGCTGGTGATGTATGGTTTCCACAACCAGCACCAAATGATCATGTTTGGAGAACAATGCCAAATCATGGAATGACGCCTCATACTTCTGGAACTTCTCTTTCAGCGCAAGCTAGATATGCTGATGGTGTTAGAGAGATTTTGGAATGTTTCTTTGAAGGTCGTGAAATACGTAACCAATACCTAATTGTTAAGGATGGACAATTAGCAGGTATGGGTGCACATTCTTACAGTAAAGGAAGCGCCACTGGCGGTTCTGAAGAAGCGGCAAAATATCAAAAAAAATAGAGTTTTAAATACAAATCATTAAAGGTAAGCTATGAATTTACCAGATAGCTACCTTTAATGAAAAAATTATTATCAATTATTTTCTTATTACTTTCTTCAACGAGCTTTGCAAATTCACCAAATTTTGAAAGAGCTTATTTTGCTGGTGGGTGCTTTTGGTGCATGGAGGAGTCATTCGAAAATATTCTTGGTGTTTCAAAAGTTATTTCTGGGTACTCAGGTGGCACTACAGAAAATCCAACTTACAAAGAGGTCACATATGGAAATACAGGTCATTTTGAAGTTATTGAAGTGATATATGTTCCAGAAGTAGTCAGCTATGAAAAACTTTTAGAAGAATTCTGGGTAAATATCGATCCATTTGATGCTGCAGGACAGTTTTGTGACAAAGGATATAGTTATAGATCAGTTGCATTTTATCAAAATGAGAAACAAAAAGATTTAATAGAAAATAGTATTAAGGAAATAGAACAAAAATTTAAAAAAAAAGTCGTAACCTACGTTAGAGAATTTGAAAAATTTTACAAGGCAGAAGCTTTCCATCAAGATTATTACCAAATAAATTTTGTAAATTATTTAAGATATAAAAAGGCTTGTAGGCGTGAGGCAACATTAAATAATATTTGGGGGTCTTAAAGTGACTATAATCAGCAAATATGTAGCTTTAAAAAATTATATTCCAACTGGGTTACCAAAAGAAACTGATTTTGAGATAAAATCAAAAGAAATATCAATTAATAAGGAAAAAAATATATTAGTCTCAAATTCATGGATATCAGTTGATCCGTATATGAGAGCAAGAATGACTGAAAGAAAAAATTATAAACCGCCATTTAAAATTGGTGAGGAAATGGAAGGATATGCAATTGGCAAAGTAGAGATTTCAAATGATAAAAGTTTTAATGTTGGAGATTTAGTATTTAGCAGCCAGGGTATGAGAGACAATTTTGTTTGCAGTGCTGATAAACTAAAAAAGCTTAAAGCTATTGACATGCCAATTCAATCCTATTTAGGTCCTCTTGGTATGACAGGACATACTGCATACATCGGACTATTAAAACATGGAGAATTAAAAGCTGGGCAGACAGTTTTAGTATCTTCAGCTGGAGGGAGTGTTGGTTCGACAGTTTGTCAAATTGCGAAAAATCTTGGTTGTAAAGTTATTGCTAGTACAGGTTCTGATGAAAAAGTTGATTGGTTAAAAAATGAATTAAAAGTTGATTATGCTTTCAATTATAAAAAGGTAGAAAATCTTGTGTTACATTTTAAAGAAGTTTGTCCTGATGGATTTGATCTTTATTTTGATAATGTTGGAGGTGATTTTTTGGAATCCGCAATTTTCCAAATGAAAAATTTTGGTCGTATAGTTGTTTGTGGAAGAATTTCTCAGATGAATGTAACAACACCAGGATCTGGAATAAAAAATATGGCACATGTGCTTGTTAAAAGACTTACCATTAAAGGATTTTTAATATTTGATCATGAAAATGAAAGAGAGCCATTTGAAACTGATATGTTGAAATGGTTATCTAAAGGTGAAATAAAATTTAAAGAAACTATTTATACAGGAATTGAGAGTGCCCCAAAATCATTTATAGATTTATTAAAGGGAAAAAATACTGGTAAAATGCTTGTCAAAATTTAATTAAAAAATTTATGACAATATAAATCCTTTAAATGATAAAAACCTTTCCTTTGCTATTTATACTATTGTGGTCATCTGCATTCATATCAGGTGACATTATAGTTCAGAACGCATCTCCATTTGCAGCACTTGCTTTTAGATTTGGAATTGTAACTATAGGATTTTTTTTATTTGCACTATTTAAAAAAGAAATAATTTTTACAAAAATAAGATATGTCCTAGAAAGTATTACTACAGGTGTATTGTTTCATGGATTATATCTTGGTGGTTGTTGGTACGCCTTTCATGTAGGAGTTCCTGCAAGTGTTGTAGCATTAATTGTTACTCTTCAACCGATATTAACTAATTTATTATCAGGACCAATCTATAAAGAGGTAATAGGATGGAGGCAGTGGGTTGGTATTGCGTTTGGTTTTGTAGGCTCTTTGCTAGTACTTGGAGTAGATTTTGGAGAAGAGTTTCCTAAAGATGGATTAGTAACTTGTTTTATTGCCCTTGCTGCAATCACTACAGGAACCTTGTGGCAAAAAAAACTAAGTGGTAATGTCCCATTATCAGTTAATAATGGATTTCAAGCTTTTGGGGGCTGTTCTTTTAATTTAATTTTAATATCAATATTTGAAACTCCTTATATAAATTTTACAACAGGATTTTTATTAGGGATGACACATCAGATTATTCTAGTGTCGTTTGGAGCCTTTACAATTTTAATGTTTTTAATAAAAGCAGGTTCGGTAAGTAAAACTTCAACATTATTTTTTCTTGTCCCACCTACAACAGCTGTGATGGCCTATTTATTTTTAGGAGAAAAATTATCTAATATTGATATAGCAGGATTTATACTTGCAACAATTGGCGTTTATATTGCAACTAGAAAGTAAGTGAAAATTTTAAATTTTATAAAAAAATTTTATCGACCTTTTGTGTTAACTTATCTTTTTTTTTCAATTGGGATAAGTTTTTATCCATCTTTTGAATTTTACTCGTTTAAAGGACAATTATTGATTTTAGCTGTATCTATATTTAACGGAATACTAGGAGTTTATATTAAAAAATTATAAAACGTAAGGTTCCGGTCTAGCATTACTTTTTAAAACTCTTTCTACATCAAAAACACTTATATCTATTGATTGGTAGCTACCTGTTGTGATCAATTCAGTCAGAGCCCTTCCAATACCTGGTGCCTGCATTAAACCTCTTCCAGTGAAACCAGAGGCTAAATAAACATTGTCATATTTTGGATGTTTGCCTACAACTGCGTTGTTATCAAGTTTATTACAATCATAAAATCCTGCCCAACCACCGGTTAATTTTAGTTCTTCAAAGGCTGGAACTCTTTTTGCCAGAGCAGGCCAAACTAATTCTTCAAAATCATTCCATGCTGGTTCTAAATCTTTCGCATCAAATACAGATATAGGTGAACCTGCTAAGAACTCTTTACCCTCTGGTCTCCAATATACACCTGTTGTTAAATCTCCAGTTAGTGGCATATCAGGAAAATGTTTTGGACATTTAACTCGAAATACAGTGTGCTTTTGTGGTTCAACTGGAATATCTGATAACAATTCTTTAGTCCAACATCCTGCTGCTGAAATGATAGTTTTTGCATTTATCTCAGACAAATTTTTAACCTCACCTTTAAGAAACTCTGCGCCTAACTCAATTGCTTTACTTTTTAAAGCACTATGAAACATAAAAGGATCAATCCAACCTTCACTTTTATTATCAGTATATGTAGCTGTTTCTATACCTTCGTTATTTATATATGGAAAAATTTTATTTAATTCTGAACCTTTAATATTTTTTGTACCAGCATCGCATTCTCTATGATTTTCCAAAGCTTTATATTGTTCCTCTGCATGTTCTGGTCCAAACATTAAAAGGTATCCATTAGGAACCATGCTTGCCGTTGGGTTTGGATTTTTTTTTGTTTTTAACAATTCTGGTATTTTAAAAATGAATTCTCTAGCAAACTTACCTAAAAGTATATTTTCTTTTTGAAAAAATTGTCTTCTAAATCCACCTAAAGACAAAGGAAATGAGGCAGTCTTATATGTAGGGTCTCTCTCAATTACCTTAACTTTTCTACCTTCCATTGATAAAAAGTATGCAGTAGCAGCGCCTATTATACCTCCACCAACTATGACGACATCATCCATAAATTTTAATATATACTATTTTCTTTGCATTAACCATAAAGCATCTTGAGATAAAAAATAAATTTTTCCGTTAGAGGGATGCACTTGAATGTCTCTAATTCTTCCAATTTTATTTTTAAAAATAACCTCTTCTTTTACATTTGATAAGTCTTCAAATATCAGTTTTCTTAAGGATTTATCTTTTAAAGAAGTGATTAAAGCATGACTATTCCACTCATTAAACTCGTCACCTTTATAAATAGTTATTGCGCTAGTTGCTATTGAGGGTACCCAATATTGAATAGCTTTTGTAAATCCAGGTTTCCATTTTGGGCCAATTGGAATTCCAGAATAATTGGTTCCTCCCCATCCTAAAATTTTCCATCCATAATTTTCACCTTTTTTAACTTCTCCGAACCAATCTCCACCTTTTGCCCCATGATTACTCATGTAAACTTTTCCATCAAATTCAGAAAGTGCCATCCCTTGAGGATTTCTAATTCCAATTTGATAAATCTCTGGCAACCAATCTACCATACCCTCAAACTTTGGATTATCTTTTGGTATACTTCCATCTAAATGAATTCTTATAATACTACCTGGATGCTTTGAGGCGTCTTGTGCAATCATACCTTGTCCTCTCTCACCCGCAGAAGCAAATATAAAATTATCTTTGATAACTAATCTTGATCCAAAATGATAACCAGAGTCTATTGGGGGATTTGCTTGAAAAATATTTTTAAAGTTTAATTGTTTCCTATTAAATTCTGCTTTTGCAATAGAAGTGCTAGTTTTATATCCACCTCTATCTTCAGTATATGAAATCCAAATATTATTGTCTTTATGAATAATATCTAATAAGCCTCCTTGACCATGGACAACAAAGTTAAGTTGATGACTAATTTCTTGAACTTCTCTAGATAAAATATTTACAATTTTTATTTTGCCGCTTTTTTCTGTAATTATTATTTCATTACTATTAATAAAAGAGGATCCCCAAGGTGAATCTAGGTTAACTAATTTTTCTAATTTAAAGTTTTGTGAATACGATTTTGAGGCAAATACGAAAAAAAGAATTAAAACGTATATTATTTTTTTCACTTTATGAAAGTTTTGATCTTCCACCATCAACTGCAATTATTTGACCCGTTACCCAGGAACTTTCCTCGGTAAGTAAAAATTTTGCCAAAGCTGCTCCATCTTTACCCTCACCTAGTCTTTTAAGTGGGTGGGCTTTAGCTATTCCTTGAGCAATTGCTATATTTTTTAACATTGGTTGAGCTATCTTAGAATTAGTTAAACTTAGAGCAACACTATTAACTCTTATGTTTGGAGCAAATTCAGCTGCTAATGATACAG
Source organism: uncultured Pelagibacteraceae bacterium (assembly GCA_902577285.1). GTDB lineage: Bacteria > Pseudomonadota > Alphaproteobacteria > Pelagibacterales > Pelagibacteraceae > Pelagibacter. Next base: position 23,254 of record CACGYL010000004.1, on the reverse strand, counting down.
TTAGTCCCTCAATAGCCGCTTTGGTTGATGCTATTATTGAATGATTTGTAAAACCTCTTTGAGCTGCAACTGTTGAAAATAAAACAATTGAACCATTATTTTGTTTTAGGTTATCTTGATATCCTTTGATTAAGTCTACCGCAGAATAAAAATTAAGTTTCATACATTTATTGAAATCATTCTCAGTTGCCATCTTTAAAGGCTTCAAATCTATAGACCCAACACAATATGCTACACCTTTGATTTCTGATATGTCTGATTTAATTGTATCCACGAACCCCTCGTGTAATACATCTGCCACAGTATAAGAAGAGTTCAATTTCTCAGCTAAATTTTTAAGTTGACTTTCATCTCTTCCAACTAAATGAATTTCTTTACCAGAAGAATACATTTGCTCTGCTAAATTGGATCCGATAGAACCTGTCGCACCGACAATTAGATATTTTTCTGACATATAATAATTAATGAAATTATTTTTTATACTTGGAAATCAGTTATTTCCATTAAAAAACCTCGACCGCTTCAAAAAAGACCACCTATTTTTTATGTCAGAAGACTACCAATTATGTACATATGAAAGACATCATAAATTAAAAATTCTACTATTTTTATCTTCAATGAGATCTTATGCGGATAAATTGAAGGAAAATAAATTTAAGCTTAATTACTCAAAAATTGATTCTACTGATTTTAAAAAGGACTATACGAAGAAATTAGAAAAATTGTTAAAGATGAATAAGATAAAAGAAGTAACTAGTTTTGAAATAGAGGATAAATTTTTTGAAACAAAAATAAATAATTTTTTAAAAAAACAAAATATTCAGTGGAATATAATTCGATCGCCAATGTTTTTAGATAGTCGTGAAGATTTTAAAAAATATTTATCAAAAACAAAAAAACCCTTTATGGCAAAGTTTTATAAAGAAAAGCGCGAGAGATTAAACATTTTGTTAAACAAAGATGGTACACCAGAGGGAGGAAAATGGAGTTTTGATGAGGATAATAGAAAAAAACTGCCAAAAAATATCTTAATACCAAAATTTCCAGAAATTAAAGAAACTAAACATACAAAAAGTTTAAAACCAATTATTGAAAAATTATTTAGTAAACATCCAGGTGATACCAAAAAATTTTGGTTTGCAACTGAATATAAAGATATTTCAAAATTATTAGATTTTTTTATTAAAGATAAGTTAAACCTATTTGGTGATTACGAAGATGCTGTTGATCAAAAAAATAATATTTTATTTCACAGTGCTCTTAGTCCGTATTTAAATCTAGGTTTAATAACGCCAGACATTATCATTCAAAAAATAATGACTTATCACCATAGTAAGAGTGTCAGACTAAATTCTTTAGAAGGTTATATAAGACAAATAATTGGTTGGAGAGAGTTTATGAGAGGAATATATCAAAATTATAGTAAAGAAATGGAAAGTGGAAATTTCTTTAAACATAATAGAAAAATGAAAGATACATTCTATGATGGCAGCACTGGTTTGGATCCTTTAGATCATGCAATTAAAAATGCTAGCAAATTTGGTTGGTCGCACCACATTGAAAGATTAATGATATTGTCAAATATTATGAATTTATGCGAAGTTGAACCAAAATCAGTTTATAAATGGTTCATGGAAATGTTTGTGGACTCATCTGATTGGGTTATGGTTCCAAATGTTTATGGAATGGGTTTGTTTAGTGATGGTGGAATTTTCGCAACTAAGCCTTATATCTGTGGATCAAGTTATTTTATGAAAATGATGGATTTTAAAAGGGGCAACTGGTGTAATGTTATGGATGGTCTTTATTGGCGTTTCATAGATAGAAATAGAAAATTTTTTTTGAAAAATCCAAGGTTGTCTATGATGGTAAGAATTTTTGATAAAATGAAAGAAAATAGAAAAAAATTAATATTATCAGAAGCAAACAAATTCATTAAAGATAATACTTATGGGAATTAAAGTTTATTTTAACGATTCTTGCAATATTTGTAGAATGGAAATAAATCATTATAAAAAAATTGCAAATAGTGATTTGGAGTGGATAGATATTACAAATAATGATGAGGCTATAAAAATAACATCTAAGTCGCAAAAAGAGTTGCTCAGAAGGTTGCATGTAATAAATGATGGTGAAGTTATTGGAGGTGCTAAAGCATTTATTATAATTTGGTCAAAAATACCAAAATATAAAATCCTATCTAAAATTTTTTCAATAAAACCCTTATTTATTATTTTTCATTATATATATGAAATTGCTGCATTTTTCTTATTTTTAAAAAACAGAAAACAATTAAATGAAAAAACAAAACCTACCAACTAAGGTATGCAAAGTTTGTAACAAGCCTTTTTCTTGGAGAAAAAAATGGAAACTTAATTGGGAAAAAGTTAAGTATTGCTCTAAGAGATGCGCCTCTAGTAATTAATTATTGTGTATTGCTTTTTCTAGGATCTTTAAGTGATTTTAAAATTTTTGATAGCCCCGTAATTTTTAAACTATAATAAATCACATAAATTAAAGTTAGTCCTAAAGCCATGGTAGATAGAAACACAAAGATGGCTGTCAAAATTTTTTCTTGGAACCAGTTCTCTACTCCAGAGTTAGAATAATAAAGAATATTCCAAAACGCGACGAAAATTAACTCATATATGATTATAATTTTGAACATATGGTTGATATAGTTCTCAATATAATTAATACTATTCAATTCTTGTCGCATGTCGATAAAAATTTATGAGATAAAACAAAGAAAATAGATGAAAAAAGTAATTTGGATAACTGGCGGTAGCAGTGGAATAGGAAAAGCAGTTGCATTAAAGTTTGCAAATAAAGGATGGCAGGTAATTATATCATCAAGACGTGAGGAAGTCTTAAAAGATATTTCAGATAAAAATGAAAATATTGATTATTTGAAATTAGATATTGTTGATTATGAAGCATGTCATTCAGTTTTTAAAACTATTGTTGAGAAATACAACAAGGTTGATATTTGTTTTTTTTCTACTGCAATTTATGAGCCTGAAAAAGAGAAGGATTTTGATCTTCAGAATATAATTGATGTTACAAATGTGAATTATATTGGAACCATAAACTGTATTAAAGCTGTTGAAAAATATTACAAAGAAAAAAGGCAAGGAGTTATATCTATTGTATCTTCTACTGCAGGATACAGAGGATTGCCAAATTCAACTGCCTATGGGCCTGCAAAAGCAGCTCTTATTAATTTAGCAGAAAGTTTATATCTTGATTTTCAAAGATATGATGTTCGCGTATGTCTAGTCAGCCCTGGATTTATCAAAACAAGACTTACGGATAAAAACACATTTAAAATGCCATTTTTAAAAACCACACAATATGCGGCTGAACAGATTTATGATGGTTTAATAAATAAAAATTCATTTGAAATAGCTTTTCCTAGAAGTTTATTTTTAATATTAAAATTTTTTAAGATTTTGCCAAATGGGATCTACTTATATTTGATAAGAAAAATGACGAAGCTTCAAAAAAAATAAATTTAATCTTTTACAAACATCACAGTTAATTCTGCAACTTTAATACCAAACTTTGTCATTTTTGCTCTATTAATTGCTACTCTTTCATCTTGCATAAAGATCCAATCATCAAAAGTTATTTTCATTTCTCTTCCTTTTACAGGAACTAACAGTACATATTCAAACTTAAATGCAGGACCATAAGAAAAACCCTTTGCAGTTCCAACTACATCTCCAGCAGTGCCTTCATAGTTATGTTCATCAATTTTATTGATTGTCCATTGCCTATTTTGAATTTCTCCATCGTTCCAAACAAATTTTTCGTCAAGTATTAATTGTTTTCCATCCCACTTTCCATTCAAATCTGCAGAAAACTGTCGAGTAACTTTACCTGACCTATTTTGTAAAATACCCCATGCTTTTACATTTCCAGATAAATATTCTTCAATTATCAGTCTTGGTTTTTGGTTTTTAAAATCTTCTGGTTTCATACCTTGATTAGATGAACAGTTTGTAATCAATGCTGAGATTATTATCAATAAAAAATATTTTAATTTCATAAAGTTACTTTTGAAGAGCAAATTGTATTAAATCGATATTTTTGGATTTAAATCCAGCCTCGCAATAAGACAAGTAAAAGTTCCACATTCTTTTGAAAGTGTTATCAAAACCTTGGGATGAAATTTGATCCCACTTGTTGAAAAATTCATCTCTCCAAATTCTCAGGGTATTTGAGTAATGTTCTCCGTAAGAATTACATTTCTCAAATTTAAGTCCTGATTTATTTGATAAAGAAACTAACTCATTTTTGCTTGGCAAAAAACCACCAGGAAAAATATATTTTTGGATGAAATCAGTCTTATTTTTATACCTTTCGTAAATGCTATCATCAATAGTGATTGCTTGTATGGCAGCTGTTCCACCATCTACTAGATTATGCTTTATTGTATTAAAATAATTTTTTAAATAGTTATGACCGACAGCCTCGATCATTTCTATTGATGCAATTGAATTATATTTATTTTTAATATCTCTAAAGTCTAACATTTGTATGTTTATCTTCTCATTTAAACCAACTTTATGAATTCTTTCCTTGGAAAATTCATATTGTTTTTTAGAAATAGTAATACAATCTAATTTTACATCATAATTTTTTCCAATGTATTCCGCAAAGCCTCCCCAACCACATCCTATCTCTAGCATTTTGTCACCAGGCTTAGGCTTTACTAAATTTGAAAGTTTCTTATATTTGTTGATTTGTGCTTTTTCTAAGTCATTTCCTTCTTCAAAGATTGCACTCGAATATGTTAATGTTTTATCAAGCCATAAGGAGAAGAACTCATTTCCTAAATCGTAATGTTTTCTTATATTTTCTTTACTTCTAGATTTATTATTTTTAATAAAAAAATTTTTGATTTTGTTAAATATTGCAATATCAAAGGATCCAGAAAATTTATGTATTATTTTTATATTTTTGGCAGCTAATTCTATTAAGTTGGTTAAATTTTTTGTTTCAAAACTGTTATCCATATACGCTTCTGCTAAACCGATGCTACCATTTTTGATTATTTTTAGAGTAATTCCTGGTTTATTGATTTTTAAATGAGCATGTAATCTTTCATTACTATTTCCAAAATTATATTCTTTTCCATCATGATTGATTATCTTTAACGAACCATGTTTTATATATTTGAGTGAGCTAAAAACAATCTTGTCTGACAATTTATTCAAATTCATTTATTTCTTCTGAAATATTATTTTTAATTCTTAACTTTTTCTTTATAAACTTTATTCCTTTTAACCATAATTTAAATGCTTCATAATGGATTGCGACAATAACTTTGAATGTCATTAATGGGTGAAAAATATAAGAAAAGAACAAATTTTTATTACTTAAATCTTTTGCAATACCGTCTTGTGATGCAAATAATAATTTTCCCTCTTTATCAGATTGGTCTATTATAACTGATATTTTATCAGAAGGTTTGTTTACTCTAAATTTATAAATACACTCCATTTCTATAAAAGGCGATACATGAAATTTTTTTGTACAACTATTTTTTATAGTCTCTGTATCATGAGTTTTAAAAATATAAGTATGCTGTTCACCAAAAGTATTTTTAACTTCATAGAAAATTGAAATTATTTTGTTATCTTTATTATATATAAAAAAAACACTTAAAGGATTAAATACATACCCAAAAATTCTTGGATAACACAATATTTTAACTTTTACTTCTGTTTCATCAATGCCAATATTTTTTAAATTATGTTTAACCCAATTTTTTAAAGATGTTCCATCTCGATTACCGTGATCTTTGTCAAAAAAACTTATAATATTAAATTTATTATAAGAAAATATAGTAATATTCTTATTAATTTCCTCTAAATCATCAAGGTCAATCAACAATGAAAAAACACTATATTTAAAATAGTGATTTTTAGGTTTAAATCTTCTATGAATTACTTTCCCAGTATAAATTTTTGAGTTTTTAAACATTAATATAATTCATCATATCTAATGATGATTTTATACCATCTTCATGAAAACCATAACCAAAATAACTTCCACAAAATAAAATATTATTTTTATTTTGAATTAAATGTAGATCCTTTTGACTATTAATTGCTTTTTGATCAAAATAAGGATGTGTAAATTGTACCCTTCTAATTATTTTTTCTTCAGGTATTTTCAAATAAGGATTCAATGTTAAAAATATATTTTTAGAAATATTCAGATTCTGCAATAAATTTAACCAATAAGTAATGGAATTTTGCTCGCTGTTTTCAGCCTTTATTGATGAATTCCAAGAACACCAAGCTTTATTATTTTTTGGCATGTAATTAATATCTTCATGAATAACCGCCTCATTTGTTTTATATTTAAAATTACTCAAAATCTTTTTTTCATTTTCATCTGGAGCTTCAATCATTGAAAGAGCTTGATCAGCATGTGTAGCTAGTACAACTTTGTCATAAGTAAAATACTCATTTTTATCACCATAATAAACCTGGACTCCAGATTGAATTCTTTTAATTTTATTTATGTTATAATTTTTATAGTATTCGCCACTTATATTGCTCAGTATTTTATCTACATATGTTCTGCTTCTGTTTGAAACTGTAAACCATTGAGGTCTATTTTTTAATTTAAAAAGACCATGGTTTTGGAAAAATTTTAAAAAAAAACTTAAAGGCATTTGCTTTGCTTCATAAGGAGGCATTGACCATATTGCTGAAACCATTGGAATAATATGAAATTTTATGAAATAGTCTGAAACATTTAATTTTTCTAAATATTTTCCTAAAGTAATATTCTCGGTAATTAAATTTTTGTTTTCACTCTTTTTGTAAAAATCAATTATTGTAAAAAACATTTTTAAAAATTTTATATTTAATAGATTTAATTTATTGCTAAAAATTCCTGATATTCCTTTTCCACAATATTCAATTTCTGAGTCTCTAACAGAAACTGAAAATGACATATTACTTTTTTCTATAGCTATGTTATTTTCTTCAAAAAAATTTATTAAATTTGGATATGTTTTTTTATTGAATACAATGAAGCCTATATCTACAGGTATTATATTATCTTGAATTTTGATATCTATTGTATGGGAATGTCCACCAAAGTGATCTTCTTTTTCAAAAAGATCAACTTTATGATTTTTCGAAAGATAATATGCTGCACTTAGACCTGAAATACCAGACCCTATAATTGCTAATTTCATTATTGAGGATTATATTTATTTTCACCTTTAAATGATGAGACAAATTGTAGAAAAACTGCAAATATTATTATCCCGCCACCAATTAATACGTAAAATGATGGATTTTCATTTACAAAAAGCCATGCCCACATAGGACCTAAAATTGCCTCTGTTAGCATAATTATACCAACCATTGCAGATAATGTTTTTTTAGCTCCAATTGTTATAAATATAAAACCAAGCCCTATTTGAAATGTACCTGATAAAAATGCTAAAAATATATCGTACATAGATACAGAAATTTTAGTTGACGCTAAGAAACCAATAATCATAGCAACTATACCTGCTACTAGTTGAAGAGGTACCATATCCACAGTCGGATACTTTCTTACAATTAAAATTAAAATTGCAAATGTAATAGGCATTACAAAAGCAACAATGTTTCCTGACATTTGACCACTTGAAAGGGTATTTCCAAGCATAAGTATTAAACCTGATATTGCTAAAATAATTGACGCTAGTGTAATTTTTGAAATTTTCTCTTTTAAAAAAAAATAACCAAAAATTGCTAAAAAAATTGTCTGCGTCTGGATAATAAAATTAGTATTGGCAACTGTAGTATTATACATGGCAAAAACATAACTACTAAAACCAATACCAAGAATAATACCTCCAATTAATCCTGGAATTCCTGATAAATAAATTTTGCTAAATACATTCTTTTTATAATTAAAAAATAAAAATATAGTTACAGTTATTATAAAAAAAACTTGTCTCCAGAATAGTATTTGCCATAAAGTTGATCCTTCAAACGATTTTACAATTAAACCTCCAAAACTAAGACAAAATGCACCAAGAAAAATTAACAATGGTCCTGGTAATTTAGAAATTAAATTCATTTAGTTTTAGATATTAAATTTTGGGTTTCCATTTCATAAAGTTTGTAAATAGTTTCAGCATCTTTTAAATTGATTTCTTTAAATTTTACTTTACTTCCAGGTGGTATTTGAACTAGCTTATCGTAATCAGCACTTATAACAACTCCAATTTTAGGATAACCTCCAATAGTTCCATGATCTGAAAGCATAACAATTGGGTCACCATCAGCTGTTATTTGAATCGTTCCTTTAACTAATCCCTCAGATTTGATGTTTGTATATTTTATGTTTTCAATTTTTGGTCCATCTAATCTAATTCCCATTCTATCAGTCAATTTTGTTATACTAAATTTTTCTTTAAAAAATAATTCTTTTGCAGTTTTGGAAAAATAATCGAAGTGTGGTCCTTTTATTACTCTAATATTTTCAATTTTTGAATTTATGTAATCTAATTTACTCAAAGAATATTTTTTTGTAATATTTTCTATTTTAATTATTTGATTTTTTTTTAATATTTTCCCATTGTTAGCACCAATTTCTGCTTTCGTATTTACTGAGCAACTATCAAGATAAAAATCTATTTTAAATGATGCATTTATAGATAAATAACCATAAACAGATCTATTAGTGGATATTAGATCTAAACAATCATTATTTTCTAAAACAAGATTTTGATAACAAATTCCTTCTTCTATTTTATTTTTTCTTAATATTTGAAAGTTTACATCTCCAGTGACATTAAAATAAACTTTATCACCTTTGTATCTCAATTTTGGCCCTTGTAATGCAAATTCTATAACAGGACTATTTTTTTTATTATTTGAAATAGCATTAGCTAAAATAAAATTTCTATTATCCATCGCACCGCTAAAAGGTATTCCGATATGATAAAAATTTTTTCTACCATTATCTTGGAAAGTTGTATTTATACCTGGTCTTAAAACTTCAAAATAATTTTCAGCCATATTTTTTCTCGAATTCTGATTTTGATATTTGAAAAAATGATATCGTATCACCTGGATTTATTAAATTTGGTGAAGAATTATTTTTATTATCGAATATATCTAAAGGGGTTTTTCCAATAATATTCCATCCACCAGGACTTTCAAATGTATAGATATTACAAAATTGTTCTGTTAAGCCTATAGAGTTTTTTGGCACTTTAACCCTTGGTGTATCTAAACGTCTAGCGTATATAGAATTATCCAAATCTCCCAAAAATGGCATGCCAGCAATAAATCCTGTCATATAACAATAATATTTTTTTGAAAAAAATTTTTTATAAATTGCCTCTTTTTCTAGATTTAACAATTTTTCTAATCTTTTTATATCTAAAGCAAAATCTTTATCACAGCAGATAGGTATTTTGATTAGATTACCTGCACTCGCTATTTCATTCTTGAAATTTAATTGTTCAACCTCTGTTTTTATTTTCTCAAAGTTAGTAATGTTTAGGTCAAAACTAATTATTAATTTATTATAACTTGGTGTAATATTTGTAATACCAGGGATATTGCTTTTCTTTATATTTTTAAAAAATTGAATTACTTTTAAATTTATCTCCTTGTTTACCTCATTTCCAAAATCACAGTATAAAGCTGCGTCACCAAGATTTGATATATTTTTTATCATGCCATGTTATACTTTAAGCTATTAAGTATGGAAATTAATTTAAATTGCGATTTAGGTGAAAAATCAAAGCATCATTCAAATGAAAATGATCCTGAGCTACTCAAAATTGTAAATTCTGCTAATGTGGCATGCGGATATCATGCAGGTGATGAGCAGACAATGCAAGAAGTAGTGAAAATTTCTAAAGAAAATAATGTTAGCATTGGAGCGCACCCATCATTTAATGATCCTGAAAATTTTGGACGTAAAAGAATGAACCTTTCAGCTAGTGAAATAAATAAACTAATTATTGATCAATATGAGATTTTACAAAATATAGCTAATCTACAAGGACAAAAGGTTTCACATATTAAACCGCATGGTGCGTTGAATAATATGGCATGTGAGGACTTAGATCTAGCAACAACTTTAGCTAAATCAATATACCAAATTGATAAAGATATCATTTATTTAGTACCTACTGGTTCAAAAATGGAAATAGCAGCAAAAAAACTTGATATGAAAATTGCCTGTGAAATATTTGCCGACAGAAATTATGAAGATGATGGAACGCTAGTTTCTAGAGCAAAAGATCATGCTTTAATAACAGATCCCACTCGAGCTAAAAATCATGTATTGAATATGGTTAAAAACCAAACCCTTAATTGTCACAGTGGTAAACAAATACCTTGTGAAATTGACTCTGTCTGCATACATGGTGATAATAAAAGTTCATTAGAGACTGCAATGTTTGTAAAACAAAACTTATTAGAAAATAATTTAAATTTAAAACCTTTAAATAAAATGAGCAAATTTTTATGAATATTATTAAAGTATTTTTAACCTTATTTTTACTTTTAACCTTTGCTACTCAGTCTTTTGCAGCTGGAACAAGCTCATCAGATAAAAAACCAAATTATAAAAACGCAGTAAAATTGATTGAGGCTGCAAAAAAATATGAGTCAAAAGATAAAATGGATAAGGCTTTAAAAAGATATAAAAAAGCTCAAAAGATTTTATTAGAATTAGATAAAAAAAAACCATTACAAGCCGATACTTTGAATTATTTAGGTTTTACAACTAGAAAACTTGGAGATTTTGAGGCTGGTGAGAAATATTATTTACTAGGTTTACAAGTTGAACCAAATCATGTTGGAATTAACGAGTACTTAGGTGAACTATATGTCGTTACAAATAGAATAAATTTAGCAAAAGAAAGATTAGAAGTTTTAAAAAATTGTAATTGTAAAGAATATAAAGAATTAAAAGAAATTATCGACGGAACAAAAAAATCAAAATATTAGTTTATATTTTGAATCATTTGCTCTGGCATCCATAAAGCTATTTGAGGAAATAAAACAATTAAGAGCACTGCAAATATCATCAATAAGAATAATGGAAATGCACTCTTAGCGATGTAGCCCATATCTTTGTTAGCCATACCTTGCAAAACAAATAAATTAAAACCTACTGGTGGGGTTATTTGAGCCATTTCAACAACTATCACTAAAAAAATACCAAACCAAATCATATCAAAACCAGCTTGCCTTATCATAGGTTCAATAATTGCCATTGTAAGCACAACAGCTGATATTCCATCAAGAAACATACCTAAAATTATATAAAAAATCATTAATACAAAAATTAAAACATACGGTGATAATTCCATATTTTGGATCCAAATTGCTAGATTTCTAGGAAGACCCGTAAATCCCATAGCGAGTGATAAAAATGTTGCTCCAGCTAGTATGAATGCAATCATGCACGAGGTTTTTGTTGCACCAAGTAAAGATTCTTTAAAAGTTTTTAAGTTTAAACTTTTTTGAAAATAAGAAAGTATTAAAGCTCCCACAACACCCAGAGATGCTGCTTCAGTTGCTGTTGCAATTCCAGTATAAATAGAGCCAATTACACCAAGGATTAATAAAATTACAGGTATTAACTGTTTTGATTTACTTAATTTATTTAAAAATGAGTAATTTTCTTCAGTTAACGGCATTTTATTTTTATTTAACAAAGACCAAATGATTACATAGCCCATAAAAATCAGAGCAATCATTATTCCAGGAATTATTCCTGCTATAAATAGTTTAGCAATAGACTCTTGAACAGTTACTCCATAAATAATTAGAATAATTGAAGGAGGGATTAGTAATCCTAAAGTTCCAGAGCCCGCAAGACTTCCAAGTAAAATTTTTTCAGGATATTTTCTTTTTCTTAATTCTGGAATTGACATTTTTCCAACCGTAGCGACTGTTGCTGCTGAGGATCCAGATATAGCTGCAAACAATGCGCATCCAACAACATTAACATGAATTAAGCCTCCAGGAAGTTTTTGCAACCAAGGAGCCAAACCCTCAAATAAATTTTCTGATAATTTAGTCCTAAATAAAATTTCTCCCATCCATACAAAAAGAGGCAGTGCAGTCAAGGTCCAGGATGATGATGCGCCCCATATTGTTGTGGCCATCGCATCTCCAACTGGTCGAGAAGTAAATAAAATCATTCCAATAGATGAAACACCTATCATGCTTATTGCTACCCATATTCCAGAGCTTAAAAAAAGCAGTAAAACTGTAATAAAAAAAATAGCTAATAAAATTTCAATCATTTTTATAAACTTTCAAAATTAATTGATGAAAGGCACATATAAAAAAAAGTGTTGCTCCAATAGCGACACTACACTGAGGTATCCATATTAAAATTTCATCAGCACCTTCACTTCTTTCCTCAAACTCGTATGAGATTTTTAACATTTTAACAAAATAATACGACATATAACCGGCAAATATTGTTGTGACGACTAGACTCCAAATTTCTAAAAATTTTTTTTTAAGACCTGTAGATTTTTCTAAAAATAATGTAATTCTTATATGTCCCCCATTTATGAACGTATATGAAAGAGCAAAAAAAGATGAGGCAGCCATACAATATCCTGAATATTCAGCTAACCCCCTTATATAAAAACCAAAAATTCTAGATGCAATTCCGGTTAATATAAAAACTGCAATAAGAATTAAAAAAACTGCAGCTATATATCCTGAATAATTATAAATATTATTTAATGATTTATTTAATTTCTGTAACATAAAAAAGGCTGTTTTTTTAAACAGCCTTTTTTATTATATTTTTTTTATTTGTATGCGGCAAGTACACTAGCACCTGTTTTGCCAGCTTTTTTCTTCCATTCTTTTGCCATTTTTTTTCCAACTTTTTGGAAATGTTTTTCTAAATCAGCATTTACTTTGCCTACTACCATTCCTGCAGCAGCTAGAGCTTTTTTATCTTCTATATTTCCAACTCTAGAAAGCATCCAACCTTTTTCTTCTGCAGCAGCAGCTTCTCTTTTAATTAGCATTTGTGTATCAGCATCTAGTTTATTCCAAGATCCTCTATGTGCAACAACCATATTTTTTGGGAACCAAGCAGCGATATCATAGAAATATTTAACACCGTTCTCCCATATTTTGCTATTTTTACCAGTTGTTGGCGATGTAATCATACTTTCAACTGCTCCAGTTGAAAATGCTTGACTGATTTCAGCCGCTTCAATTTTAGTTGGAGCCATACCTGTAAGCTCTGCAATTCTAATTGTTGCAGAATTATAAGCTCTAAATTTTAAACCTTCTAGATCTGAAACACTATTGATTTCATTTTTGCTATATAGTCCTTGTGCAGGCCATGGCACAGCATATAAAAATACTAATCCTTTTTGGTTTAAACTTTCAATGATTGCTGGCTTTGAAGCTTGATAAAGTTTCATAGCATCGTCATATGAAGTTGCTAAAAAAGGTTGTGAGTCAATTTCAAGAATAGGGTCAACTTTTCCCAATGCTGACATAAATCTTTCGCCCATCTGTGCTTGACCAGTTCTTACCGCTCTAAAGATTTCTCCACCTTTAAATAATGATCCACCAGGATGTGTAACTATTGTAAGTTTTCCTCCACTTTTCTCTGAAACATTTTTAGCAAATTCTGCTGCATTTGCTGAGTGAAAGTTGCTCGCACCATAAGCTAAAGCCATATCCCACTTTTCAGAAGCATTTACATTTGCTATTAACAAGACAGAAAATAAAATAGAAAACAAAGTTTTTAAAATTTTCATTAATCCTCCTTAATTTTTAAAAAATACATCTCATTATGTATTATTTGTTAAATCAATAAAAATTTTTCCATGTTTTGTTGAAAAATTTGAAATTGTTACTATTATATTGTTATATTGATCGAAGAAGCCATTATTTTACTGCAAATTATCTTTATAGATATTATTTTGGCAGCTGATAATGCCATAATAATTGGTCTAATTGCGGCTAATTTTGTTCCAAAGAATAGAAAAAAAATCATATTTTGGGGAGTGGTCGGAGCTTTAATTTTTAAAGTTTTATTTGCAGTATTTGCGACCTATTTATTCAAATTTTACTTCATAAAAATTCTTGGAGGTTTGCTTTTAATTTGGATAGTAAATGATCTTAGAAAAGATCTTTTACAAGCTCAGAGACAAATCAAATCACCAACAAAAAAATCCTTTGAACCTTCATTTACAAAGGGTATGTATAAAGTCCTTTTCGCAGATATAACAATTAGTTTTGATAATGTTATAGGTGTTGTTGGTGCTTCTAAGGGTAACTTTGGGTTTATGATTTTTGGTTTAATTTTATCTGTAGTCCTCACAGGTGCTATGGCCACTTATTTAGCTAATTATATTCAGAAACATTTGTGGGTCGTCTATATTGGAATAGCAGTTATTCTTATACTTGCAATACAGCTTATTATTGGAGGGCTTGTTGACTTAGAAATTCTAAAAATTAATGAGGAATTTAAAAAGTATTTTTAGTAAGAATGCTTTAATGATGGATATGAACCTCTTTTCACATCTGACCCAAATTTTTTAACTGCATTTCTAATATTACTTTTTAAATTAGCATATTTCTTAACGAATTTTATTTTACTATTAGTCAAACCTAATAAATCGTCTAAAACTAAAATCTGACCATCACAAAACTTTGATGAGCCAATTCCTATTGTAGGGATTTCAATTGTCTCAGTAATTTTTTTTGAAAGTTTTTTCTCAATACATTCTAGTACAATAGCAAAAACACCTGCTTCTTCTAAGATTTTTGAATCATTTAATAAATTTTTTTTTTCTTTTTCATTCTTGCCTTTATATCTAAATTTACCTCTTTGAGACTGTGGTGTTATACCTATGTGGCCCATTACTGGGATTTTATTTTTTACTAAATGTTTAATTATATCTTTGATCTTGCTTCCTCCTTCTATTTTGATTCCATCGCATTTAGTTTCTTTGATGACTTTTTTACAATTTTTAAGCGCCTGCGATTTATTTTTATAAGTATTAAATGGCATATCTACAATCATTAAACTTTTTTTTACTCCTTTTCTTACACTTTTGGAATGTTCAATCATCATAGATAGATTTACTTTTCTTGTCGTATAAAAATTATACAAAACAGAGCCCAAAGAATCTCCAACTAGTATAAGGTCTGTGTATTTATCAACTTCTTCAGCAATATTTTTCGAGTAGGATGTTAAGCAGACTATTTTTGACTTATTTTTTTTTTTTAATATAAGCCTGCTGATTTTCGAAGGCATAAATATTTATTACCAAGTGCCTGTATTTTCCATAGATTTCCATGGCTCTATTGGTTCCAAGTAACCATCTTGAAGTATTTCAACAGAAATTTTATCTGGAGATCTCACAAATGCCATATGGCCATCTCTTGGTGGTCTGTTAATTGTATAACCCATGTCTTTTAATCTTTGGCAAGTTTCATATATATTTTCAACTCTGTAAGCTAAATGTCCAAAGTTTCTTGAACCATCACCCAAACTATCTCCATCCCAATTGTATGTTAATTCTATTTCAGCTTTCTCATCATCTGGAGCAGCAAGAAATACTAAAGTATACCTGCCTTTTTCACTGTCTTTTCTTCTTGTTTCTTTAAGACCTAACCCTTCACAGAAAAATCTTAATGACTCCTCTATGTTAGAAACTCTAATCATTGTGTGTAAATATTTCATATAATTAACTTATATAGTCTTATTATTCCAATTCAATAGTACTTGGAGGCTTAGATGTTATATCATAAACAACTCTATTTATTCCTCTTATATTATTTATAATTTGGTTAGATACTGATTGCATAAAAGTTTTGTTAAATTGAAAAAAATCAGCGGTCATACCATCTTCAGATGTAATTGCTCTCAGCAAACAAACGTATTCATATGTTCTATTATCACCCATAACTCCTACGGTTTTTACTGGGAGTAAAGCAGCATATGCTTGCCAGATTTTGTCATACAAATTATTATCCTTTAACGATTTTATGAAATAATTATCTGCTTCTTTTAAAATTTTGATTTTTTCTTTAGATATATTACCAGGCATTCTAATTGCAAGACCAGGTCCAGGAAATGGATGTCGGGAAACAATCTCTTTGTTCAATCCAATTTCAAATCCTAACTTTCTAACTTCGTCTTTAAAGAGATATTTTAGAGGTTCTACTAATTTAAGGTTCATTTTTTTTGGTAAACCTCCAACATTGTGATGTGATTTTATTTTTGAAGTTTGACTTCCGGTAACAGATTTGCTTTCGATTAAATCTGGATACAGAGTTCCTTGGGCTAAAAATTTTACTTTTTTAATTTTTTTTGCATATTTTTCAAATATTTTTATAAATAAATTTCCAATAATTTTTCTTTTTCTTTCTGGATCAGAAATATTTTTTAATTTTGATAAAAATAGGTTTTCAGCATTCACATAAATTAAATTTATTTTAAAACGTTTCTTAAATGTATTAACAACTTGTTTTTCCTCATCTTTTCTGAGTAAGCCTGTATTAACAAAAATACATGTCAACTTTTTTCCTATTGCATTTGATAACAATTTTGCGACTACACTACTATCTACACCGCCAGATAATGCACAAATGACTTTTGAATTTCCTACAACTTCTTTTACCTCACTAATTAATTTTTTTTTCTGATCACTGGCAGACCAATTTTTAGTTAATTTACATATAGAAAATATAAAATTTCTAAGTATTACTTTTCCTTTGTTGGTATGACTTACTTCTGGATGAAATTGGATTCCAAAAATATTTTTTTTATTATTTTGAATAATACACATTTTAGAATTATTACTTTTTGCAATTACACTAAAATTTTTTGGTAATTTTGTTACTTGATCTGCATGACTCATCCAAACATTATTTTTTTTATTAGAAAAAAAATTTTTTGTTAATTTGCTTTTTTTTATCTCTGTTACCTCAGCTAGCCCGAACTCTCTAAATTTAGAACTTTTTACTTTTCCACCCATTACTTTTGAAATAATTTGGTGCCCAAAACATATTCCCAATATAGGTATTTCAAGTTTTAAAAGATTATTATTAAATTTTACTTTTTTATTTTCATAAACATTTAAAGGACCACCAGACAAAACGATGCCCTTGATATTTTTATCGAAATTTTTACGCTTTTCTATTGATTTGTGACTGATTATTTCACAATAGATGCCGAGCTCTCTAATTTTACGGGCTATTAATTGAGTAAATTGAGAACCAAAGTCTACAATCAAAATTTTATTAAGAGTGTCTTCAAGACGCATCTTTTCTCTCGAAATCTTTTAAGCGACTTTCAATAGAAGTAATTTTTTCACACATTTTTACACAAATTTTTTTGAAATCTTTACTTAATTCATCAGCTTTCGAAAAATTTGATCTTTCTAATTCCATATCTATTAGTAAAAACAATGCCTCTTCATTTTTTGGATCTAGGAGTAAAGTAGTATTTATATTTTTTTCCTCTTGTCTTCTATCATCTTCAATTTTAAAAATTTTAGCTAAATATAGATAAGATGATGCATCTTTTGGGTTATAGACAATATTTCTCTGGAATAAAAACTTTGATTCTTCATATTTTTCATTTTCAAATAAGTTTTTAGCTTCAATGAAAAAATTATTTTTATCTGCTTTAGCGATTATACTAAATAAAGAAAAAACTATTGTTAAAATTAAGTATCTCATAATTATTTTTTTACTAGATCTATGTTATGTACCATACTTTCATAAAAACCTGCTTTAGTAATTTTCACAAATTTTGGTTTTTTTCTTAAATCAATTACTTTCTCAGCCCCCAAATATCCCATAGAAGATTTTAAACCTCCAACTAAGTTATAAATAATTTTATCAACTCTACCTTTGTATTTAATATATCCCTCTACTCCTTCGGCCACATATTTTGATGTGTCTTTCTGTTTAGATTGAAAATATCTATCTGCTGACCCTTTATTCATTGCGCCGATTGATCCCATACCTCTAAAATATTTATACAATTTACCATTTTTCTTTATTTTTTTGCCCGGTGCTTCATCAGTTCCTGCAAATAGTGATCCTATCATAACCGCATCTGCACCCGCTGCTAATGCTTTTGCAATATCTCCAGAGAATTTTATACCACCATCAGCAATCAATTTTGTTTTGCCTTTCCCAATTCCCTTTTTAACATCTAAAATTGCACTCAATTGAGGAACTCCAATTCCTGCAACAAGTCTTGTTGTACAAATAGATCCAGGACCTATTCCAACTTTGATTATATCAACACCATGTCTAATTAGAAATTTTGCAGCTTCAGCTGTGGCTATATTTCCTGCACAAATTGCTGTTCCCTTTGGTCTTATTTTTTTAATTTTGTTAATTATATTCCCAACTTTTTTTGTATGTCCATGTGCTGTATCTACTACAATTATATCTATATTTTCTTTTAGTATTTTCTCTGCTCTTTTTAATTCTTTTTCACTTGCGCCAACTGCCGCTCCTACTAGGTATTTTTTTGACTTTACTTTTCTTATTTCTTTAATTTGATCATTTATATTCAGATTTCTGTGGATAATTCCCAAGCCGCCAGCTTTTGCAATAGCAATACTCATTGATGACTCTGTTACAGTATCCATTGCAGATGATAGAAGAGGTATTCTTATACTTAGGTTTTTTGTGAGATTTGTTGATGTATTGACTTCACTTGGTAAAATTTCAGAGTAATTTGGAGCTAATGTAACATCATCAAATGTTAGAGCTTCATTGATAGTATCCATGTCCTTATATAAATGATTCTTAAAAAAATAAAAGACAAACTATCTTAAATTTCTGCAAATTATAAAGTTTTCCTTTGAGTCTTTTCTACTAGAGTGAGGCTTAAAAATATCCACTTTGTTAAATGTTTTTTTACCAAGTGCGACAATCTCGTTGAAAGATGCTCCCATAAAAAGTTTAGAAATAAAAGTTCCTTTCTTATTAAGTAATTCAACAGCAAAATCCATTGCTTCTATGCATAATTCACCGGTTACAAGGGAATCAACACTTTTGTTTCCTGTGGTATTTACAGCCATATCAGAAATTATAAGATCTACTTTTTTTCCAAAATAATTTTGTATTTTTATTTTTTGATCATCTTCTGTGAAGTCTCCCTTTATGTGAAATAAATTTTTAATTGGTTCTACATCTTTCAAATCTATTGAAATAATTTTAGAACCTTTAAAATTTCTAAATATATACTGTGACCAGCTTCCAGGGGCAGCACCTAAATCAACTACTAGAGCATTATTTTTTATTAATTTAAATTTTTCATTAATTTCTTGTAATTTATAAACAGCTCTTGATCTATATCCCTCTAATTTTGATTTTTTTACGTAAATATCTCTTTTTTGTTTGATAATCCAATTTTTAGAAAATTTATTTTTTTTCAATTAGTTCCCAAATCTCAACGATTTTTCAATTATGTCACCATCTAATGTCTTAATTTTAGAAATATAATTTTTATCATTTCTAATATTATCATTATTCTTTCCAGCTAAATGAATAATTCCTATTTCATGGTTTGGTAAATATGGCTCAACAAAAGTATTTTGTTTTTTGTCAAATTTTATTGCCTCAATAAGTGTCCAATTGCAATACGCTGGTAAAATTTCAACATCCAAATTATCTGAATAAATAGTTATGTTCATTGCTATTTGCTCAGAACCCCAAATCTTTCCTGAAGACAATGCTTTTTTCAAATTTTTTTGCCAAATTTCCCAGTGTGGTGCATTTTCTTCTAAAGAAAATAATCCAATATTTAAATGAGGTTTTAGTGCTACTTCTCTTGAAATTTTTTCCGAAAATCCAGATGATTTAGCATGCTTATAATTTTGTGATTTTATTCTTGCGAAACTTCCTATAACCCACTCTGCTCTTAAAACTCTTCCATATGACCTGTCAGCGGATGTCGCTATTGCTAATTTTTTATTTTCGCAGCCTCTTAAGTAAAGATCAATTCCGTACCATGAATTAACCCAAGCATCTGCATCAATCCATAGATATTTTTTGTATCCTGGAAAATATTTAGGTAAAAATGCTCTCGATACCTGGCTTTTTAACCACTCTCTTCCTTTAACTTTATAATTAGGAACTTCTATATCCCATTCTGCCTTTTTGATTTTAAATACCTTTTTTTCTAAAACTTTTATCTGATCTTCAGTCAATCCAGCATCCATTATGCATATATCTATCTCGTTACTTTGTTCAAATCTGTTTATTGAGTCTATTAATTCGTTTAAAAGATTAAAATAATTTGAGTCTGCTAATGAAATTATTGTGTTTTTTTTCATTTATAATACGTCTTCATGATGATCAGTATCATTTGTAATGATTTTCTCATTTTTTTTGATCATAAGATAATGCATTGAACTTACCGGTACCATTAACATGTATATTAATCCTGAAATAACTATTGCATTAAAAGTATAAACGAGAATTAAACCAAAATATAAGATTATTCCAAATAACAAAAATATTGATGCACTTCTTGGTACAACAATTTTTTTAAATGAATAAGTTGGTATTTTGCTTATTAATAGTATTGAAACAAGAATAAACATAATTGGTACCACTAATTGATAATTCAAATTTAAAAACTTAAATTCGCTTATACTTAAAATTAATGGCATTAAAACTAGAATTCCACCAGCTGGGGAAGGGATACCTTCAAAAAAATTATCTTTCCACGAACTTTCTTCATTTGATGAAACATTAAATCTTGCAAGTCTAAGTGCAACACAAACTACGTAAATTAATGAAATCAACCAGCCTACTCTACCTGTTTCGGATAGGGCCCAAAAATACATTATAAATGCTGGGGCAACACCAAAACTTATCACATCAGTTAAGGAGTCTAGTTCTTTACCTACTTTAGAGGTACCTTTAATCAATCTTGCAATTCTTCCATCTAGCCCATCAATTATTGCAGCAACTATTACAGCAATAATTGATAACTCGAATTTACCGTCAAACGCAAATTTGATAGACGTTAGTCCAATACATACACCAATTAGCGTAAGAATATTTGGTAAAATTACTCTAGTTTTTTTATTCGAAACCAATTTAATATTTTTATCTTGTAACTTCATTAGATTATTTTTTTGCAATAAGAGTTTCGCCAGCTATAGTCTTTTGATCAACCTTAATTAAGGGAGAGTAATTTTCAAAATACATATCTGCCCTACTTCCAAATCTAATCATTCCTATTCTTGAACCTTGCTCTACAAGTTCATCTTTAGAAACTTCAGTAACAATTCTTCTCGCAACTAATCCAGCTATTTGGACTACAATAATTTCTTCTCCGTTGGAATTTTTAATTCTATAATAATTTCTCTCATTATCTTCACTTGCTTTATCTAATGATGCATTGAAAAATTTTCCAGGTTTGTAAAGTATTTCTGATATTGCTCCAGAACAAGGAGATCTATTTACATGACAGTCAAATACGTCCATAAATATACTTACCTTTTTCATCTTTTTATTTTCTAAGCCAAGTTCTTTTGGACCATTTGTGTCCATCACCTGCAACACAACTCCATCTGCAGGACTTGTAAGATAATTATCATCTCCAATAGATGTTCTTTCAGGATCTCTAAAAAAATAGTAACACCAAATTGTTAATACCAAACCAACAAAACCAAAAAAACCATTTATCAAATAAAGAATTACAGTTGCAATTGCAAAAATAACAATAAACTTGTATCCTTCGTTGTGTAATTTTGGAAAAATTTTACTCATAACAATCCTATAAACAATAAATTTGGATTAATATGTATACAAAAAGAATAAATTCAACTATTAAGATATATCTAAAAAATGAGTAAAATTAAGGTTAAAAACCCCATTGTAGAGTTAGATGGTGACGAAATGACTAGAGTTATATGGGACTTCATAAAAAATAAACTAATCTTAACCTACATAGATCTCAAGATCGAATACTACGATTTAGGGATGGAAAGTAGAGATAAGACTAATGATAAAATTACCATAGAGTGTGCTAATGCGATTAAAAAGAATGGAGTGGGCATCAAATGCGCAACTATTACTCCAGATGAAGCAAGAGTAAAAGAGTTTAATCTAAAAAAAATGTGGAGATCTCCTAATGGTACAATAAGAAATATTATTGGTGGTACCGTTTTTAGAGAACCCATAATTTGTAAAAATATTCCAAAGCTTGTACCCTCATGGACAGATCCACTAATTATAGGCAGACACGCATTTGGTGACCAATACAGAGCAACAGACTTTACAGTTCCGGGAAAAGGCAAGCTAGAAATAAAATGGACTGCCGAGGATGGAAGTGATGAGAGAAAATATGAGGTATTTAACTTTCCCGGTCCTGGGATTGCTTTATCAATGTATAACTTAGATAAATCTATAGAGGATTTTGCAAGATCTTGCTTTAATTATGGGTTAATCAAGAAGTGGCCTGTATACCTATCAACAAAAAATACGATTTTAAAAAGATACGACGGAAGATTTAAAGACATTTTCCAAGAAGTGTTTGAAAAAGAATTCAAAGGAAAATTTGAACAAAATAAAATCACTTATGAACATAGATTAATAGATGATATGGTAGCATGTGCAATGAAATGGCATGGTAAATATATTTGGGCATGTAAAAATTATGATGGAGATGTCCAATCAGATACAGTAGCTCAAGGATATGGGTCTTTAGGTTTGATGACAAGCGTACTACTTGCACCAGATGGAAAAACCATGGAAGCAGAGGCTGCGCATGGTACAGTAACAAGACACTTTAGAATGCATCAACAAGGAAAAGAGACTTCAACAAATCCAATTGCCTCAATTTTTGCATGGACAAGGGGCTTGGCTCATAGAGGAAAGCTTGATGGAAACGAGGAATTAATTAAATTTGCTGAAACACTTGAAAAGGTATGTGTTGATTGTGTTGAAGAAGGTTCAATGACTAAGGACTTAGCAATATTAATAGGACCTTCAACTAAATATCTTACAACTAATCAATTTTTAGATACTTTAGATGGAAAGTTGAGACAAAAATTAAATTAAAGACTTAATCTTTTCAAAAGCTTCATCAATTTTATCTTTAAATTGACCACCGGCTTGTGCAAAATCTTTTCTTCCACCCCCTCCTTTTCCACCAATAATCTCAGAGCCTGATTTTGCAAATACAACAGCATCATATTTATCAATAAGTTCTTGAGTAACCCCTA
>CACGYL010000003.1 GCA_902577285.1 uncultured Pelagibacteraceae bacterium | reverse complement strand
ATACCAGGCAAAGTCAGAGTTGCCTCGAATAATGTAAGAATTCCAATTAATAAAAATAGGTTTGTAATTAAGGCTAAATTGGCAATTAATCCGAATGCTCTATATTTGTAAATCATAAATATAATAACTAGCAAGAAACCAATAATCAAAGATAGTATTCCTGCATCAATTGAGTCTTGACCTAAGTCAGGACCAACAGTTCTTTCTTCAATAATATTTAAAGGTGCTGGCAAAGCACCCGATCTAAGCAATAAAGCAAGATCAGTAGCTGATTGAAAAGTAAAGTTTCCAGAAATTTGACCAGATCCTCCAACTATAGGTTCTCTTACTGTTGGTGCACTGATTATTTTTCCATCTAAAATAATTGCTAATTGTTTACCCACACCTGTGCTGGTAGCTTTACCAAATTTTTTGGCACCTACTCTATCTAAACTAAATGAAACTACTGTTTCATTTGTTTGTGAATTCATAGTAGGTTTTGCATCAACTAAATTATCACCACTTAGAATTATTCTTTTACTTACTATTGCCTCTCTATCATCATCCTCAAATGATAATTTTTCAGTTCCAAAAGACTCTTCATTATTTTGTGATATAAATTGAAAAGTAAGATTGGCTGTCTTTCCTAACAATGATTTGATTCTGTTAGGATCATCTAACCCTGGTAACTCGACAAGAATACGGTCATTACCTCTTTTAAGTATATTTGGTTCATTCGTACCTACTTCATCAACTCTTCTTCTTACAATTTCAATTGCTTGATCTAGGGAAGCATTTTTTAATAAAACTAATCCATATCTTGAATAGTTAAGATTAAATAAATTATTATTTTCAATAACATCAAATTCATGAGATTTGTAACTTTGATAGTATTGGTTAATATCACTTTCCTTATCATTTAGTAATTTTGATACTTGTTCAAAATCTTGTTTTTGAGCTTCAAAAGAAATGGTATCTCCATTTAAAGAAAAATTCTTCAAGCTAATTTCTTTTTCCTTAAAATATCTTTTCAACTCAATAATTTTTGCTTGTAGTCTTTGAGTAATTACAGGTTGATTGTCAATTTCAAGCAACAAGTAAGAGCCTCCTTGAAGGTCCAAACCTAAATTTATGTTTTTAGAAAAAAATTTATCATCTAATTTTGTAAAATTTGAAAGAGCAAAATATGAAAATACTATCGTAAAAATAATTACTGATATTATCCGTAATTTTGAAAAGTATAACACTTTTTTTGTTATGTTATTTTTTTGGTTCGATGGAACTTACTAAACTTTGTATGCCAGTTGCTCTAACAACTTCAACATTAACATTATCAGATATTTTAACTTCAACTTTTTCGTTATCTATAATTCTCTCAACCGTGCCAAGTATACCACCAGATGTAATAACCTTATCTCCTCTTTTAAGAGCTTCTACCATTGCTTTGTGGTCTTTAACTTTTTTTTGTTGAGGTCTAATTAAGAAAAAATAGAAAATAACAAAAATTAAAATTAAAGGTATAAATTGTCCAATTCCAGCGTCCATAACGTATATAATTTGTTAAGGCTATTTATCTTATCTTATATTCAAACTCAACTCTTAATTGGCGGAAATTTTGTCTATATTATGCATATATGGCTTTAGAACATCAGGAATTAAAATTGAACCGTCTTTAGTTTGATAATTTTCCATTATTGCTATCATTGTACGTCCAACAGCCAACCCGCTACCATTTAATGTTCCTAAAAACTCCTTTGAATTATTTTTATCTTTGTATCTTGCTTTCATCCTTCTTGCTTGGAATGATCCACAAGAGGAGCAACTAGAAATTTCTCTATATCTATTTTCAGAAGGGAGCCAAACCTCAATGTCATACGTTTTTTCGGCACTAAAACCCATGTCACCAGTACATAAAATGATTTTTCTATATGGAAGTTTTAACTCATCTAAAATCATAGTAGCTGAATTCGACATACGCTCTAACTCATCGGCACATTTATCATTTTCAACTATGCTAACTAATTCAACTTTATAAAACTGATGTTGTCTAATCATGCCTTTTGTATCTTTGCCGTAACTACCTGCTTCTTTTCTAAAACATGGAGTTGAAGCTACAACTCTAATTGGTAGATCATCCTTATTTATAATTTGGTTTTTTACTATATTAGTTAAAATAACTTCAGCAGTTGGAATCAAAAACTTTCTTCCTTCATCTGCATCTAATTTAATTTCAAATTGATCATTTTCAAATTTTGGTAATTGCCCAGTTCCATACATAGTCTCAGCGGTAGCTATTAATGGAGGTGATATTTCTGTGTAACCATTTTTTTGTGTATGGGTATCTATCATAAAATTAGATAGAGCTCTTTCGAGTTGAGCTAATTGTTTTTTTACAAATACAAACCTAGAGCCTGTGGTTTTTGTGGCTAAATCAAAATCAAGCATATTCAGATTTTCACCTAATTCAAAGTGGGTTTTTGGTTTAAAATCAAATTCTTTAATTTCACCTTTTTTTTCAATCTCTACATTAGCATTTTCATCCTGACCAATTGGAACATCGCTTAAAGGTAAGTTTGGTATTGATGACAATATGTTATCAATTTGGCTCTGCAGTTTTGATTGATTTTTGTTAATTTCTTCAATTTTAACTGAGAGTTCTTTTGATTTTTCAAATAATTTTTGGTCTTTAGATTTTGAAATAGTTTTTTTTTCCATTTCAAGTGTTTCTTTTTCTTGAATAAGCTTTCTATTCTGTTCATCTAGACTTATAATATTATCAAGATCTGTATCAATGTTACGATTTTTAAGTTTTTCCTTAAAATTATTAAAGTCTTTTCTAATATCTTTAATATTGTGCATTTTTTTCTTCTAATTTTTTTTCAATTATTCCTACTGATATTATTGATAATTCATATAAAATTAATAATGGAATTCCCAAACCTATTTGAGTAATTGGATCAGGAGGTGTTAATACTGCAGCTGCCGCAAATATAATAACAACAACATATTTTCTTCTCTCTTTAAGAAAAGTTGAATTAACAACGCCTATTCTTGCCAATAAACTCAATACTACTGGTAATTGAAAACTTAATCCAAATGCAAAAATTAGCTTCATAACTAATGATAAATATTCATTAACTTTAGCTTCTAGTTGTATTGGTAAATTTGTAGCTGCTCCTAAACTTTCAAATGATAAAAAAAACTTTATGGCAAGTGGCATTATCAAATAATAAACAAGCATGCCGCCAAGTAAAAATAAAATAGGAGTTACTACAAGATATGGCATTATGGCTTTCTTTTCATGATTATAAAGACCAGGTGCTATAAATTTCCAAATTTGAATTAGTATGAATGGGCTTGTAATAAAAAATGCTGTAAAAAAAGAAACTTTTAAATAAGTTAAAAAAGTTTCTTGAAGTGCAGTAAATATTAATCTCCTATTTACATCATCATCTTTTACTGCATTTGCATACGGTTCTACAAGAAAGCCATAGATGTATTCAGAAAAATAATAACAAATTACAAAAAGCACTGCTAGAAATATCAAAGAATTAATTAATCTTTTTCTTAACTCTGTTAAATGACTTATAAAGCTTCCTTCTTTATCTTTACTCATCTTTTTTCTTTTTTTGATTTTCTGATTTTGGTTTTTCTTCTATATCAGTACTTAAAGTTTCATTTGTTAAATCACTTACTTGTCCTTGAACATCTCTGACATATCTTTTAGCTGAACCTATCCATGATCCAATTTTTTTTAACATAAAAGGGAAATCTTTTGGCCCTACAACAATTATCGCAATCGAAACAATTATTAAGATTTCTAACCAGCCAATTGATGGCATTTTTTACTCTTTATTATTTGAGTCTTGATTATCAGAAATATTTTTATTTTGGCTATCATCATTTACATCTGTAGCCATTCCCTTTTTAAAACTTTTAATGCCCTTTGCTACATCACCCATCAAGCTGGATATTTTTCCTCTACCAAATAGTAGAACAACTAAGATCACCACAATTGCAATTTGCCAAAAACCTATACTCATGAATTGCTTATAACCTTATTATTGATTATTTAAAAGTGAATTTTTAGGTTTCGTCTGTTTTAAGTGTACTGCTTAACATTTCATCAATATCAGAATAAATATTTTCCTTTTTATCTACTTGTTTTTCTTTGAAAAATTTGCCTGTTCCAAAAATTGATGCATCAACACTTGAAGTATCAATTAAACCTGCTGAACCTAATTCATTGACAGTTGGTAGATCTGATAATTTTTGAAGATTAAAATGACTCAGAAATTCGTCTGTTGTCCCATATTGTATTGGCTTACCTGGGACATTTTTTCTACCTTCGTGTTTAACCCAATTTAGTTCCATTAAAATTTCTAAAGTATTTGTTCCAAATGCAACACCTCTAATTTCTTCGATTTCAGATCTTGTGACAGGTTGATGATAAACAATGATCGCAAGTGTTTCTATCGCAGCTCTAGATAATTTTTTTTCAACTGTCTTTTGTTCTGACATTAAAGATGATAAATTTACTGCTGTCCTAAAAGACCATTTATTTGAAATACAAATTAGATTAATACCTCTTTTGGAGTAAAAATCCTTAAGGTTTTCTAATGATTGTTGAATGTCAGTTGGTTTTGATAATTTAGACTCAATCGTTTCTACTGATAGAGGCTCTGCAGCAGCAAATATAATAGCCTCAATTTCTCTTTCTACTTCAGTAAGTTTAGTTGGAAATTTTACAATATTATTTTTTTTTATTTTATTCATTAATTTTCCTTAATAAAAATATCATCAAATAATTCTTTTTGTTTCAAGGATACATTGCCTTCTTTAACTAATTCTAATGATCCTGCAAATATACCGGCTTTACCTGTTTTTTTTAAATTAGGAGAATTTTTGAAACCTGATGGAACTAACTCTGAAATATTTTTCCATTCATTAAGATTTCCAAAAAACTCTTTAATTCTTTTAATAGCGTCTTCAGTTGTAAAAACAGGTAGTTTGGGAATATTCATAGTATGAAAATCTTTTGTCATCACAATTCCTGAATATGTCTTCAATAACTCAAACAAAGTTAGAGAAACTTTTTTGTCATAAATAGACTTAACGCCACTTTTAGAGCCACGCATAAAAATATCTCTTCCCAATCTTTTTCTGTTTAACATTTGTGAAGACAATAGTCTGATCAACTCTAATTTTTTTAATTGCAATTTAAGTTTTTCAGCTACCTCAAGGGCTTTAAATTCATCTTCATCTGTTTCAGGAAGTAGTAATTTAGACTTTAAATAAGTAAGCCAAGTAGCCATCAATAAATATTCGGATGCAATTTCTAGATTTAGGTTTTCCTTTTCAGTGATATACTGGTGAAATTGATCAGCTAATTTTGTAATTGATATTTGTTCTAAATCAACTTTTTGAGATTTTGCAAGATCAAGTAATATTTCTAATGATCCATTAAAATTATTTAAATTTACATTAAAGTCTAAAGAATCATCTGATTGCATAAAATACTCTAACCTATAATCTTTGTTAATTGTGATGTTTTTTTAATAATAAATTGGTTTATTTTGGGTGAATTTTGAGCAACAATTTTCATTTCACTCAAATTTCCATTGCAATGTAATACCAAGTTGCAACCTGCTAAAAATGATTTTTTTACACTTATTGCAAGTTTATCCTTAATTGCTTTCATTGAAATATCATCTGTCATTATCAAACCTTTAAATTTTATTTTATTTCTTATTAGCTTATTTATTTTTTTAGAATGCGTTGCATTCTTTTGAGGGTCTATTTTTTCAAATAACAAATGACCCGTCATTGCTAATAAGGAGCTTTTATTTTTAAAGGGATAAAAGTCGTTTTTGATTAAATATTGCTCATTTCTAG
The DNA here is from genome assembly GCA_902577285.1 of uncultured Pelagibacteraceae bacterium. Taxonomy (GTDB): domain Bacteria; phylum Pseudomonadota; class Alphaproteobacteria; order Pelagibacterales; family Pelagibacteraceae; genus Pelagibacter. Next base: position 67,611 of record CACGYL010000003.1, on the reverse strand, counting down.
TTATTCTTGGCAAATTTTTATGACTATCTACTTTAGCTAAACCATGTCCAGGAATATGTTTAATAACTGTAGCAACTCTATTTGAATGAAAAAGTTTAATACATCTATCACCTATTTTTGAGACAATTTTTTTATCTGTTGAAAATGATCTATCATCAACGATTTTATGAAATTTTTTTCTTTTTATATCTAAAACAGGCACTGTATTGATATTAATACCTAATAATCTTAAAAGGTAAGCAATTTGCTTAACATAAACACTGTAATAAATATCAAATTTATTAATATTTTTTTTATATAAGTTGCCAAAGTATTCTGCTGTAAAAATTGAATTATCAATAAATTTTCTTAATCTACTTACTCTTCCTCCCTCTTCATCAACCATTATTGGATAATTTTTATTGTTAAAAATTTTTTTAATCGAATTAGTTAAATTTACAGTTTGTTTGATATTTTCAATATTTCTTTTAAAAAGAATTATTCCCCATGGCTTATATTTTTTTAAAAATTCAATTTCTTTTTTTGATAAAACTTTACCTTTTACACCACATATAAATGATCTATGGTTTTTAATTATCATTATAAAGAAGTTTCCAAAATGAGTATTTATTTGTTTTTTTGTCCTTTTTAAATTCAACGTATTCAATGATGTTTTCAGTATCACTCTCTAAAAATATCAGATCTTTTTCAATAAGATTTATTTTGTCATCAATCAATGAGATAGACCTGTAAGATTTTTTAATATTTTCATCTGAAAAATAATATCTAGCTGTAAAAAAAATGAAGAAGAAAATAATTATTAAATAAAAAAGATATTTTAATTCTTTTATCATTACATTTTTTCAGGTGTATCAACGCCTAAAATATCCATTCCTGATTTAATAGTGTTGGCTATAGACTTTAAGAAGACTAACTTTTCTTCTTTTATAGAGTTATCCTCTTCAATAAATCTCTTTGAAATGTCATCTTTACCCATATTCCAATAAGAATGAAACTCTGAAGCTAATTCATATAAGTAAACAGATATTCTATGTGGCTCTAATTTTTCTGTAGATACTTCAACACATTTTGGCCATTCACTTATCTTCTTGAATAATTTGATTTCTTGGTCGCCAAATTTATATTCAGTATTAGTTATTTTAATATCGCTTTTAATTTCATGTTGAGTATTTCTGAATACAGATGAAATTCTAGCATATGCATATTGAACATAATAAATAGGATTTTCTTTTGATTTTTCTTTTACTTTATCAAAATCAAAATCAATTTCAGCATCACTACTTCTGCTTAACATGATAAATCTTGTTGCATCTTTCCCAACTTCATTAATTAAATCCTCAATTGTTATATAATCACCTTTTCTCTTAGACATTTTAAAAGGTTTCTTATCTTTTATTAATTTAACTAACTGGCTAACTTTACAAATTAACTTATTTTTTTTTCCTGAAAGAGCTTCGACGACAGAAGTAATTCTTTTAATATAACCGGCGTGATCTGCTCCCAATATATTAACAAGCACATCAAAATTTCTTTTCAGTTTCGTATTATGATATGCAACATCACTTGCAAAATATGTCCAAGACTTATCTTCTTTTTGTAAGGCTCTGTCTTTATCATCTCCAAATTCAGTAGATTTAAATAGTAATTGCTCTCTTTCTACCCAATTTTCGTTATTTTCACCTTCAGGTGCTTTAATTTTTCCCTCATAAATAAATTTCTTTTCTTTTAAATTTTTTATTACTTCGTCAACTTCTTTATTATTTATAACCTCTGTTTCACTAGCAAAATTATCATGTTTTATTCCAAGGTTTTCTAAATTTGTTTTTATTAATTTTAAAGACTCTTCAATCGAAAGTTTCTTTAATTTTTCAGATATTTTGTCGTAGTCATTAAAATCCATATCTTTATTTTTTGAAATTATTTTTTTTGCTATATCGATAAGATATGCACCTGGATATAAATCTTTGTCTTCTATTGGAAATGTTTCGTTATTAGTAATTTCCTTTATTCTAAAATAAACTGATTTAGTAAAATGAGAAATTTGGTTTCCATAGTCATTTACATAGTATTCTTTGGTAACTTTGTGACCATTAAATGATAATAGATTTGAAATAACGTCACCGAGTATTGCACCTCTTGAATGTCCAACATGAAGTGGTCCTGTTGGGTTTGCTGAAACAAACTCAACTAAAAAGCTATTTTTTTTACCGTTTAAATTACTTCCATAAGAAGGTTTATTGAGCACATCTAATATAAAAGCACTCCAAAATTCTTTCTTAAATTTTAAATTAATAAAACCTGGTTTTTCAATACTAACATGATCAATATTTTTGTCATTTTTTTTTAATAATCCTGAAATAATTTCTGCAAGTTCAATTGGAGATTTTTTATTAATTTTTGATAAAACCATCGCAACATTAGTAGATACGTCACCATTAAATTTAGCAGGAGGAATATCCACATTTATACCAGATAAATTTTCTGGCAATTCCAACAAATTATCTTGATTTGCTTTCTTAATAGTATTTTCAATTTTTATTAAATAATCTTCAAAAATATTCATTTTGACATTTTGTATAATTGTATTGCATATCTATCAGTCATCCCTGAAATGTAGTCTGAAATAGATCTATATTTATCATTATTTATATATTTATTTTTTATAAATTTTTTTGGATTTCTTTCTATCAATTTAAATAAATGTTTAACTATTTTTTTACCATTATTATTTTTTATTTGTACATTTTTATTATTATACATATTAATTCTTAAAAAATTTTTAATTTCTTTTTCAATAGATGCAAATTTAGCTGAAAAATTGACAATTTTTTTATTATTTAAATAGACATGATTAATATTATTAATTTTGTATTTTTTTATATTTTTTAAAGTATTTTTAATAACATCTTGAACCATCAAATTAATTGAGTCTCTTATTATTTGGTAAACAATAATATCTCTGTTAGAATTTTTAACTTTTGTCTTATAAGATTTATAAATTTCTTTAAAAAAATTAATTTCACATAATTGATTTAATGAAAATAGTTTTGCTTTAATTCCATCTTGAATATCATGATTATTATAGGCTATGTCATCAGATATAGCTGCAATTTGAGCTTCTAAAGATGAATTCTTTTTAAAATCCATTTTATTTTTAAAATTTTTAAGTCCAATTATTGTATCTAGGTGATCAGTATTATTGATAGGTCCATTATGTTTTAAAAGACCATCTAAAGTTTCTATAGTCAAATTTAGACCTTTAAATTTTAAGTATTTATTTTCAATAAACATTACAATTCTTAAAGTTTGAAGGTTATGATCAAAGCCACCATGATTAATCATTGACTCGTTTAAAGCGTCCTCACCAGCGTGTCCAAAAGGAGTGTGCCCCATATCATGGGCTAAACTAAGTGTTTCTACCAAATCATCATTTAAATTGAGATATCTTGATATTGATCTAGCAATCTGAGCAACCTCCATTGAGTGGGTTATTCTTGTTCTATAATGATCTCCATCTGTGTTCACAAATACCTGTGTCTTGTGTTTTAACCTTCTAAATGAAGCTGAGTGAATAATTCTATCTCTATCTCTTTGAAATGGAGTTCTAAACCTATTATTTGGCTCTTTTATCAAGCGTCCACGAGATCTAAAAGAACCTAATTTTGAGTAATTATTCATTCTTTAAAATTGGCAAATATTAATTATATTAGTAATAACAGTGATAAATAATGATTAAAGAAATTAAATTTACAGATAATGCGTTAAAACAAATAAATAACCTACTCGCATCTAAAGAGGAAGGTTCTTTTTTTAGAATCGCTATCAAAGGTGGTGGTTGCTCTGGATTTCAGTATGATTTTTCATTTGATAAAAGTCCTCAAGATGATGACTTAAGACACGAAAAGATTTTAATCGATAAAACTTCAGCAGATCTATTGAAAGGATCAGAAATAGATTTTGTAAAAGAATTAATTGGAGACCAATTCAAAATTAGTAACCCACAAAGTAAGTCGTCTTGTGGTTGTGGTGTTTCATTCTCTCTTTAATGATTATTAGCTCTTGGAATGTAAATTCTATTAGGGCAAGAATATTAAACGTTCAAGAATACCTAAAAAAATTTGATCCTGACGTGGTATTAGTCCAGGAAATTAAAACTCAAGATGAAACTTATCCTTATGATGACGTTAAAAAAATTAAATATGAAAGTTACGTATTTGGGCAAAAAAGTTATAACGGTGTTGCAATACTTTCAAAAAAAAAATTAGATAATATTCAAAAAGATATCTTTAAAGATAAAAATAAACAATCAAGAATAATTACAGCCGATATAAAATATAAATCAAAAGTAATTAAACTAATAAATATCTATACTCCAAATGGAAATCCAGTAGATACTGAGAAATATGATTATAAATTATATTGGTTAGATAGTTTAATAAAAAAATTGAAATCTCTTTTAAAAACAAATGAAAATATAATCATTGCAGGTGATTTTAATATTATTCCTTCTGCTGAAGATGTTCATGATCCTAAAGGGTATGAAAACGATGCATTGTATAGAATAGAAATTAGAAAGAAATTAAGAGAAATGTATAATTTAGGATTTCATGATGCATTTCGATATATCTATCCTGATAAAGAAGAGTATACTTTTTGGGATTACACAAGTGGAGCTTGGCAAAAAAATAATGGTATGAGGATTGATCACTTCTTAGTAACCAATTCATTATTAAAAAATATTAAGGATATTAAAATTAATAAATATCCAAGAGGTAGAGAGAAACCCTCAGATCACACCCCTATTGAATTAGAATTAACTTAAAGATTTAATTTTATTAACCAAGTCTTCATTTATATGTCTTGGTCCTTTATCTAATCTATTTTTATGTCTTCTTTCACCAGGAAGTCTAACATCCCCCATTGATTTCATTTTTTCAAAAAACTTTGAAGAATGTGTGTCCCAATCTGAATTTGATAATTTTTCTGGAGATATTGCTAAAATGAACTCTCCACCACTTGGTGGACCGCCATCATTATTATCCTTCTCAGCCGTCTCATAACTAAAATTATCTCCAACAAGGGCACCAGCAAGCAATTCAACCATCATCGCAATCCCTGAGCCTTTATAGCCGCCAAAAGGCAATAAAACACCCCCATCTGCTATTTCAGCTGGATCTGTTGTGTCCTTTCCTTCTTTTGTTAATCCTGTGCCTAATGGAACTTTGTGACCTTCCCTTTTTGCAACTTGAACCTCACCCATTGCCATAGATGCGGTTGCCATATCATAAACTACTGGAGGTTTATTTTTTCTAGGCCAAGCAAATGAAATAGGATTTGTTCCAAATAAAGGTTTGATAGATCCCGCAGGTGCAACAGCTGGTTTATAAGATGTGCATGCAAAAGCAACTAGGCCTTCTTCTGCAATTGCCTCTGTTTCAGGCCACATCGCTGCCATGTGATGTGAATTTGTTATAGATAAAACCGCTACTCCATTTTCTTGTGCAGCTTTAATTAACTCCGGCAAACTTTTATTTAAAACCATTGGTGCCAAACAATTGTTACCATCAACTTTAACAACGCTTGGTGTAATTTTAGAAACTTTAGGTCTATTCTTACCATTTATTTTTCCACTTTTTAATCCAGCAACATAAGCGGGTAATCTGAATAAGCCATGAGAAAGAGAACCATCTCTCTCTGCTTTCATTATCAAATCAGATAAAATATTTGATGTTTCTTCATCACATCCATTAGCTAATAAAGTTTTATTTGCTAAATTATAAATATCTTCAAGACTTAAAGAAACCGTTGCCATAAATATTATTAGATCTTATTTATGGCAGAAGTTCAATTCTAAATTAACAACCTTTGAAAGATTTTGACATATTCTTAATCAAGTCAAAATATAATGCTTTTCCAGGGGTAAGTGTTGCACCTAATGGATCTAAAACACCAGTTTTAATATCCATATCTTTAGCAACAGCATTAATTATATCAGGATTAAATTGTGGTTCTGAAAATATACATGCAACTTTATCATGTTCTATCACTTCTCTAATTTCTGCTAATTGTTCTGCACCTGGCATTACATCAGTGTTAACTGTAAAAGCACCTAGAACGTTAACATTAAATCTTTTTTCGAAGTATTGATAAGCGTCATGGAAAACTATCGAAGATGTACTTTGATTTAAATCAGTCATAACCTCAATAGTAAGTTTGTCGATATCTTTAAGAGCTTTTTCTAAATTACTTTTATAAGTTGAAGCATTTTTTGCATCATTTTCAATTAAATGCTCAACCATTTCATTTAAGATTACTTTAGCATTAATAGGATCTAACCAAATGTGTGGATCATGTTCACCATGGTGATGTCCTTCGTGATCGTCATGATCGTCGTGATCGTCTTTTTTCTTGTGGTCGTGGTCATCATGGTCATCTTCTTTATGACCATCTTCTTTTTTAGCATGATCATCGTGGTCATCATGATCATCTTTTTTCTTGTGGCCATGATCGTCGTGTCCATGATCATCATGGTCGTCAAAAATATTTCTCTCTCTGAATTTTAATTTGTTTAATCCTTTAATTTCTAATAACTCGATTTTTTCTGCTTTTTTAGCAATTGAATCTAAAGGCTTTTCTAGAAAATTTTCTATATCCTCACCTACCCAAAAAACAATATCTGCATTTTGTAACATTTTTGCATGTGAGGGCTTTAAAGCAAAACCGTGTGGCGATGCATAACCATCAACTATGAGATCTGGCTTAGCTACTCCATCCATTAAATAACTAACTAATGAGTGAATAGGTTTTATTGATGCTACAACTTTAATATCAGCATTTGCTGATGTAAAAAAAGTTAAAAATGATAAGAATGATAAGATTATTGTGGATTTTGTTATTTTTTTCATAATATTGTTTTTTAATTTTTGTTATAATATAACACTATGTAATAATATAACATCTTGAAGTCAAGTGGATATATGAGTTTAAAAAAAAATATATTAGTAAAGTTAAATAATGTTGGGATCCAACAAAATGACAAGTGGCTCGTAAAAGGAGTTTCGCTAGAGGTTGAAAAAGGAAAAATAGTAACTTTAATTGGACCCAATGGTTCTGGGAAAAGTACAACAGCTAAAATTGCTTTAGGTATATACAAAAACATAGAGGGAAATGTTGAAAAATTAACAAACAATATAGGATATGTCCCTCAAAAAATATCGATAGATTGGACTCTCCCCTTAAGAGTCAAAGATTTAATGGTTTTGACAGATAATATTAAAGATGAATTGATAGATGAGGCTTTGACATTAACCGGTGTTATACATCTTAAAGAAAAAAATTTAGGAAATTTATCAGGGGGTGAATTTCAAAGAGTTTTGCTTGCAAGAGCTATTTCAAAAAAACCAGAATTATTAGTTCTTGATGAACCTGTTCAAGGAGTTGATTTCACAGGTGAAATTGCTCTCTATGAATTAATTAAAAAAATTTCTGAAAAACTTAATTGTGGAATATTATTAATTTCTCATGATCTACACACAGTAATGAGTGCTACTGATCATGTTGTTTGTTTAAATGGACACGTATGTTGTTCAGGTTCTCCAAAAGACGTAGCACGAAATAATGAGTACAAAGCATTATTTGGGGAACAAGCTTCTCAAACACTATCTGTTTATGAGCACAAACATGACCATGAACATTCAATTGATGGAAAGATAAAGAAAAATTAAATGTTTGATGATTTTTTTATAAGAGCTTTAGTTGCAGGAATTGGAATTGCTTTGGTAACAGGTCCTCTTGGATGTTTTGTTGTTTGGAGAAGATTATCATATTTTGGGGATACTCTCGCCCACTCAGCTTTACTAGGTGTAACAATTGCATACACTCTAGATTTTAATATTGCTATTGCAATTTTTATTACTTCATCAATTATTGCATTAATTTTAGTAAAACTTGAAAGAAAAACTAATTTACCTGGTGACGCTTTGCTAGGGCTACTAGCTCACTCATCACTTGCCGTTGGTTTAGTTGTTATCGGCTTTTTAACATTTATTAGATTTGATATCATGGGATTGTTATTTGGAGATATATTAGCTGTAACAACAGATGATTTGCTTATAATTTGGATTGGTGGAGCTATAATATTATTGGTTTTAAAATTAATTTGGAAACCTTTATTTGCTTCAACAGTAAACTACGAATTAGCTGAAGCGGAAGGTCTAAAACCTGACAGGGCTAAAGCAATATTTACAATATTAATAGCTGCAATTATTGCAATTTCTATCAAAATGGTTGGATTATTACTTATTACAGGATTATTAATTATCCCAACCGCAATGGCTAGAAACATATCTGATAACCCTCAGAAGATGGTTATATTTTCAATAATTGGAGGGTTGTTGTCAGTATTTTTAGGATTATTTTCTTCGTTAGAATTCAATACACCATCAGGGCCCTCAATCGTGGCAGCTGCTTTGATTTTATTTATTATTTCATTATTCAAAATTAAACAAACGATACAATTGAAAAATTAATGATCAATTGATAAAAATAGAAAATGCAAAATCAACAAGTATTAACAAAAAATCAAAAAATAGTTTTAGATATAATTGAAAAATCTTCTCAACCATTAAAAGCATATTCAATTTTATTTGATGTTAAAAAAAAAGGAATTAATGCTCCTTTACAAGTCTATAGAGCTTTGGACAAATTGGTAGAGATTGGAAAAATACATAAAATAGAAAGTAGGAATGCCTTTATAGCTTGCAAGAATTCAAAATGTCAAATTACCAAAGCAACAGTTTTTTCAATTTGTGAAAACTGTGAAGATGTAAAAGAGATTCATGATCATAAATTATCTGAGCATTTGAAACATTATAAAGATAATAAAGGCATGAAATATAGCAAATATAATTTAGAATTTTTTGGTTTATGCAAGAAGTGCATTAAAAATTAGATTTTTTGGGGTCAAGATAGATTAGATTATCTTGAAGATGCATTAAATAAATTAGTAAAAATTACTTAATTTCATAAATCCTTAACAAAACTGACATAAACAAAATCAAGGAGTGATTATGTTTATAAAAAAATATCTAAAATGGATAAGTACATTTTTAGTCTTAACTGGAATTTTACTTACTAATCTTAATATCTACCCTATAAATATTTATTTTCATGGACTGGGTGTTGTGGGGTGGACTATAGCTGGATTTATTTCAAAAGATAAGGCTATTTTAACAAATTTTGGATTACAAATACCTCTTTTTGTAATTGGAATTTATAAAGTGATATTCTAATGAAAAGAGTTTTATTTGTCTGCACAGGGAATTCAGCAAGAAGTATTATAGCTGAGAGTATTATTAATAACTTATATTATGATAAATTTATTGGTTATAGCGCAGGTAGTAATCCTTCAGGACAAATTAATCCAATTATAGAAAAATTTTTAAAAGAAAAGAAATTTGATTTGTCAAATTACAGTTCAAAAAATTTTGATACTTTTATTAACTCAGATATTAAATTAGATTATGTAATTACGGTGTGTAACAATGCTAACAATGAAGTGTGTCCTATTTGGCCTGATAAAAATCAAATTATTCATTGGGATATTGAAGATCCAGTAAAAAAATTTAATTTAGATACTGATACAACAAATCAAAAAAAAGTATTTAATGATACATATCAAACAATATTTAAGAAAATAGAAAATTGGATTAACAATGAAATATAGTAAGTTTTTTCTTGGAGAATTTATTGGTAGTTGTTTCCTTGTAATGATTATTGTTGGCTCAGGAATAATGGCTGAAAATCTTACAGATGATACGGGTATTATGCTTTTAGCCAATACGATAGCAACTGGCGCAGGACTTTTTGTGCTAATAACTGTTTTTAGTGATGTTTCAGGAGCACATTTTAATCCATTTGTAAGTCTAGCAATGTTTCTTACAAAAAAATTAAAAGGAAATTTATTACCTACATATATATCTGCACAAATTTTAGGTTGTTTGTTAGGTGTAGCACTCGCCAATTTCTTTTTTGAACATCAAATTTTTGAATTATCAACAAAATCAAGGGACGGAGTACATATATTTACATCTGAAATTGTAGCAACATTTGGATTAATTCTCATAATTTTTGGATCTTTAAAGAAAGGAAGTGTGGTAGTTGCCTCATGTGTAGCCTTCTATATCACTGCTGGTTATTGGTTTACATCGTCTACATCATTCGCAAATCCTGCTGTGGCAATAGCAAGAACATTTACAGAAAGTTTTACTGGAATTAATTATATGCATACTCCAGTTTATATATTAGCAGAAATTATCGGTGCACTTTTTGCTGTATTTGTGGCTAAAAAAATACTTTTCAATAACAGGACAAGAGATAAAACTATCTCGTAGAAAAATTGAACCTATAAGATTTAAGGTCAATTTTCTAAATCAGTTTTTAAAAAATTTATTGAAAATCAAAAATTAAAATAATAATGAAGAATATCTATAAGTTAAAACTATTACAGGCTAGAAGGATTAATACTTTCAAACTCCAGCATGTTTTTAAAGGTACACATTTCAGGTTTTGTGAAAGTAATTTTTGGAATTTTTTTATTAAAATCAGAGGATAATTGTTTATTAAATTTAGTTAAATTTTTTATTTCAGTTTCATTAAGTTGTCTCAAAATATAAGCTAATGTAACATGGAAAGTATATCTTTGATGATTTTCAAATTTAATTTTCAATAAATCACTTAGTTCATCTCTACAATTTCTTAAAATTTTTTCGTCCTCCTCGGAAAAGGGTTCTAAAACAATGCTGTAGCCACCAAAAAATGTTTTTATTTTTAAATTGATTTCTTTTGGAAAATTATAGTTTTCAATTCTTTTATTTAATTGAATAGCTATATCTTTGTAATCCATATCAAGATCTATATCTGTTGGCCAATAACAAGTATTTTTTGTATTTAAATTACAACAGTCAAATAATGTCATATGAAAACTAGATGGAGGTAAATAGGAATAAGTTTTTTCAGGATTAAAATTTTCTAAATTTTTTTGAAAACCAATAATTTGATCAGATAAATATGTATTAAGAGGAATATTACAAATTATTGTGCACCCTGGAAATGGTAAAGGTTTTCCTTTATCGTCAAATTTATTTTCTGCACCTTTTAAAGTATACCCTCTAAGTTTACCTGCTAAAAATTGCTCTTGGTTATTAACTATATTTAAATCCATTAAAATAAACTAAAACCAGTTTATATTTTCTTTATCACAAAGTTCTTTCAGCCTTAATGGATAGTCTGTAATGATACCATCTACACTATACTCAATCATTTTTAACATATCGTACTCTTCATTAACTGTCCAAACGTTCACTGGCAAATCTTCCTGATGAGAAATTTCTACTAGTTTTTTTGTAATATCTTTATGGTATGGATGCCAAGCCTTTCCACCTTGTGATTTTATAATTTTTGGTAACTCATATTTTTCAAAAAAAGGTAAGAAACTCATCCATGGAGATCTATTGTAAATTGTATTTTTAATTTTAATTCCTGTCTGTTGTTGAAAACTTAAATAAGCTCTTGAAATTTCAGGGTAATGATTTTTGATTTCTGTCAGTGTTCTCCAATCAAATGAAGAAATGATTATTTTATTTTGTAAATTTGATTTATTTACTTCTTGCATAACAAGTTTTACCATTTCCTCTGGGGTTGGAGTTAAATTTTCCTCGTCAGGTGTAGATTTAATTTCTAAATTTATTAATAAATTTTCAGATTTGTTTTTTGAAGATAATTCTAATAACTCAGAAAGTTTTGGTATCTTTTGATTTTCTAAAGTTTTTTGATTAACAAATCTTCTTCCATATCTAGATAATTTATTTAAAGCCCCAACATCAAATTTTAAAAGCTCATCGTAACTTAAGTCAAATATTATTATATTTTCATCCGTTATCCAATTTCCCTCATTATCTTTTGTAAAACTTGGATCTAATCTAAAGTCATGTGTAATCACAGGAATAAGATCTTTGGAAATCAAAATATCTGTTTCGTATGCATTAATATTGTTTTTAAATAAATATTTAAAACTTTCTAGAGTATTTTCAGGAAGATCTCCTCTAGCGCCTCTATGGCCGTAAATTTTAATATAATTTGGCTTTGATAAAATCAAAATTAATTTACTCGATTACCATTAGATTTATCAAAAACATAATAATTGTTATCATTTATGTTCAAAGATAATTTACTTCCTTTTTTAATAATTTGACTTCCAGGACATCTAAAACAAAAATCTTTTTTATTTTTTATTTCTCCATAAATCAAATTATCTGAACCTAATTGTTCTACCAGATCTACAGATAAATTTATTAAACCTTTATCAGTTTGCGACATATGCTCTGGTCTAATTCCTAATATAACTGGTCCATTAAAATCACTTGTAACATTATTAATTTCAAAACCTTCTGAAGTAAGAGTTTTATTTTTTAATTCTCCTTCAAGAAAATTCATCTGTGGCGAACCTATAAATCCTGCGACAAACATAGATTTAGGATTATTATAAATTTCTATCGGTGTTCCAAGCTGCTCAATAAGGCCATTATTTATTACTGCCAGTCTATCAGCTAAGGTCATAGCTTCTACTTGGTCATGAGTTACAAATATACTTGTCACTCCAACTTTTTGCTGAAGTTTTTTTATTTCAAGCCTCATTTGTATTCTTAGTTTTGCATCTAAATTAGATAATGGCTCATCAAATAAAAATATTTTAGGACTTCTGACAATAGCTCTTCCCATAGCAACTCTCTGCCTTTGACCTCCTGACAACATGGATGGTTTTCTTTGCAAGTATTCAGAAATTTGTAATAGCTTTGCTGCCTCATTAACTTTTTTTTCAATATCTTCTTTTGAAATACCTCTATTTTTTAATCCGTAAGCCAAATTGTTGTAAACATTCATGTGAGGATAGAGTGCATAATTCTGAAAAACCATCGCAACATCTCTCTCTGAAGGGTCAACTTTATTAATTAATATTCCATCAAGATTTATATTACCTTCAGTTATGTCTTCTAACCCAGCAATCATTCTTAAAAGAGTAGATTTTCCACATCCGCTCGGTCCAACAAAAACCATGAATTCACCATTTTCTACATTCATACTTGTCTCATGAACAGCTTTAGTTCCGTTTGGATAGATTTTAGTAACTTTTTTTAATTCTAAAAAACTCATTTATTTCTCTGTTTGAATTAATCCTTTTATGAACCATTTTTGCAAAAATACTACCACTAAAACTGGGGGGATCATTGATAAAATAATATAAGCAAATCTCTCTGCTGTTCTTGGTAAAGCAACTCCCTCATAACTTTCAGTAAATATAATTTTCATTCCCATTACTACAGTCCAATATTCCTCACTCGTAGTCATTATTAACGGCCATAAATATTGACTATATCCGTATACAAACATGAATATAAACATCGCTGCAATCATTGTTTTAGATAATGGAACTAAAAAATCTATAAAAAATCTCCAACTATTTGCACCATCTAATTTTGCTGATTCAAGTAATTCATCAGGTATAGTTTTATAAAACTGTCTAAAAAAAAAGGTAGCGGTGGCTGATGCAACCAATGGAAGAACAAGACCTGTGTATGAATTAGTTAAACCTAAATCTGATACAATCTTATAACTTGGAAAAATCCTAACCTCCAGAGGCACAAGTAAAGTAATAAAGATTAACCAAAAAATTGGTACAGCTAATTTGAATCTAAAATAAACTAAAGCATAAGCTGACATTGCTGAGATAATTACTTTAAGGGTTGCAATTCCCAAAGCCATTATAAAGCTATTTATAAACATTTTTGCAGCAGTCACTTCCTCTGACCAACCACCCTTCTCATTTAAAACTTCGTTATAATTTCTTATTAATTGATCGCCAAGACCAAATTTCATTCCCTCTTTTAAAATAGTTACAGTATCGTGGGTAGAGCTAGCAAATGATAACCAAATCGGAATTACCATTAATAAAACACCTAGTATAAGTACAATGTGTGCTAAAATTTGTGATAATTTAATTTTCATTTGTCTTGAAAGATCCCTTTAATAAAATATTTTTGTAATACAATTATAATTAATACTGGTGGTATCATTGACATGATAACAAATGCAAATTTGTTAACAATTGATCCAGACATCATCTTTAATCCCATGACAACAGTCCAATATTGTTCAGAAGAAGTTACTAATATCGGCCATAAATATTGATTATAACCGAATACAAACATAAATATGAACATTGCAACAATCATTGTTTTTGACAATGGCACTAAAAAGTCAATAAAAAATCTCCAAGTATTTGCACCATCCAATTTTGCTGATTCAAGTAATTCATCAGGTATAGTTTTATAAAACTGCCTAAAAAATAAAGTAGCTATAGCAGAAGCTGAAATTGGAATAATTAGTCCCCAATATGAGTTTACTAAGTTAAGTGTAGACATAACAGAATAGGTAGGAAAAATTCTTAACTCCAGAGGGACTAGTATAGTAATAAAAATTATCCAAAATAATAATGTTGCATATTTCACTCTAAAATAAACTAAGACATATGCAGTCATAAGAGATGAAATAACTGATAAAAACGCAACTCCAGTTGCCATTAAAAAACTATTTAAAAACATCTTTAATGCAGTAATTTCTTTAAAAAAACCACCTTCATATAATAAAACTTTTGTATAATTCTCTAAAAACTTATCTCCTAAAAAAAATTGAAGACCTTGGGTATTAATTATCGAAGCTGTATGAGTTGAGCTTGCAAAAATTAACCAAACAGGAATTATCATAATAAAAATGCCTATCAAAAGAATTAAATGAGAAAAGTTTGATGAAAAATATCTAATCATTTTAATTGTAATGTATTTTCCCTTCTATGTATCTAAATTGAAAAATTGTAATAACTAAAACAATCAACATCATCATAATTGATTGAGCACCAGCACTTCCTAAGTCTAACCCCCTAAATCCGTCCATGTATGCTTTATAAACAAGAGTTCTTGTTTCACCTGAGGGTGCACCAATTGTTGTAGTGTCAATTATTCCAAAAGTATCAAAAAAAGCATAAGTTATATTGATAATGATTAAAAAGAAAGTTGTGGGCATCAATAGAGGGAAAGTGATTGTCCAAAATCTTCTTAAACTACTTTTACAATCAATTATGGATGCTTCAATAACAGATTTTTGTATTGCTTGAAGACCGGCTAAGAAGAAAATAAAATTAGCACTTATTTGTTTCCATGATCCTGCTATTATTAAGTAGATATAAGAATCAAAAACACTTTCATACCAATTAAAACCCCATAAATCGTTAAATAGATGATACAATAATCCAAATCTTTCACTAAAAAAATAATTTGCCATAACACCCACCACCGCTGGCGCAATAGCATAAGGCCAAATCAAAAGAGTTTTGTAGGCACTTTTTCCATGCATTACATTATTGGCTTGTACAGCAAGTAACAATCCAATGGCTCCTGTAACAAGTGTAATCACAAAGCTATAAATAATAGTAAACTTAAAAGCTATTAAATAAGCCGGGTCATCAAAAATAAATAAAAAATTATCAAACCATACAAATTGTCTTCCAAATCCAAATGCATCTTGCATGGTAAATGCATCTCTAAAAGTTTGTATTATTGGCCAATATAAAAATATTAATAAAATACCTAGCTGTGGTGCTAAAAAAAAATACTGTGAATAGTTTGATTTAAACTGAACTTTTTTCATAAAATAAATAGGAGGGTATATTAATACCCTCCTAATTTATATTATTTTTTAAAGAGTCTTAGCAAATTGTTTTAACAATTTAGCTGCACCCTTATCCATGTTCTTTAATCCTTTTTCGATTGATATTTTGCCATTTAACATTGGCTCAACATTTTCGTAAATTACTTCACGAATTTGAGGCCAGTTACCAGCTCTATATCCACCAGGAATAGTTGAACCTTCTAAGCTTAATTGTTCACCAACAGCTTTGTGATATGGAGAAGCTCTATAAAAGTTTATAGTTTCAGCTAATTCTATACCACCTTTAGTTACAGCAGAATAACCTGTCATGTTGTGATAGTATAAATCCATTTCAGGAGAACCCATAAATTCTATGAATTTAGCAAGTCCTTTATACTCTTCTTCTGTATGACCATTTAAGATCCAGTTTGCTGCGCCACCAATAAATGTTGGATACTCTTTGCCACCAGTTACTGAATCCCAATAAGGAATATGATTAACTGTAAAATTTGGAACAACACCTTTCATTCCACCAAATGATGCAGCAGATCCAAACCAAAAAGCAGCCTCACCTGCTATAAATGGTGCTTGATTATCTCCCCATGCTCTTCCTTTATAACCGTAGAGACCTTTTTCGTACCATTCTTTTACTTTTTTCCAATGATAAACAAATGCATCTGTTTCAGCAAATAAAGTTTTTGTCGGAACAGCATCGTAACCATTGTTTCCATCTGTCATAAGTAGATTATGTCTTGAAAAGAAATTTTCTGTCCAGATCCATGGAAAGTGACTTTGAACTAAAGGAATATATCCAGCAGCTTTAATTTTTGGAGCCATAGCCTCAAATTCTTCATAAGTTTTTGGAACTGATTCTATTCCTACTTCTTTCAATATGTCCATATTTGCATACATTAAGCAAGTTGAACTATTAAAAGGAACACCTATCATTTTTCCATCAGAGTCAGCATAGAAGTTTTTAATTCCAGGAATATAATTATCTGCATCTACTTTAATTCCATATTTCTCAGCCATATCTTCAAAGCCAATAACAACGCCATTTTTAACTTGGGCTACCATAATTGCAGCACCAGCATCGTAAACCTGTGAATAATGTGGTTGGTCTCCCGCTCTAAATGCAGCTATAGTTGCCGCCATGTTATCTTCATAACTTCCTTTACCTGTAGGAATGACGGTGTATTCATCTTGTGAAGCATTAAATCTATTTGCAATTTCAATAATTACATCACCAAGAAATCCACTATTTCCATACCACCAATGAATTTCTGTTTTTGAATAACTGTGTGATGTAAAAGAGAAAGTAAATAGAATTGTTAAAACACTCAATATTTTTTTCATTTTACCTCTTTTGTTAATTTATGATTTTGTTAATGATAAATTATTTATGTTAAAGTATCGTTAAATTTTGATTACTTAAATGTAAAAATATATAATATTTCTAAAAGAGGTTGTATATTTTAAAACAAATCATAATTTAAATGTCTAAAATATTCGATTTATTCATAATAGGTGGCGGTATAAACGGTGCTGGTATTGCAAGGGATGCTGCAGGTAGAGGCTTATCAGTTTGTTTAGCTGACAAAGGTGAGATTGGTGGAGCAACTTCATCCTGGTCAACGAAATTAATACATGGTGGTCTACGTTATTTAGAAAATTATGAATTCAAATTAGTTAGAGAGTCTTTGAGAGAAAGAGAAATTGTTTATAAAATTGCTAAACATATTTCAAAACCTATTCCTTTTATAATTCCTTATGCAGATAAAATACGACCAGCTTGGTTAATTAAAATTGGTTTATTTTTGTACGATAATTTAGGTGGTAAAAGTAATATACCAAAATCAAAAACATTTGATCTTAGAAAAAAATTTTCAAATATTCTTAAAGAAAAATACAAAACTGGTTTCCAATATTTTGACATACAAATTGACGATAAAAAATTAACGAAATTAAATACCAAAGATGCAAAAAGAAATAACGCTAAAATACTAGAATACAACAAAGTTAAAAAAGCTGAAATTATTGGCAATGAATGGATTATTAGTCTTGAAAATGGTGAAAAAGTAAAGTCAAAAATTTTGATTAATGCATCTGGACCATGGATAAATGAAACCTTAAATAAAAATATAAAAATAAAATCTAAGAAAAAAATTAGATTGGTTAAAGGAAGTCATATTATTACAAAAAAATTGTACAAAGAAAATGTTGCGTTCACATTTCAAAATACTGATAAAAGAATAATATTTGTAATACCTTATAAAGGGAAGTTTTCTTTAATTGGAACTACTGAAGAAGAGGTGAAATCACCTGATAATAAAGGAATATCAAAAAAAGAAATTAGATATTTAATTAGTTCAGTAAATAATTACTTAAAAAAACAAATAACATCAAAAGACATCGTAGATACATATTCTGGGATAAGACCTCTAATTGAAGATTTTAAAACAGCCTCAAAAGTCACAAGAGATTATGTTTTTGATTTAAAAATTATAAAAAAATTACCTTTATTGAATATTTATGGAGGAAAACTTACCACCTACAGAAAATTGTCTGAAAAAGTCCTTATTGATCTTGAAAAATTTTTACCTAAAACAAAAAAAGGTCCATGGACACACAAAAAGAAGCTTTTGTAATTTCCACTGTCTTAGAAAATGCTTTTCACTAAGTAATTTTATTTAATTCTAGTTTGAATTATTTTGATAATTTTAGGTAAATCTTTAATTGTATCTATTACATAGTGAGCACCTACTTTCTCAAATTTTTTCTTGATCTTTTTTCTAAATTTAGTTTTATCTTTAAAAGAAAGTTTATTAAATTCGACTTCTGTTTTACCAAATTCATTACCTGAAAAAATAACACCCACTACCCACATCCCAGCATTTACTCCCTCTAACAATCCAGGAATAGTGTCATCAACTTTTATACAATTTGATCCCTTAGTAATATTTAATTCAGAAAAAATTTTATATATTATTTCAGCTGAGGGTCTTCCAATTCTTGTATGCGATGAACTATAAGAAATATCTGGAGTAAATCCTTGTTTTTTTAATTCTGGCAATATAGTTTTTAAAATATCATCAGAATATCCAGTATTTGTAGCTATTTTAATTTTTTTTTTTTTTATAAATTCTATGGTTCTTTTACTGCCTGAAATAAATTTAGAATGTTTTTTAATAATTTTTTTTAATTCTGGATTAAAAAGTTTAAATAATTTATCGATATCATTTTTACTAGGTTTTTTTTTATATTTTTTTTTCCACTGAAGATTTATTTTTTTTGTATTAATTAATTGACTTATATGTGCTCTTTTTTCAATACCCATAGGACCAATAGCTTCTTTTCTACTAATTGGTATTCCAATCTTATTAAAAATATGAATTAGAACTTTTGATGGTGCCAAACTACCAAAATCTATTAGGGTGCCTGCTAAATCAAAAACAATTGCTTCTATTTTATTATTTTTCATTATATTTTTTAATTATATAATTAAAGTTAAATTAAAATAATATTAAATTAATTTGAATAAATTACCCTAGGTTCTAGAAATAATTCCCTTGATAAGGCTTTGAATTTTTTAGTCACTTGTTTTGAAATAATTTCCTGGTGCTGGGATGGAATTTTTAAAAATACTGAATTACCTCTTTTATAAAGTTTAAACTCTTCTAAAAAAATTGTAGATATTGATGTAAGAGAATTAGCAAATCTTAAGGCTGCACCAACTTGTTTGCAAGAATATATCTCGTTGTTATTTAAAAACGTTAAGTATTCTATCTTTGGGTTGTATTTTATACTACAATATCTCCAGTAACAAGAAAGTGCCAATTGTATTCTTTCTTTATGTGAAAGTTTTAATAAAGGCGTATTTAATGTTTCTTGAAAAACCAACTCTGCTTTTTGGAATGCTCCCAAACCCCAATCCATATGACTTAGTACACAAGATAGATGAAGCAATTTTTGATTAAAATGCTCATTTCCCTCAAATATAGGTTTTATAAAATCAAAATATTTCTTATATGTAGATCCTAAATCGCCTCTTTTTTTTGAAATATGCTCTAATGATTTATTAAAAACAAAATTACTATCTGAGTTTTTAAATAAATCTTTGGCAAGAGATCCTTCTCTAATACCGCTAATTGAGCAAATAACATTTTTTGGATTTGCTATGTTCATAATTTCTTCTAGAATTATTGAGCTATAAGGAAGATAAGGTGTTCTAGACTTTGATATGTATTCAACTGATTTCAATTTAGATTTATTAAATGAAGAAATTTTTTCTAAAAATTTTGTGAGTTTTTCATTTTCAATTGAGTATTGATGAATAATATGGACTGGATATTCATTTTGAAATAAGTGTAATTTAAACAAAGCTCTCCACGTACCTCCCACCAAATATAAATTATTAAATTTTTTTTTAGATAACCATTTTTCATCTCTTAAGAGATTTTTGAGATATTTAGGTAAATTTCTTTTTTTAACAATAGGATTGTTAATTAACCTTAAAACACCAACCGGAAGTGATGTTTTATTTGTTACAACATTGTTTTCAACTCTAGCAAGCTCTAAACTTCCACCACCTAAATCAGCAACAAGTCCATCCACATTCTCAAATCCAATTTTAACTCCTTCAGCTGATGATTCGGCTTCTTCTTCACCAGTTAAAATATTTATATTTTTTTTAAATAAGTATTCTACTTCATCAATAAAGGGCTTTGCGTCTGTAGCTTCTCTTAATACAGCTGTTGCAATAATTTTAAGGTTATTAATTTTTGAAACATTAAGAATTTCTGAAAATCTTTTTAAGACTTTTAAAGCATATATCTTGCCTGATTTGTGAAGTTTTTTTGATTTATCTAAGTTTTTACCAAGTTCACAAACAGCTTTTTCGTTAAAAAAAGGTACTCTTGATGATGTAAAATCATCGTAAATTAACATTCTTATAGAATTTGAACCTATATCAATAATAGCTAATTTTGATTGTCTTAATTTTAAATTTTGCTTATTTTTAATTACTTTAAGTTCCACCTTTAACCAACCTTAAGTTTAATTTTTTAGGTCTAATTTTTAGTTTTGCTTTTCCTCTTCCTGATAAACTTGGATTATTCATGAAATAATCATGTGCAGAAAAAGAATCTTTTCGACTATATTTAATTTTTTGATAATTTCCATCAGGATAAAGTTCCCAGCTCTGCTTCGTGTCGAGATAATTGGCCATCATTATTTGGTCTAAAACCTGTTCATGCACAGTTTGATTTTCAATTGGCACGAGAAGTTCGACTCTTCTATCTAGATTTCTTGGCATCAAATCTGCAGATGAAATATAAACTTTTGCATTTCTGTTGGGCATAAATTTTCCATTTGCAAAACAATAAATTCTTGAGTGTTCAAGAAATCTTCCAATGATACTTTTTACAATAATATTTTCTGATTTATTTTTAATACCAGGTCTTAAACAACATACACCTCTTACAAATAAAAAGACTTTTACACCAACACTAGAAGCCTCATAAAACTTATCAATTATTTGTGGATCAACTAATGAATTCATTTTAGCCCAAATCTCAGCGTGTTTCCCTTTTTTTGCATTACTTATTTCTTTATCTATATTCTGATTTAAAGTTTTTCTTAAATTTACTGGAGAAATGGAAATTTTATTTAAATTTCTTGGTTTTGAATAACCAGTCACATAATTGTAGAATTTTTCTACATCTGTAGCCATTTTTTTATCAGAGCTAAATAGAGATAAGTCTGTGTATATTTTTGCATTTACAGGATGATAATTGCCTGTACCCAAATGGAAATATGTTTGAATTTTACCACCCTCACGTCGATGTATTAGTGATGATTTGGCATGTGTTTTGTATTTTGCAAAACCATAAACAATTTGAACTCCAGCTTTTTCAAGACTTCTTGCCAGTTGTATATTTGCTTCTTCATCAAATCTAGCTTTGATTTCAATTAAAGCTGTAACTGTTTTACCATTTTCGGCAGCGCTAATTAATGCTTTAACAATTGGTGAATCTAAAGTAGTCCTATACAATGTTTGTTTAATAGCAATTACTTTTTTATCTATAGCCGCTTGATTTAAAAATTCAATTACAGCATCAAAAGTCTCAAATGGATGATGAACTATTAGGTCTTTTTTCTTAATTGTCTCAAAAAAATTATTATTGTATTCTTTTAATCTTTCTACGTCTCTTGGTGTAAAGTTTTTAAATTTTAATTTAGAATTTTTAATTTTACAAATTTGGTCTATATCCTGGATTCCAACTAAACCTGCTACTTCATAAATATAATTTGGATTAATTTCTAATTTATTTGTTATAAATTTTACAAGTTCTTTGTCGCTTTTTTCTAAAATTTCTAATCTAACAATATCACCAGTTCTTCTTCGCTTTAATGCTAGTTCAAATGATCTGACTAAATCCTCAGCCTCTTCTTGAATTTCTACATCACTATCTCTTATTACTCTAAATATCATTTTCTTTTCTAATAAATGATCTGGAAAAATTTCAGAGGCAAAGTAACCAATAACATCATCTAGAACTAAAAATTTCTTAAATGATTTTCCTCCGTCTATTTCAATAAATCTTGATAAAGCTTTAGGAATTACAATAATTGAATTAAGAATTCTCTTTTTTTTCTTTTTCTTCAGCTTCATAACTAAAGCTCTCCCTTGATTAATAATAAATGGAAAAGGATGAGCAGGATCAATTGCTGATGGTGTAAGTAGAGGATAGATTTCTTCCTTAAATATTTCTAATAATTTCTTTTTTTCCTTTGTGTTAAGGTTTTCTGGCTTAGTTAATAAAATATTATTACTCTTCAGCTGATTTGATAGATTATTAAATATGGTATTTTGTTTATTTAATAGATTTTTTGTATCATTGATAACCATCTCCATCTGTTCTTCAGGTGTTAGTCCATCTGAACTTAGTGAGTCGACTTCTTGTTTAATCTGACTGTATAGTCCAGCAACTCGAACCATAAAAAATTCGTCTAAATTTGAGCCTGCAATAGATAAAAATTTTACTCTCTCATAAAGAGGATTTTCAATATTTTGCGCCTCAAAAAGAACCCTATCGTTAAATTTTAACCATGATAATTCTCTATTTATATAATTAGATTTAAGCTCTTCTTTGTCTTGTTTTTTTAATGCAGTCATATATTTAGAATTAATGCGCGAATTATATGTCATGAGACATGCAAAATCTAGTTGGGAAGACCCAAATTTAAGTGATTTTGAAAGACCACTAAATAAAAGAGGCATCAAAAGTGCAAAAATTATAAGTGAATTTTTTGTTAAAAAAAAATATTCCTTTGATTATGTGCTTTTATCTTCATCAAAAAGAACAAAAAAAACTCTAAATTTAATACTAAAAAAAATAAATAAACCAAAAAAAATTAAAAGTTCCTCAAAGCTTTATTTAGTTAATGAAAATGAAATTATAGGGTATATAAAAAATATCCATAAAAGGTTTAAGAAAGTATTGCTAATAAATCATGAACCTGCTCTTAAAAATTTAGTTATAAAATTAACTAAAAATAAAGATAATAGTAATTTTAAACTATTAAATTATAAATTCCCAACTTGTGCATTTGCTAAAATAGTTTTCGATACAAATGATTGGATAAATATTGAAGAGAAAGGAATTATTTCTGAATTTGTAAGGCCTAAAGATTTAGTTATCTAACGAATAGCCTGCAGATCTCACTGTGCGAATTAAACTTTCTAATCCACTTACATTTAAAACTTTTCTCAATCTTCTTATGTGAACATCAACCGTTCTACTTTCTACATAAATATTTTCACCCCAAACATTATTTAATAATTGTTCTCTTGAATAAACTCTTTTTGGATTTTTGATAAAAAAATCTAATAATTTAAATTCTGTGGGTCCCAAAATTATTTCCTTATCATTTCTATAAACTCTTTTTGCCAATCTATCAATTTTAAGGTCTTTAAATTCCACAACATCAGTTGATGACAAAGGTTTAGCCCTTCTTAACAAAGATTTAATTCTTGCATTTAATTCTTTTTGGCTAAATGGTTTAGTGACGTAATCATCGGCTCCAGTTTCAAATGCTTTTAATTTATCTTCCTCCTCTCCTTTTGCAGTAAGCATAATAATTGGAATATCATTATATTTTTTATCCCTTTTTAACTGTTTACATATTTCAACACCTGATAAATCTGGCAACATCCAATCTAATATGATTAAGTCTGGCATTTTTTGTTTTATTGATTTTAAAGAGTCCTCTCCATTTTCACTTGAAGAAACCTTATGACCTTCTTTTTCTAAATTATATTTTAATAGAGTTGAAATTGGCACCTCATCTTCTGCAATAAATATGTGTGCACTCATTACTTTGTTAATACTGAGTCGCTACCCTTAGGTCTTTCACCCTCTAAATAATCACCTGTAACTAAATAATATACTTGCTCAGCAATGTTGGTTGTATGATCTCCTATCCTTTCAATGTTTTTAGTTACAAATAAAAGATGTGAGCCATATTCAATATTTTCCATATTTGATTTAAGTAATGAGATGACTTCCTCCATACATTTATTTGTTAAATCATCAACTTGTTCATCACTCTCCCATACTGTTCGAGCTACATCGCTTGATCTACTTAGATATGAGTCTAAAACAATTTTTAATTGTTTTTGAACCAAAATGCAGATTCTATTCATTGCTTCAATTAAATTATTTGGCAAATGCGTATTTATAAGTTTTGTTCTTTTTGCAATATTTTTGGCAAGATCACCTATTCTTTCTAAGTCTGAAGACATCTTTAGAGCTGCAACTGTTTCTCTAAGATCAACAGCCATTGGTTGTCTTAAAGCAATTAAATTTACTACCTCATTCTCTATCTGAGACTCAAAATTATCTATAACTGCATCTGAATTTATAACATCATCAGCAAGGTTATGATCATTTGTTGATATTGCTTTCATTGCCTTACCTAAAGCGGTTTCGCAATTTGCCCCCATTTCAACTAAATCATTGTTTAATTTTTTTAATTGGTCTTCGTAAGATTTTACTGTATGTGGTTTTTCATTCATTATCCAAACCTTCCTGTTATGTAATCCTGCGTTTGTTGTTGAGCCGGATTCTTGAATATCTTATCAGTAGAACCTACTTCAATCAATTTACCAAGGTGAAAAAAACCAGTATTTTGAGAGACTCTTGCAGCTTGGGACATTGAGTGAGTAACAATTATTATAGTATGTTCCTTTCTTAATTCATCAATTAGCTCCTCTATTTGTGCTGTCGCAATTGGATCAAGAGCTGAACATGGCTCATCCATGAGTATTACCTCTGGCTTAATTGATATTGTTCTTGCAATACAAAGTCTTTGTTGTTGTCCACCTGATAAACCAGTACCTGGTTCGTGAATTCTGTCTTTTACCTCTTCCCAAAGTGCTGCTTTTCTCAAACTCTCTTCAACAATATTATCCATTTCACTTTTAGATTGAGCTATCCCATGTATCTCAGGTCCATAAGAAATATTCTCATAAATGGTTTTTGGAAAAGGATTTGGTTTTTGAAAAATCATTCCAACTTTTTCTCTAAGCCTTACAACATCTGTATCTTTTTGATTTATGTCATAGTCATTAATTTTTACGACACCACTGACTTTACAAATGTCGATCACATCATTCATTCTATTTAAACATCTTAAGAATGTTGATTTACCACAACCAGAAGGTCCAATAAGAGCAGTTACTTTATTTGCTTCGATATCCATATTGATATCAAATAAAGCTTGTTTCGCTCCATAATAGACATCAACATTTTTTGCTTCTATTTTATTCATATTTTAGTTCCATTTCTTTTCAAATTTATGTCTAATTAATTGTGCTCCTAAATTCATAAAAATTAGGAAAAATAATAATACCATTATGCAAGCAGACACTTTTTCTACAAATCCTCTTTCGGCACTCTCCGCCCATATATAGATTTGAACAGGCAAGCTAGCTGCTGGATCCATAGGGGTTCCTGGTATTGTGTTAACAAAAGCAACCATTCCAATTAATATTAAAGGCGCTGTTTCACCTAATGCTTGAGCTAAGCCAATTATAGTACCTGATAAAGTTCCAGGTAAAGCCAATGGCACGGTATGATGCATCGTCGTTTGCATTCTGCTAGCTCCCATTGCTAAAGCTGCTTCTCTTATACTGGGTGGAACAGCCTTCAATGATGCTCTGGCTGCTATTATAATTGTTGGAAGAGTCATTAACGAAAGGGTTATACCTCCAACTAAGGGTGTTGATCTAGGTAAACCAAACACGGCCAATAAAACACCTAATCCTAATAATCCAAAAACAATTGAAGGAACTGCTGCTAAATTATTGATATTTACTTCTATAAAATCTGTAAATCTATTTTTTGGTGCAAATTCTTCTAGATAAACTGCAGCTAGTAAGGCAACAGGAAAGGCAATTGACAGACAGACAAGTATGGAAAATAATGAACCCATAAATGAGCTTGCTATTCCCGCTAACTCAGCTTCTCTAGAATCAGCATTTGTAAAAAAACTGGCATTAAATTCACTTATAACTCTTCCATCTTCATTTAATTTATCAAAAATTTTTAATTGATAATCAGATGCTCTTCTTCTATTTTCAGGTATATCTCTTGGATAATTTCCTTTAAATACTTGATCTAAGTCGTCAGAGGCTGTTAATTTTACATCAACTGTTTTTCCAAAGCTATCAGGATTGTCTAGAAGATAATATTTTAATTCTCTCTCAAAAGTAAATGCAAACATTTTTTTTAATTCCATAATTTGATCCTCACTTGCATCTGGATCGAGAGTGATAAATGTTTCTATCCCAAACTCATAAAAGTCTGCATCATTAATATCTTCGGTTGTTGGTTTTTTATCTGGATCCAAATATAATAAATCTGCATTATAATTGACTGGTATTACCAACCATGTTTTTTGAAATGCTGTGTAACCAGTAGAAAATATCTTTGTTAGAAATACCACTAGAAATAATAAAGCCATAAATATTGCAGCTTTACCGTAAAATTGAAATCTTTTTTCAGCTTTGTATCTTTTAATTAAACGTTCTTCTTTATTCATATTTCTCTCTATATTTTTTCACAACAGATAAGGCAACAATATTTAAAACTAAAGTAACTATAAATAAACTTAATCCCAGTGCAAAAGCTGCTTGGGTTTTCGGATCCCCAAATTGTTGATCACCAATTAAGATAACAACAATTTGAGCAGTTATTGTTGAAGTGGACTCTAATGGATTAAGAGTTAGGTTTGCTGCCAACCCTGATGCCATTACAACAATCATTGTTTCACCAATAGCTCTAGAAACACCTAATAAAATAGATCCAACAATTCCAGGTAAAGCAGCTGGAAAAATTACTCTTTTTATTGTTTCAGATTTTGTTGCTCCCATGGCATAGCTACCATCTCTAAGATTTTGAGGAACACTTGTAATTACGTCGTCACTTAAGCTTGATATAAATGGAATAATCATAATTCCCATAACACCACCGGCTGCCAGTGCGCTTTCTGCTGACACCTCTAGTCCTAATGATAATCCAAGGTCTTTTAAAAAAGGTCCAACTGTTAAAGCAGCAAAAAAACCATAAACAACAGTTGGAATTCCTGCTAAAATTTCAATGACAGGTTTGGCATATTGTCTTAAACGTTTGCTCGCATATTCCGCCATATATATACCACTTAACAAACCAATTGGTATTGCAACACACATTGCAATCAAAGCTATAAAAAAGGTGCCTGCAAATATCGGAACTGCACCAAAAGTATCACTATACATTGATGGATCAAGTGCTTCACTTGCATCTCGAACAAAAGCTTTTGCAGGATACCAGTGCATTCCAAATACAAAATCAAATAGTGGGATAACTTGAAAAAATTCTATTGTTTGAAACAAAAGGGAAAAAATAATACCAATGGTTGTTAATATCGCTGCCAGTGATGATAAAAAAAATACTCCTTTAAGAAATATTTCAACTGGTTCTCTTGTTTTAGTGTTGTTTGAAATCTTTGTATACGCATAACCTGTTGATGCAATTAATAATGATAAAACTATAACGACCTTAGACCACTTTGCTATGTCTCTAAAGTTTAAATATTTTTCTGCTGATCTTTGTAACTCTGCAGTAAGTTCTCCTGAATACTGGTTTCGAGAAAGTGATTTTACTTTTTCATAAAATAAATTCAACTCTCCTTCTAGAAGTCCTTGCGAAGAATAATCACTAAGTATAAAAAATCTTACTATGCTAGGTTCAAATATCGACCATAAAGCATACAAAAGAAAAGCAGGTGCGCCACACCATATAGCAAGATAGTATCCATAAAATTTTGGAAGAGCTGTTAACCGTTTGTTAGATTGAATTAAAATAGCTTTTTTTCTTCCAAAGAAGTAACTGGATAAAGCTAAAAGAACGATTGTTAAAAATATTACTGAATTCAATTATTGGCTCCTTTAGATTTATACAAAAAAAAGGGCCCATTTAATAGGGCCCCTTTTGAGTTTATTCACAAATATTATATTACTCCATTGACATTGCAGTAAGAGATTTCGAATTATCTCTAACTGTTCTGTAAGTTTCAGCATCAAGTGGAACAAGTCCTATTTCC
This sequence comes from uncultured Pelagibacteraceae bacterium, assembly GCA_902577285.1. Lineage (GTDB taxonomy): Bacteria > Pseudomonadota > Alphaproteobacteria > Pelagibacterales > Pelagibacteraceae > Pelagibacter. The sequence goes on along the minus strand of CACGYL010000003.1, from coordinate 39,204 downwards.
GCTAAGTAACCTCTTTTACCAATAGCTTTAGTTGTAGTGAATTCTTTTACAAATTCATGTAATCCTGGAATTACACCAACATGAGCTTTTTTTACGTAAAAGAATAATGGTCTAGCAACAGCATAACTATAGTCTTGAATAGATTCTAGTGATGGTTGACCACCTTCTATACTTGCAGCTTGCAATTTATCTCTAGCAGCTAAGAAGTAACTAAATCCAAAGAAACCAAACATTTCTTTGTCTTCAGATAATTTTTGAATAATTAAACTATCATTCTCTCCAACTTCAATTGCAGCACCATCTTCTCTGTAAAGTTTTTGTGGTTTTTTATATTTTTTATTTCCAGCTTCGAAACCTGCTTTGTATAATGCTTTAGCCTCTTTAGGCATACCTTTTTTCATTACTAACGAATTCCAAGCATCTCTTGTTCCGGATGTTCCTGGGGGAATCATAACTGAAATCTTTTGTTTTGGTAAACTTGGGTCTATTTGATCCCATGTTTTGTATATGTTGTCTACTAATTTACCATCAACAACTGAGTGTTTTGCTAAAGCTTTCCAAAGTTGTTCTTTAGTGAAGTTTACTGGTTCAGCATCAACACTGTATGCTAAAGTAATACCATCGTTACCTATAATAACTTCAACTATTTCATTAACACCATTTTTTTTGCAAAGAGCTTTTTCTTTATCTTTCATTGCTCTTGATGCATTTGTTATATCAGGGTGAGCTTCTCCTACACCAGCACAAAATAATTTTGCACCACCACCTGTACCAGTTGACTCGATTACTGGTGTTTTAAATCCAGTTTGCCCGAATCTTTCAGCAACTATTGTTGCGTAAGGGAATACAGTAGATGATCCAACTATTTTGATTTGATCTCTTGCTTGAGCAATAGTGGCAACAGAAATGGCAACTATTGAAGCAAGAACTATAGTTAGTTTTTTCATTTTAATATCCTTTCGTGAATTAAAGTTAATTAACGACTCGCTTAATAAATTTTATTGAGGACTCTAGTATTACAAATTTGTTACAGTTTTGTTAAATAGGTAACTTTTTAGTTGTATTTTTTAGAAATGATTAAGGTATCATTATCTGCAGCTAAATCTCCTCGACAACGAATTGGGCTGACATTTTCACTTAGTGCTAAGCTCTTTGTTGGTCTTAAAGTAACTTCTAGTTGTATCATTGATATAAGGTCTTTTACTTGATTTTGATCATATTTCCATGAAGGCCAACTTGTGGGGGTAGAAAAAGTAGTAATTATATAACTTGAGGCCCTATTAAAATTATAATTACTCTCATTTTGTTTTCTTAACAAATGATCTCTTACAGAAAAGAAAATATTTTTACATCTATGCATGTCAGACATATAATTTTCTTTTTTTAAGTTTTTGTTCATTGGGATTGATACAATCAAATCAATTGTATCTCTCCAGAATGAAGTTAAAACCTCAGTATAGATATGATCAACATTTACTTTGTCAGATGGAAAATGTTTATTGACAGTGCTTTTCGTATTTTCTAAGTCATTTTTCATTCTAAAAATACCAATATCAAATACAGTAAGTTGTTGGTTTCTTAAAAGTGTTGTAATGTCTTTTTTATTAGAGTCTTCAGAGTAAGAATTTGATATAAAATTAAAAAATAAGTAAGAAAAAATAAAAAAATTTATTATTATTTTTTTCATTTAACAACTTTATTTAAAAAATCCGTTATTTACAAATTAAATTATATTGTGAAAATTGTTAAATTATATGAAGTTTATAATTCACTGGGTAAATGAATGTTAATTTCGGTTCCTTTACCATTAAGATTTTTTATTTCGTAATCACCTCTATGTTGAGAAATTATATGTTTGACAATTGCAAGACCTAAACCTGTTCCACCAACTTTCCTGCTCTCTTCAACATCTACTCTATAAAATCTTTCAGTTACCCTGTTAATTTGATCCTCAGGAATTCCAATACCTTGATCAGATACAGATATTTTAATTCCTTTTGTTATGAGTTTCCCTTTGCTTGGAGAAGTTAATATATTTATAGTTGATTTTTCTTTTGAGTATTTAATAGCATTGTCTAATAAATTAGAAAAAACTGTTATTAATTTATCTTCATCACCAATAACATCACTTACATTATCTAAATTCATTTCAAGATTAATATTTTTTTCTTTTAAGCTAGTAAAATGAATATCTTTTACTTTTGTTAATATATTCTTCAAACTAACTGGTTTGTCAGGTCTTATATGCTCCTGGAGTTCAATTCTGCTTAATATTAATAGATCACTTATTAAATTTTCCATTCTTTTGCTTTGTGAAGAGATTATTTTAAGAAAGTTTATCTTTGCTATTTCGTCATCTTTAGCAGGACCCTCTATTGTCTCTATAGCGCCTTTAATTGAAACAAGAGGAGTTTTTAATTCATGGCTAACATTAGCAACAAAGTCAGTTCTAAATTTTTGTGCTTTTGAAATTTCAGTAAGATCTTTTAAAAATAAAACAACAGAGTCTTTTTCTGTAAAAATTACAGTTGGTCCAGGAATCACATAAATTCTGTAATACTGATATGAAGGCAAATTTATTTCTAAATCTAAATTACTAGTTTTTTTTGAAAACTTAACTTCTCTGATTTTTTCATCTAGATTAGGATGCCTTAAAATTGTGCCGAGATGTGTATTTAAAATATTTTTACCAAATCTTTTTTCAGCACTTGGATTGACATATTTTATAATATTTAATTTATCTAATGCTATAAATTGATCCTCTAATTCATCTAATATAAATGTTTTGCTATCATCCTTTTCATACTTTGAGATAATAATTTTATCATTAGTATTTTTTTTGTTTCTGTTTGAATAAATTATTATTAGTAGAAATATAATTACACAGATTAATAGTATTTCAAAGAGGCCAATCATGATGTTCTAAAAGTTAAGTATATAATTAACATATTAAAAATTTAATATGCAATTATTTAAATTTTAGTTATTTAATTAGGGGAGATATTATTAATAAAAATTTCTGCGGTTTTATCCCAAGTAAAGTTTTTAGAGTATTCTAGGCACTTTTCTCTTTCAACTTTTAGAGCTTTCATTGCAGATTTTTCTAAATCCTCATCTAAACAATTAATTTCACTATCTTTGAAAATATCTTTAGGACCAGGAACAGGAAATGCTGCAACCGGTGTACCACAACTGAGGGATTCACATATTACAATTGCAAACGTATCTGTTTTGCTTGGGAAGACAAAAACATCAGATGATGTAAAATATGAAGCTAATTCACCGTTAGTTTTTTCACCTAAGAAGTGAGCATCTGGAAATTCTTTTTTTAACTTTTCAATATCTGGTCCTTTACCAACAAGAAGTTTTGTTCCTTCTAATTTTAGATTTAAAAAAGCACGAATATTTTTTTCAATAGCTACTCGACCTACATATATCCATATAGGCCTTTTATATTCTAAATTGATTTTTTTTGGATTTTTAAACGATCCATGATCAGCACCTCTTGTCCAAACAACCATTTTACTTTCATCTACTCCAATTTGAATTAGTTCTTTTTTCATAGATTCGGTTGTAACCAAAATTTTTTCTGCTTTGTTATGAAAGTTGCTTAGGAATTTCTGTGATAATTTTTCAGGAACCCAAGGTAAATATAATTTCATATATTTATCAAATCTTGTGTGAAAACTTGTGGTAAACTTTAGATTATTTTTAAGACAATATCTTCTTGCCATAAATCCTAAAGGACCTTCGGTAGCTATATGTATGGCTGAAGGATTTATTTTTTTTATTAAATGGCTTACTCTTGGCCAAATATTCACAGAAAGTCTTATTTCATTATATTTAGGCATAGGCACAGTGAAGAAAAGTTGGGGATTTAAATACTCAACTTCGTGACCCATTGCTTCAAGTTTTTTTCCTGTTTCATTTAAAGTTCTTACCACACCATTTACTTGTGGAAAATAAGCGTCTGTTACAATTAATATTTTCATTATGATGCCTTTTTCAGACCTGGAGTTTCAATTACTTCTTTATCTGAATTATTACGACTATCTAAAAATTCTTCTCTTAATTTATCCCAATAAATTATTTCAAACGTTCCATCAAAATTTTCAACTAAAGCAGTACAAGACTCAACCCAGTCTCCACAATTTAAATAATTAACACCATCATAATTTTCATTTTGGGCGTGATGAATATGCCCACAGATTATTCCATCAAATTTTTTTTTCTTTCCATATTCTGCGATTGTTTTTTCGTATTCTCCCATATATTTAACTGCATTTTTTACCTTATATTTAAGAAACTTTGCTAAAGACCACTGGCCTTTACCTCTTAGACGTCTAAAAAAGTTAATCACTACATTTAATTTCAATAGCATTTCATAGGCTATTGCGCCTAACTTAGACAACCATTTGGCATATCTCATAACACCATCCCAAGCATCGCCATGAACAACTAAATATTTTTTATTTAAAACAGACTGATGAATTACTCTATTGATCATTTTTATATGTCCAAAATGCATAGGAATAAATTTTCGAAACACTTCATCATGATTACCTATAACGTAGTAAACTTCTGTTCCATGTCTTGCTTTTCTTAATATTTTTTGAATTACGTCATTATGTTCTTGTGGCCAATAAAAATTTTTTTGAAGTGCCCAAACATCTATTATATCACCTACACAATAAAGTTTTTCTGATCTTGTATTTTTAAAAAATTCAAGCAATTTATTTGCTTGGCAACCTTTAGTACCAAGATGCACATCTGAAATGAATATACTTTTGTATTTTAACATAGGTTTCATTTAATCCTTTTTTTTTAATTCAATTTGCACTAGAATCGTTTAATTCTTTGTGCCATAGTAATGTTAAGGAAATATTAAAATTTATTATGAAATATTGCATTATTTACAACAAAAACGCTTCCTCTGGCAGAAAATCTAAATTTATAAAAAAAATTTCTGATGAACTTTCTAAGTATAACGATGTTTCTTTTTTTGAAACTGAGAGCGTGGATAAAGCAGAGGCAATATTTAAAAATATTTCTAAGTTAAATATAGATAGACTTGTAGTTGCTGGAGGCGATGGTTCAGTATCATTTGCAATAAACAAACTTATTAAAAATAATTTTGTTCCAAAAAAAGATTTTGCTATTGGTTATATACCAGCTGGAACTGCTAATTTACTTCAAGCTGAACTAAATATGAGTAAAAAAATAAGTAAAATTGTTCAAATTTTACAATCAAACAATTTAAAACAAACTAATTTAGTAAAAATCAATAATGATTATTTTATTTTAATGGCAGGTATAGGTTGGGATGCAACGATAGTCCATTCAATTAATAGTTCTCTAAAAAAACTGTTAGGTAAAATTATTTTTGGATATAAAGGATTGCAAAAATTTTTGTTAATGAAAAATCAAAAATTAAAAGTTAACATAGATGGTCAAAATCATATAGCTGACTGGGTGTTATGTTCTAATACCAATTATTATGCGGGTCACTACAAAATTAATAAAACAAATATATTTGATAACAAAATTATTACTTATGTATTCAAAGACCTTACAAGAATAAAAATACTTTATTATATTTATTTGATTATTTTTTTTGGAGATTTATCGAAGTCTACGAGTGTTATAACATCTTATTCCAGTGAGCTAAAAATTGATGGACAAGGGAAAAAAATTCCAATTCAAATTGATGGTGATAAATATCAATATTGTGATAACGTAGAATTAAGGAAATCAGGAAAATATTTTAACATATTAACAGCATAACTTTTAAATAAGAGAATTTATCAAAAAATCATTTTACTAAGATATTTAATTTAAATATAATTATTATAAAATTACACAGGAGGTCATTATGAGTAAAAAGTTAAAGAAAAATGAAAAAAGAAAAAAAAAGGTTATCAAGTTAATAGAAAAACTTAAAAATAAGATCAATTTAAAAGAAAAAAAATTATCTAAAATTAATATTAAAATTGCAAGTATTGAAAAAAGAGTTGCTGAAAAAAAAACAAAAAAACTAGCTAAAAAGAAGACTATCGGGAGTTCCGCATCTGTAAATAATTAATTTCTAAATCTTCTTTCCCCTTTTTGTAATTAAAAAAGGGGAAAGTAGTTAATCAACAAAATTTTAAAATTAAGGGGAAATAAAGATGTTTTATAATTTAAAATTTTATTAGAATTTTATAATTAATGTTTATGACAAAAATATTTATAGATTATTACAATTTAATTAAAGTTTATTTGCTCTACCATAAATGTCTTGATATCTAACAATATCAGTCTCTTTTAGAATTGAACCAACTTGAGCTTCCATAATTTTTACAGGTTTTTTTCCAGGATTTTGTATTCTATGAATTGCTCCTAATGGAATAAATATATGCTCATCAGGTTTTTTATTAATAATATTTTTATTTAAAGTTATTCTTGGATTACCTTTTGTAACTAACCAATGTTCTGCTCTGTGATGATGTTTTTGAAGACTTAATATACCTTTAGGTTTAACTGATAATTCTTTAATTAAAAACTCTTTTCCTTCGAATAAATTTAAATAACTCCCCCATGGTCTATAAAAAATATTCTTTTTCTTAAAGTGTTTTCTTTTATTTTTATCATATATCTTGAGTATCTCTTTCCAACTACCAAGATCAGACCAAGGTATATCTAGTTTAATAGCATTAATTTTATTTGTTTTCTCAAGTATTGCATAATCAAAAGATTTCTCGATTGATTTTTCAAAAGCTCTTTTATTTAAGTAGTAGGTATTATTTTTATATTTGCCTTTTTTAATTGCCTCAACACAACTTTTGTAAGTTTTATTTTGATATTTTTTAAAGTTATTAATAATTGAATCTTTTCTTAAATAAAACATGCCAGAATTCCAATAACCTTTTTTCTTAATTACTTCCTTTGCTTTTGATAATTTTGGCTTTTCAATAAATTTTGTAACTTTATTTATAGATTTAATTTTTTTAGTTAAAAAATATCCATACTCACTTGATGGATTTGTAGGTTTTATTCCAAAAATAAATAAATTTTGATTATTTAAATTTGATTTATTTATTAAAAGAGATTTATTTAAAATATTAGACCTTTCAATTAAATGATCTGCTGCAAAAAACATTAATGGTTGCTCTAATGGAATATCTTTTATCAAAGCAGAAGCTAGTATTGCTGGTGCAGTATTTTTTTTTGCTGGTTCTAAAACTATTTTAAACTTTTTAATTTTACTCTTTTTTAAAGCTTGCTTTACTTGTTTTAAGTATTTTAAATTTGTGCTGATTATAGGAAAATCAAAAATTGGTTTATTTATTCTCTCTAAAGTTTTTTGAATTAAACTCCATCCACCAAAATCAATAAATTGTTTTGCTTGATGTTTTTTTTTATCTGGCCAAAGTCTTGTTCCTGCGCCACCACAAAGTATTACAGGTCTAATTTTCATTAAATATCAGCGTACGTTCTAACCTCGTTTTTACCACCTGGATGCGTTGGTGCACCTTTATAAGCTGGTCCTACAGTTTGTGCATATTTCCATAATGTTCCATTACCAAAATTCATCTTTCTTGGTTTCCATTTTTTACGTCTTGCACTTAATTCCTTCTTTGTAAGCCTTACGTTAATTGTGCCCTTTTTAGCATCTATATCGATGATATCCCCATTCCTCAGAAGGGCTATAGGACCGCCTACGGAGGCCTCAGGGCCCACATGACCAATACAAAAGCCTCTGGTAGCCCCAGAGAACCTACCATCTGTAATAAGGGCTACTTTCTCCCCTTTTCCTTGACCGTAGATTGCTGCAGTTGTTTGAAGCATTTCTCTCATTCCAGGACCTCCTATAGGTCCCTCATATCTAATTATAATGATGTCTCCATCTTTGTATTTTCTGTTTATTACTGCTTTATACGCAGACTCTTCATTATCAAAACATCTAGCTCTTCCTGTAAATTGTAATTTTTTTAAACCAGCTATTTTTACAATTCCACCTTCTGGAGCTAAATTACCTTTTAATCCAACAACACCCCCTGTTGGAGAAATAGGATTTTTATAAGATCTCATTACTTTTTGATTTTCTCTAAATTTTACATTTTTTAAATTTTCTCTCATGGTTTTGCCTGTAACCGTCATACAATCACCATGAATGTAACCACCATCCATTAATGTCTTTAATAACATTGGAACTCCTCCTGCTTCCCACATATCTTTTGCAACATATTTTCCACCAGGTTTTAAATCTGCAAGATAAGGAGTTTTCTTAAATATTTTTGCAACATCCATTAAATCAAATTTAATTCCAATTTCATTTGCGATTGCTGGTAAGTGTAAACCTGCGTTTGTTGATCCACCTGTTGCTGCAACAATTGTTGCTGCATTTTCGAGAGCTTTTCTTGTTACTATGTCTCTAGGTCTAATATTTTTTGCTAATAAATTCATTACAGCTTTACCGCTGTCTATTGCATATTTATTTCTTTCTAAATATGGCGCTGGTGTTCCTGCTGAGAAAGGTAAAGCTAATCCTATTGCTTCAGAAACACATGCCATTGTGTTTGCAGTAAATTGTCCACCACAAGCACCTGCACTTGGACATGCTTTCAATTCTAATTTTCTTAATGCATGTGCAGTCATTTTTTTTGATGTATATTTTCCAACTCCTTCAAATACATCTACAACAGTTACATCTTTTCCATTAAATCTCCCAGGAAGAATTGATCCACCATATATAAATACACTTGGAATATTTAAACGTACCATCGACATCATTAAACCAGGTAATGATTTATCACAGCCCGCTAATCCAACTAATGCATCATAACAATGTCCTCTAACCGTTAGTTCAGTTGAGTCTGCTATCACATCTCTTGATATTAATGATGACTTCATTCCTTCATGACCCATCGCAATACCATCAGTTACTGTAATAGTACAAAACTCTCTTGGAGTTCCACCAGATGCTTTAACTCCTTTTTTAACTGATTGAGCTTGTTTCATTAAATTTATGTTACAGGGAGCTGCTTCATTCCATGTTGAAACAACACCAACAAATGGTTTTGCTACATCTTTTTCTGTAAGATCCATTGCATAATAAAAAGATCTTTGAGGGGCTTTATCAGCACCTATTGTTGTATGTCTACTTGGTAATTTTTTCTTATTAAATTTTTTCATTATAAACCTTTAAGAGTTAATTCTATTTTTTTAACATCTTTTTCAAGATTAGCAAAGTTGCTTTTCTCCTGCTCTACTATATTTTGTGGTGCACGATCTACAAAGGATTTATTTGATAATCTAACATCAATTTTTTTCATCTCTTCACTAATTTTTGAAATTTTCTTTTCTAATGTTGATTTGATCATATTTAAATCAACATCTTCATCAAAATATAATTTAAATAACTCACCACTTATGACAATACTTGCTGAAGGTTTGTCCAAATCTTTTTCATGAAAATTTTTAATTCTTCCATTTTTTTTCATTATATTTTCATTAGTAGATAAAAAGTTTTTATATTCTTTGTTTGTATTTTCTGTTGAAATTTCAATAAATGATCCAGGACTTATATTTAATTCATTTTTAAATGATCTTATTGATGTAATAAAATTGATGATATTATTTATCTCATTATACGATTTTTTTTCATGATAATCATCTTCTAGCCAATTAGCATGCATCAGGTAATTTTTGCCCTCATTATCTAGCTTATTATTTAACCATATCTCTTCAGTGACAAATGGAATAAATGGATGAAGTATTATTAAAATTTCTTTAAAAACATATGCTGATGTTTGTCTTAACTCCTTAATATCTTCCTCATTTTCAGAGTTTAAAACGGTTTTGGATAACTCTAAATACCAATCACAAAATGAATGCCATACAAATTGATAAATGATTTTAGCTGCTTCATCAAATCTATAGTTTTTTAAACTATTTTTCGTGTCGTTTTTAACTTTTACAAGCTCAGATAGTATCCACTTATTAATTGTTAATTTTATATTTTCAGGTTTTTTTACATCACTGAAATCACACTTATTTTGTGATAAAAAATTGTTAGCGTTCCATATTTTATTTAAAAAATTTCTATAACCTTTAACCCTGTCTTCAGATAATTTTACATCTCGACCTGGCGATGCCATTGATAAAAGAGTAAATCTCAAAGCATCGGCACTATATTTCTCAATTAATTCTAAAGGATCAATTACATTGCCCTTTGATTTAGACATTTTTTGACCCTTTTCATCTCTAACTAAAGCATGAACATAAATATTTTTAAAAGGTTCCTTATCTAAAAACTGAGTTCCCATCATTATCATTCTAGCAACCCAAAAAAATATGATATCAAAACCAGTAACAAGAACACTTGTTGGATAAAATTTTTCAACTTCTGGAGTTTTTTCTGGCCAACCTAAAGTAGCGAATGGCCATAGACCTGATGAAAACCAAGTGTCTAGAACATCTTCATCTCTTTTTAATTCCACTTCTTTTGAGTAGAATTCTTTTGCTTGTTTTTTGCACTCATCCTCATTTTCTGCTACAAATATTTTTCCATCAGGTCCGTACCATGCTGGAATTTGATGTCCCCACCATAGTTGACGTGAAATACACCAAGGCTCAATATTATTCATCCATTGAAAATATGTTTTTGACCAGTTCTCAGGAAAGAATTTAGTTTTACCATTATTTACTACTTCTTTTGCTTTAATGGCTAAAGTTTTAGCATCAACAAACCATTGTTCCGTTAAATAAGGTTCAATAATAGAATTAGATCTGTCACCATAAGGAACTTTATTTACTAACTTTTCTATTTTTTCTAAAAATTTACCTTCTTCAAGATGTTCTAAGATTAACTTTCTTGCAGCAAATCTATCTAAACCTTTGTATGGGTCAGGTGCATTGTCATTTATTTTTCCATCAGGAGTAAATATATTAATTACCTCTAACTTGTTTCTAATACCTACATCATAATCATTAAAATCATGTGCAGGAGTAATTTTTACTGCACCAGTTCCTTGTTCAGGATCGGCATAGTCATCTGTAATTATTTTTATTTTTCTATTGGCTAAAGGTATTGTAACTAACTTTCCAACAATATCTTTAAATCGATCATCTTTTGGATTTACAGCTATTGCAGTATCTCCCAACATGGTTTCAGGTCTTGTTGTTGCAATTGTTATAAATTTATCTGATCCATCTATAGGGTAATTTATATAATAAAGTTTAGAATTAACTTCTCGTTGATCTACCTCTAAATCTGAGATTGCTGTTTTTAAAACAACATCCCAATTTATAAGTTTTTTTGCTTTGTAGATTAATTTCTTATTATATAGGTCAACAAATACTTTTATTACTGACTTAGATAAATTTTCATCCATTGTAAAAGCATTACGGGACCAATCACAAGAACATCCAAGTTTTTTAAGTTGGTTTATTATTATATCTCCATATTGATTTTTCCATTCCCATACTTTTTCAATAAATTTTTCTCTGCCTAAATCATTTTTTTTAACACCATCTTTTGCAAGTTTTTTTTCTACTAATGCTTGGGTTGCAATACCAGCATGATCTGTACCTGGCTGCCATAAAGTTTCATAATTATTCATTCTATGAAATCTCGTTAAAACATCTTGAATCGAGTTATTCAAAGCATGTCCCATATGAAGGCTTCCAGTTACATTTGGTGGAGGAATTACAATTGAGAATTTTTTTGAATTTTCTTTGGGTTTAAATAATTCATTTTTTTCCCAATAATCATAGATTTTATTCTCAACATTATTATGCTCATATTTATCAAAACTCATTGATTTGTTTTATAAATTAATCAAATTAATAAACAATAATGAAAATCATTGCTAAATTTATAGACTAATGATCAAAATGAATTATACAAATGTCGATTACCAAATATTTTATATTTGATGGCAACGTGGCGGAATGGTTACGCAGAGGATTGCAAATCCTTGTATCCCGGTTCGATTCCGGGCGTTGCCTCCAAAATAAGTATTGAGATAAATTTTAAAAAAAGTAAGTTGTGATAAAATATTCCTCGGTAGCTCAGTTGGTAGAGCAGTTGACTGTTAATCAATTGGTCGCAGGTTCGAGTCCTGCCCGAGGAGCCAAATTAATCAAACAGCCTTAGTTATATTTATTTGTGAAAGTTGTAAGTTCTTTCCAAATTTATTCTTTTGATCCTGTGTTAACTCTGAATATACTTTTACTAAAAAGTTATAGTTTATATTCATATGTCCTTCTTTAGATTTTTCTAGATTTACTAAATATTCAGAAAAATCCTCAAAGAAATAATTAATTGGTACTTTTAAATAATTAGAAAGTTGCAATAATCTAATTGAACTGACACCATTAGTTCCTTTTTCATATTTTTGTATTTGTTGAAATGTTACGTTTATTGCTTTAGCGACTTTTGTTTGGGTTAAACCTAAAGCTAATCTTCTTAACTTTAGTTTATTTCCAAGATGTTTATTAAAATTCTCTTCCATTTAAGACCCCTCTTTAAATAAAATATATATTGGAGTTAATCTAAATAGAAATGTTTATGCAAGTAAAAAAATTTTTAAAAAAATTGGTTTTTTTAATTAATTCTAAACCTGTCAAGTAACTTTTTTGCTAGTCTTTAGAATTATTTTAAAGAATTTGGCTTAAAAAAAGCTTTGTTCTATCACTCTTTGGATTAGCAAAGAATTCTTTTGTTTCCGCCTTCTCAATTATCATACCTTCGTCCATAAAAATAACCTCATCCGCAACTTCTTTAGCAAATCCCATTTCATGTGTTACTACAATCATAGTCATTCCACCTTTTGCTAGACTTACCATTGCATCTAGCACTTCCTTAATCATCTCTGGATCTAGTGCAGATGTAGGTTCGTCAAATAACATAATTTTTGGCTGCATGCATAATGCTCTTGCGATTGCACAACGTTGTTGTTGTCCACCTGAAAGCTGTCCAGGAAATTTATTGGCTTGATCATCTATTTGAACTTTTTTTAGTTGGTCTAATGCTAGTTCTTGAGCCTCTTTTTTTGGCATTTTTTTTACCCAGATAGGTGCAAGAGTACAATTATCTAATATTGATAGATGTGGAAATAAATTAAATTGTTGAAAAACCATCCCAACTTCAGCTCTAATTTTTTCAATATCTTTTGTTTTTTCTGACAGTTCATTTCCATCAACGATTATATCACCCTCTTGGTGCTCTTCTAATCTATTGATACATCTAATCAATGTTGATTTACCTGAACCTGACGGACCACATACTACAATTTTCTTATTTGCTTCAACTTCTAAATTAATATTTTTTAAAACCTGAAAATCACCAAACCATTTATTCATATTTTGAATTTTTATAATTGGATCAGACATATATTATCTCTCGGTTTTATATTTAGCTTCTAAGTTATAACTATATTTACTCATTGCATAGCATATAATCCAGAATATTATCGATGCAAAAATATATCCTTCCATTGCAAAACCTAACCATTTTGGATTTGTTTTTGCTAAAGCAAGCATTCCTGCTAATTCAGCTAAACCAACTACAAAAATTAAAGGTGTATCTTTAACTAATGCTAAAAATGTATTCGCTATTCCAGGAATCACTAATTTTAGTGCTTGAGGTAAGATTACAAAAATATGCATTTTCCAATAACCCATTCCTAAAGATTTTGCAGCATCATATTGACCCCTAGGTAAAGATTGCAAACCTCCTCTAATTACCTCAGCGCAGTAAGCAGCCTCAAACAATGTTATTGCAATAATTACTCTTACTAATTTATCCATAAAAAAATCTTCAGGTAAGAACATTGGAAACATTACAGAAGACATGAATAAAACTGTGATTAATGGAACACCTCTCCAAAACTCAATGTAACAAATAGATATATATTTTATTACTGGAAGATTAGATCTTCTTCCTAATGCAAATATCATTCCTAAAGGGAAACAGAAAATTAAACAGAAAAATGAAACGATAAAAGTAAGTGATAAACCACCCCAAGCACCTGTTTCTACCCATTGAAGACCAAATGATCCACCAGAAATTAAATAGTAAATAACTAGATATGCAATTATTGGATAAATTATTACATAGTATAATGCCAAATATTTTTTTAAATTTTCTTTCATAAAATATCCAACGAAGCCTAGAGCTATAACTAAAATGAATGCAGTGTTAATTCTCCAGTGAAATTCATTTGGATACATTCCATACATAAATCTTCTAAACCAAACTTTGATATAGGTCCAACAAGCTCCTGTGCCAGTACAAGCATCTTTTGAGTCACCTGAAATATTAGCATCTAAAATCATCCAACTTAAAGATGGAGGAAGAGCTTTAATGATTGAAAAAAGTATTAATAAAGTTAATAGAGCATTAAAATTATTAGTATTTATATTTTTATTTAATATGTCTAATGTTTTATTTCCAGAGTAATCAATTCTCATCATATTTAATCCAATCAAACCCAAGATTAAAGGAAATAAAGTGGTTAAAGAACCAGGTAAAAAAGATGTTAAGTTTGTTTTAAGAAAAGCATTTGATATAACATCAATTAAACTTATTAAAATTAAAACAGAACCAATAATAGAGTAATTTTTAATATTATCTCTATTAGGTTTTAAAAAATTTATTGCCTGCATTGTTTACTTTTCTTTAATTTCAATTTTTTTATTATACCAATTCATTATTGCTGCAATGGTTAGACTAATTGTCAAATACGTTAACATTGTTATCGAAACAATTTCAATTGCTTTACCTGTTTGCATTAGTGCTGTGCCCGCAAATACTAGAACTAAATCAGGATATGCAATAGCTGCTGCTAAAGATGAATTCTTAGTTAAATTTAAATATTGGTTTGTTGTTGGTGGTATAATAATTCTTAAAGCTTGTGGCATAATTACTAGTTTTAAAACTTGATTAGGTGTCAAACCAACAGATGCTGCAGCCTCTTTCTGACCTTTGCTCACACCTTCAATACCAGCTCTTACACACTCTGCTACAAACGTGGATGTATACAGAGATAGTGCTAAAACTAATGCTATTAATTCAGGAGGTAAACTAATCCCACCTTCATAAATATAAGAGATTTTTGACAGTTTTTTAAGCTGAGGCAGTTCAAATTCTAAACTTACTCCACCAAATAAAAAGGATAAAAGCGGTAAAATTATTAATAAAGCTATTGAATACAAAAGTACTGGAATTTGTTTACCTTGTGTATCCCTTAAATTATTTGCGTATTTTTTTAATACAATAATTGAAATTATTGCTGCTAGACCACAGTATAAAAATACATTCAAATTTTCCCATACCATTGCAGGTATGTAATAACCCTTTACAGTCATATAGGTTACACCAAACCATGCATTAGCTTTTTCTGGCAAAGGTAATGCTCTCAAAGCAGCATAATACCAAAAGAAAATTTGCAATAATAATGGTATATTTCTAAAAAATTCTACATACCATGCTGCAGAGTTTTTTATCAGATAATTTGATGATAATCTTGCTACACCAATTATAACACCTAGAATTGTGCAAAAAATTATACTTATAAAAGAAACTAATAAGGTATTTAAAAGTCCAACTAAGAAAGCTCTAGCATATGAATCAGATCCACTATATTCAATTAAAGAAAATTGAACATCAAAAGATGACTCTTGAGATAAAAATCCAAATCCAAAATCGATACCCCTATTATCCATATTAGTCTGGGCATTGATTGTTAAAAAACCAAATATAAGAACAACAAAAAGTATAGCTAAAATCTGAGGTAAAAATTTTTTTATAATGTTGTTCATCACAATCTATATAAAAAAAAGGGCTAGAAATATCTAGCCCTTTTTAAGTAATTTAGAATAAAATTATCTTGCTGGTGGTACGTATAAAATTCCACCTTTTGTCCATAATTCGTTTGGACCTCTGTCAGGTAGAATTCCAGTGTCAGCTATGTTTCTTTTGTAGCTTTCACCGTAGTTACCAACTTGTTTGATAATTCTTAAGTTCCAGTCGTTATCTAAACCAAAAGCTGCACCTAATTCACCTTCAGCACCAACTAATCTTTTAATTGCTGGATTGTTTGAAGTTTTCATCATGTCAGCATTTGATGAGTTAACACCATACTCTTCTGCTTCGATCATAGTATTTAGTGACCATCTAACTATATCTTCCCAAACAGAGTCACCTTGACGTACAACTGGTCCCAGTGGTTCTTTTGAAATAGTCTCTGGTAACACTACGTGATCATCTGGAGCTGATAATTTAGTTCTTTGTGCAGCAAGACCTGATTTATCAGTTGTGTAAGTATCACATCTACCAGCATCATAAGCAGCTACGACTTCGTCAGCCTTCTCAAAAACTACTGGCTCATAAGATATTCCTCTTGAGTCAAAAAAGTCTCTCATATTTAGCTCAGTTGTTGTTCCTAAGTTTGTACAAACAGATGTACCGTTTTTAAACTCACTTGTGGATTTTATTCCTGAACCTTTTCTTACCATGAAGCCTTGTCCATCATAGAAGTTTACACCAACAAATGTTAAACCAATGTCAGCATCTCTAGATAAAGTCCAAGTAGTGTTTCTTGACAATATATCAATTTCACCAGATGTAAGTGCAGTAAATCTTTCTTTTGCACTCAAAGGAGTGAATTTAACTTTAGTTGCATCTCCTAATGTAGCAGCAGCAACTGCTCTACATACGTCTACATCTATTCCTGTCCAGTTTCCAGACTCATCAGCGTTTGAGAATCCTGGCAGACCTTGAGAAACACCACATCTTACAAATCCTCTTTTTTTTGTGTTCTCAAGAGTTTTTGATTTCTTAGCAGCCATTGTTTCTGTTGAAAATGCAAAAAGCACAGCGAACATAGCAATCATAGAAGTCAATTGTTTTACTAATTTAAACATTATTTCTTCCTCTTTTATTTATTTATTTGTTAACAAATTATTCAAAAAGTAATTTTTGAATGCCAGAGTAAAGCAGAAACTAATACAACCATCAACTGTAAAAATACCTCATCAATATTGATAATTTTGTGATGGCGCGCCCTGAAGGATTCGAACCTCCGACCCACGGTTTAGAAAACCGTTGCTCTATCCAGCTGAGCTAAGGGCGCAAAAGAGTTACTTTATATTACTAATTTAATTTTTGAAAAGAAATTTTTTAAATAATATTAATATAGTTAATAACTCTACCCTTCCTATTATCATGAAAATTATTAAATAAATCTTTGTTAAAAAAGAAAGACTGTTAAAATCAAAATTTGAAAGCTGAAACATAGTTGAATTAACAGTATTCATTATTGTCAGAATAGAAAGTTTGAATGAATTTTCAAATTGAATATCAGAAAGTGTCAAAAGTAATGTAAGTGTAGTTAAAGATATAATAAAAATAACTATAGAGAAAAAATATTTATTAATATCTGATTTATCAGTATTTTCATTGATCAAAGTCACTTTATTAGAATAAATTTGATATGGCTTAGTGTGAGAAAGCAGGTTGTTTAAAGAAAATTTAATTAAACTTAAAATTTTTATAACCCTAATACCTGAGCTTGTCGAAAAAAAGGAGCCACCTATTATAACCATGATAAAAAATATAAATATTAGGTTATTAGGTGTATTTGAAAATGAAACACCTATATTTGATATGCTGCTTGATATAGCGACTAGGATTGTTGGAAAGCTATTACTTGAATTCAAAAAAACAAATGAAAAAGAAATTAAAATTAAAAAATAAATTAAAAGATTAAAATCCTCGCTCAAAAAATTAAGTTTTTTTTTATTAAAAAAAATAAGGTTGTAGGTTAAAAAAAGACTAAAGAATGATAAAATCATTGTAAATGATAGAATTATTTTACTTAAATCGCTAACAAATAAATAGTCAATACTATTTACAGGTAAAAAACCACCAGAAGAAATTATCGACAATGATAAATTAAAAGCATCAAAAGTTCTTAAATTTATAATTTTAAATAATATAAATATTAAAAGAGTCAGAAAACAATATATAATAATTATTTTAAACGATTGCTTAAAAATTTCATTATAATTGAAAGATAAATATTCAGTAAATGATTGTTTTAAGTTTTTATCAAAAATATCAATCAGCAATAAAATAGAAAAAAGAAAATAAATGCCTCCAATCCATTGGGAAGTTGACCTCCATAAAATTAAACTTTCATCTAGTTGTTTAATATTATCAAAAATAGTAAATCCAGTTGAAGTAAAACCAGATATAGCTTCAAAATAAGAATTAAGTAACGATATATTTTGAATACTAAAGTAGTAGGGAAGTGATATTATTAGTGGGAATAAAAAATATCCTATCAAAACAGTAAATATTTTTTCATAAATAGTAATTTTTGTAGTTTTTTTTCGATTAAAAAATAATAATCCGCCTCCAATAATAATACTTATAAACAAAGTATAAATGTAGTTTTCAATATTAAAAAAAATGCCAAAATAATTTGAATAAATAATATTAAAAAATGAAAAAATACTTATTAAAATTAAAAAAGAACTTATATAAATAGAGCTGAATTTGTTCATATTAAAATTAGATTGAACTAATTCTAAACATATTTTCTACAGTAGGTAATTGATTTCTTTTAGAAAGAAGCAAAACTGTATCATCTTTTTGAAACACATAGCTTGAACGTGGTATAATTACTTCACCATCTCTCAATATGGCACCTATTCTGATTTCTTCGGGTAAATTAGAATCTTTTAATTGTTTGTTTATTAGTTCTGACGTTTCAATAATATCTGCTTCAATAACCTCATACTCACCATTTAAAATAGTATAGGCGTTTTCTATAGTTCCTTTATGAACATGTTTTAAAATACTAGAAACCGTGTTCATTCTCGGATCAATTAAATCATCAATTTTTAAAGATGATTGTAATAATGAGTAATTAGGTTTATTTATTAATGCCATAGTTCTTTTATCTTTAGAAAATTTTTCAACTATTACACTAACCATTAGGTTATCTTCATCATCATTAGTTAAAGCTAAAACTGTTTCAACTTCATCAATATTAGCTTCATTTAAAACATCTTCATCCAGGCCATTACCATTAATTACTATAGTATCATTAAGTTCATTAGCAATATTTTCAGCTCTTGATTTATCTTTTTCTATAATCTTAACTCTAGCTGAGTCAAATGACTGTTCAATATTTTTAGCAAGATTAAAACCAATATTTCCTCCGCCGATAATTAGAATTTTATTTGAAATTTTTTCGTTGTGTCCAAATACAGTCAAGGTCTCTTGCATTTGACTACTATTTACAACAACATAAGCCTTATCCTTAAGTTGAAGTTGATCTGTTTTTTTCATTACAACAAATTTATCATCTCTAATAACACCTAGAATATATGCATTCAATTTTGGAAATTTTTTTGTAAGTTCATTTAGATTAATTCCTTGTATTGAACATTTTTCATCAATTAAGATTTCTAACAATCTAATTTTATTTTCTGCGAATGGGACATTATCTAGAGCTCCTGGTGCCTCCAATTTTCGCTGGATTGATTTTGCAATTTCAATTTCAGGAGATATAATATTATCAATTGGCAGATTTTCTCTATTAAACAAACCCGAATATTTAGGATCAAGATACTCTTGAGATCTTATTCGTGCAATTTTTTTAGGAACCTGATATAAAGAAAAGGCTATTTGACAAATCAACATATTTATTTCGTCATTTCTAGTTACGGCTATAATCATATCAGCATCTTTTGTATTTGCTTTTTCTAATATAGCTGGAGATGTTGCCTTACCAACAATTGCTTTTACATCTAAAGTTTCATTTATTTTTTGAATATCATCACTAGATTGATCAATCATTGTTATTGAGTGATTTTGCTCAATTAACATTTTTGCAATAGTTGAACCTACTCTTCCAGCTCCACATATAATAATATTCATTAGTTTAGATCTTTAACTCCTAAAAGTTTTAATTTTCTATGTAAAGCTGATCTTTCCATGCCAATAAATTTAGCAGTCTTTGAAATATTTCCACTAAATTTTTTCAATTGTGAGATTAAATATTGTTTTTCAAAACTTTCTCTAGCCTCTTTTAATGGAACAGTGAGTGTTTCAGTTACTGAAAAATTATCTTCAATTGAATTTGATAATGACTCTTTGATAATATTCATTAACCTTTCATTATCATTACCAGGAGATAAAATAGCAATTCTCTCTATCAAATTTCTTAACTCTCTAACATTTCCTGGCCAATCGTAATTTAGCAAATAATTATTATCAATTATCTTAAATTTTTTAAAATTGTTAGCCTCGCAAATATTTTCGATAAAATAATCTATTAATATGGGAATATCTTCAATTCTCCTATTTAAAGAATCAATTTTAATATTAAATACGTTCAATCGATGGAATAAATCTTCTCTGAAATTTCCAAATCTGATCTCTTGTTGAACATCTTTGCTATTTGTACAAATTATTCTAACATCAACTTTAATATCATGGTTACTATTTATTCTTTTAAATTTTTGATCGATCACAACTCTCAAAATTTTCGACTGTGTCTCTAGTGGTATTTCTGTAACCTCATCAATTAATAATATTCCACCAGATGCTTTTTCAAGAGCTCCATAGAAAATAGATCCATCTTTTTTTTCTTCACCAAATAATTCAAGTTCATATTTTTTTGCATCTAAAAGTGCACCATTAATAACCACAAATGGCCCGTTTTTTCTTTTAGAATTTTTATGAATTTTTCTTGAAATTAGTTCTTTACCTGAACCTGTAGGTCCAGTTATAAAAATTCTACTCTCAGATTTTGATAATTTATTTATCTGATCTTTAATTGATAAAATATTAGAACTTTTACCAACTAATTCGAAAGTATGAAAAAGTTTTGTATTTAAAGTTTTATTTTCATTTTTTAAATTGTAGTTTTCAACAGCTCTATTTACAAAATTTAAAAGTCTTTCTTTATCAAATGGTTTTTGTATAAATTCAAATGCACCAGATTTTAATGAATTTACAGCCATCTCAATATTAGCATGGCCTGATATCATTATTACTGGTAAATCGGAGTTTTTTTTTTTGATGTGATCTAATAAGAGAATACCATCATTATCACCTTTATCTAATTTAACATCGATTATTGCAACATCTGGAAGTTTTTTATCAATTTCGGCTAAAGCTTGATTAAAGTTAGCAGCAACTCTTGTCTTATATCCAGAATCTTTAATTAATTCATCAAGAATTAATCTTATATCTGCATTGTCGTCTATAATTAAAATTTCAGCTGACATTATTTTTTATATGGAATTATAATTTGAATTTTTGCACCATTTCTATGATTTAAAAATTTAATTGATCCCTCATGATCACTAATAATTTTATCTACAATTGATAATCCTAATCCAGTTCCTTTTTCTTTAGTTGTAAAATAAGGTTTAATAATATCTTTAGTTTTTTTATTTTTAAATCCAGTCCCAGTATCAACGATATTAATGTTTATATAATCTCTTCTTTGTCTAATTTCTATATCTATATTTTTGTCAGTTTTACTGTCTTTTTTTACTTTTTCCTGAATACTTTCTAAAGAATTTTTAAGAAGATTAAAAAATAATCTATTAAACTGTTCGTTGTCAAAGTTTAATACAACCTCATCTGACAAATGGTTAACTAATCTAATACGAACTGAATTATCAAATTTATTTACCAAGCTAATATTTTCTTTAATAACATTATTTAGGTTGTTTTGTTTAAATAGTGGTTTTGGCATTCTTGCAAAATCAGAGAATTCATTTACCAAATTTTCAATTTGCTTTATTTGTTTAAGTATAGTTTTAAGGTTATTTAAATATTTTTCTTGTCTTTCTTTTTCAATATTTGGTAAATATTTCGTTTTAAGATTATCAATGGTTAATTGTATTGGTGTTAATGGATTTTTAATTTCATGAGCTAATTTTCTCGCAACACTTTCCCAAGCTTCATGACGTTCACTGGTTAATAATTTTTCTTGTTGATTTTTTAATCTTTCAATCATTGAGTTGAAATTTTTATTAAGTCGTTCCATTTCAATATCTGCTTTAAGATCGGGGACCTTTGTATCAAGATTTCCTTTACCAATATTTTCTGATGCAGTTATCAAATTATTTATAGATATAAAGAAACGTGATGAAAATCTAATAGCAATAGTTATAGATAAAAAGAGTAGAAGTGTAACAAGTGTTACGTAAATTATAGCAAATGAAATTCTTATACCTAAATTTTGATTTTCTACTGTGTAATAAAAATTTACCGCTTCTTCAGATTCTATTAAGTAGTTAGAAATATTTTTATCTATATATTTTAATACATATAAAAAAGTATTATCATAATTAGATAATCTTACTACTGCTGCAGATTTATTTTCAAAAGTATTTATTATCTTTAATGGTCGATCGTCATTTCTTACCATCTGCATAGCTCTATCTTCAATTTTTTTATAATCTGAATTTGCTGCAGATCTTAGTAGTTTACCGTCTTGATTTATTAAGTGAAGCTGATCTATATCTCTTAGAAATCTCTGAGTATTTAATATAATTTGATATCGATCAGGGTCAGATTTATACAATTCAGAATATTTATTTAAATCAAATGCTATTAACACTATCTCAGATTCTATTTTATTTCTTTTCTCATCAACGTAATTTTTGGCAATTTCATATGAGTTATTAACAGCAGTAGTAATTTTTTTATCAAAGTATTTTTCTAATGCAAAAGAAAAAATAAATAATGAAAAAATAGCTATTAATAATGATGGGATTAGAGTAAATAAGGCAAATGAAACAATATATTTTCTGTTAGCTACTGAGCCTCTTACATTAATATTGTTTTTAATAGAATTTTTAATATCAAAAAATATTAATACAAAGAATAAAAGTACAAAACAAATATTAGATATAAGGAGAATTTCGAGATTATCTTCATTAAGTTTAATAAAACTTTTGTTGATGAAAGTTAAAAATGTAAGAAAACCTAGAGAAATAGTTAATATAAATATAACAATTATAAACAAATTTCTTTTTAACAAAGCAAACATAATTTAAAAATACATTACAAATAATTTTATAACAATCATGACTAATTGTTTTATACTACTAGCTGCTGGCAAAGGTAAGAGATTTAAATCAAATAATCCAAAACAATTTATAAATTATATAAATAAACCTTTATTTATGCATTCAGTAGATAAGGCAATAAAGTCTAAGTTATTTAAATTAATAGTAATAGTTTCAAATACCCCTATTAAAAATATTAAAGACAAATCTATTAAAGTGATTAAAGGTGGAAGAGAAAGATATCAATCTTCACAAAAAGCATTAAATTTTATAAAAAATATGAAATTTACTAATGTTTTTATTCATGATGCTGCGCGACCTAATTTTTCAATTAAATTATTAAAAAAGCTAAACTCAAATCTAAAAAAATATAAGGCAGTAGTCCCTTATCTAACAACCAACAATTCAACAAAATATAAAATTAAAAATAAAATTCAGAATTTGAATAGAGAAAATTTGCTATTAACCCAGACACCACAATGTTTTAATTATAAAACTTTGTTCAATTTATCTAATCTTAACAATACAAAAATTACTGATGAAGCAACATTATTTTTAGATAATAATAAAAAAGTTAAATTTATAAAAGGTGAAGAAAATAATTTCAAAATTACAACAAAAACCGATTTAAAAAAAATCATTGTTAAAAATTTTTATGGAATTGGATTCGATATTCATAGACTAATCAAAAATAAGAAATTATACCTAGGTGGAATAAAAATTCCATTCCATTCTGGTCTTCAAGGACATTCTGATGGAGATGTAATTATCCATGCAATAATTGATGGACTACTTGGAGCTATGAGAAAAAAAGATATTGGAACACTTTATCCAAGTAACAAAAGTAGATTTAAAAATATAAGATCACCTAATATGTTGTCTCCTATTTTAAAAAAAATTAAAGATGAAGGATATTTTATAAATAACATCGATATAAATTTAATTTGTGAAAGACCTAAAGTTTCAAAATATAGAGATAAAATTATTGTATCTTTATCTAATTTGCTTAATGTAAATGAAAATCAAATTAATCTTAAAGGTAAAACAGTTGAAAAATTAGGTTTAATAGGAAAAGAAGAAGCTATTGCATGTGAAGTAATAGTCTCACTAAATCGTTATGCTTAAAAAAATAAATTTTCTTTTTGTTACAATGTTTGGAATTGGAAAACTGCCAAGAATTCCTGGTAGTTTTGCTTCTCTAGCTACAGTCATCTTGTTATATATATTATTTCATATTTTTTCAGTATCAGCAAATACATTTTTATTTTTTTTAGTCGCAATTTTTATAATTTCACTTTTTGCAGTAAATTTATTTATTAAAGATTTAAGCAATAAAGACCCGAAAGAAGTGGTTATTGATGAATTTATTGGCCAATCAATTCCTGTTTGTCTCTATGAAATTGCCCATAGTGAATCAATAGATCCATCAAGGATTCTAACTTTTTATTTTATAATGTTTATTCTCTTTAGAATTTTTGATATCACAAAACCCTACCCTGTAAGCTATTATGACAAAAATTTTAAGAATAGCTTTGGTGTTATAATGGATGATGTTTGTGCTGGGTTGTATGTAGTGGCAATTCTTGTCTTTTATATGATCATTACTTCATGAATAATTTATCCTCAAAAATTGTAAAGTTGCTAACTAAACAAAAATTAACAGTTTCATTTGCTGAATCTTGTACTGGAGGACTTTTAGCAAGTTCAATTACGTCTATCAGTGGGTCGTCAAAAGTATTTAATATGGGCTTAGTGACTTATTCAAATAATGCAAAAGTAAAATTGCTTAAAGTTCCAAAAAAAACTATTACCAATTATGGAGCAGTTAGCTATGAGACGTGCTTACTGATGGTTAAAAATTTAAGTAAAATTAGTAAATCAAATATATCAATCTCGATCACAGGAGTTGCAGGACCTAATGGTGGCACAAAAGAAAAACCAGTCGGATTAGTTTACATAGGTTTAAAAAAAGGACGTAAAACAATCATTAAGAAAAACCTATTTAAAAATAAAAAAAGGATTTTAATTCAAAAAGGTACAGTCAAGCACGCTCTTAAAATGATTTTGAGCATATTATAAACTTTCAGCTCTCTTCTGAAATGCATCAGCTATTTTTTCAAGACCAAATTGAAAAGACTTGGTCATTAAAATATTCAAAAATTTATTTTTAATTTCAAAATCAACATCAAAAGTTACTTCGGTAAAATCGCCTTGTTCCTTAAATTTCCAATTATTTTCTAGATAATTTAAAGGGCCATCAATATTTGTTACAAAAATTGTGTCATCTTTTTTATTAAATTTAACGTCACTTTTATATGTGTCAACAAAAGGCCCCTTCCCTATTGTTAAATCTGCAACAATAAGTGTTAGATCTCCTTTTTGTTTTCTCTGATATACTTTTGAACCTTGGCAGAATGGAACAAATTCAGGGTATTTTTCTATATCTAATACGAATTCTATAAGCTTGTCTTTTCTATTATCAATTAATCTCTTAACTGACGCTTTTGGCATTAATGAATATTTTTTGTAATATTTTTTTTAAGTTTATTAAAGTCTTCATCGGCATGATAAGAGGATCTTGTTAAAGCTGAAGAAGATACAAATAAAAAACCTTTAGATTTTGCTATTTTTTCAAGCTCTTTAAATTCATCTGGATGATAGTACCTATCTAATGGAAAGTGCTTATCAGAAGGTTGAAGATATTGACCTATAGTTAGGAAGTCAACGTCTGCAGATCTTAGATCATCCATAACTTGAATTATCTCATCTTTTTTTTCTCCAAATCCAACCATAATTCCTGATTTTGTGAAGACATTTTGATTAAATTTTTTTGAATTTTTTAAAAGTTCCAATGATCCAAAATATCTTGCTCCTGGTCTAACTTTTAAATAAAGACTTGGTACAGTTTCGATATTATGATTAAAAACATCTGGGTTTGCTTCTAAAACTCTTTTGTAAGCCTCACCTTTTCTTAAAAAATCAGGTGTTAAAACTTCAATTGTTGTATTAGGATTTTTTTTTCTAGTTGCAACAATAACATCATGAAAATGATTTGAACCACCATCAGTAAGATCGTCTCTATCTACAGAGGTAATTACTACATGATTTAAATTTAATTTTTTAACAGCATTTGCTATCTTTATCGGTTCGAATTGATCTAATTTTTCTGGTTTTCCTGTTTTCACATCACAAAATGCACACGCTCTAGTGCATGTATCACCCATTATCATTAGTGTTGCATGTCTTTTACTCCAGCATTCAGTAATATTTGGGCAGTTTGCTTCTTGGCAAACTGTCACAAGATTATCTTTATTAACAATTGTTTTAGTTAAAAAAAATTCCTTACTATTTAGAAGCTTCGATCTAATCCATTTTGGTTTCTTTTTTATAGGATTAATAGGTTTATTTACTTTTTCTGGATGTCTTGGTCTATTTTTTATTTCCATTATTCTTAATTATATAGGTAGTCTCACCTTCTTTTCCAAATAAAAACTTTTCTCGAATTAATGCTTCTATGAAATCTAGGTCTATGTTATCAGTTAAAAGTGAATTTTTATGCTCTAAATCAGCGATTTTATTAGTTAAAATTATCTCATCTTTTTTCAGTTGATCATATATATTTTTTTTCTCAATGTAAGAAATCATACCTCTTTCGCCATCTAATAAATTAAAGAAGAAATATATAAAAAGAAATGTAATTATTAAAATAAAGTAGTTTTTTTTTAATTTATCTAACATCAATTAATCTTATTCATTTTAGCAGATCTACCAAGATCTTCTTCTATACGAATTAGCTGATTATATTTTGCTATTCTCTCAGATCTTGCAAGAGATCCAGTTTTGATTTGATTTGAATTGGTGCCTACTGCTAAATCTGCAATAAATGTATCTTCAGTATCTCCAGATCTATGTGAAATAATTGTTTTAAAACCAATGAGGTGTGCAAATTTTATTACTTCTAGTGTTTCTGTAACAGTTCCAATTTGGTTCAATTTTATTAAAATACTATTTGCAGATAAATTTAAAAAACCTACTTTCAATCTTTCAAGGTTTGTAACAAAAAGATCATCGCCTATAATTTGTGTTTTATTATTTGTTTGTTTTACAAATTTCGACCATGCTTTCCAATCATCTTCACCAAATGGATCCTCAATTGATTTTATTTGATATTTTTTAATAAGATATAAATATTTTTTAATTGATTGATCTACGCTAATATAACTTTTAGAATGAATCGAATACTTATCTTTTTTTATTAATTCATTTGCCGCAACATCTAAACAAATAGATATATCTTTACCATTTTTATAACCTGATTTTTTAATTGCTTTAACAATAAGTTTTAAAGCACTCTCATTATCACTTATCATCGGAGCAAAACCACCTTCATCACCAACATTAATAGAGTGACTAGCTTGTTTTAATAATATTTTTAAATTATTAATTACTAAAAAACACATCCTAACAGCTTCATTAAATGATCCTGCTTTATCAGGTCTAATCATAAATTCTTGAATTCTGAGACCATTATCAGCATGGGCTCCTCCATTAATAATATTCATTAATGGATATGGAAGTTTGAAATTTTGTTTGACAATAAAATTTTTGTATAACGGTATTTTTTTTATTTTTGCTGATAATTTTTTTGCAGCCATTGACACAGCTAATATTGTATTTGCTCCTAATTTTGTTTTTTGTTTGGTACCATCCAATTTTATTAAAATACTATCTATTCTTTCTTGATCATGAATATTTTCATTTTTTAACTTTTTAGAAATTAATTTATTAACAGTTGCAACTGGTATTAAAACGCTTTTTCCTAAGTATTTTTTATTCTTTTTATCTCTTTTTTCGTAAGCCTCAAAACTACCTGTTGATGCACCTGATGGACAAATTGCTGATGCGCTTAAATTACTAGAAAATACTTCAGCCTCTATAGTTGGGTTTCCTCTACTGTCATATACCTGTCTTGCAACGACTCGTTTGATTTTATTCATTTATTATTTTTTAACTAAATTATCAATTTCCACAATTTGATTTATTAGCTCGTCTAACTTGTCTAAAGGTACCATATTAGGACCATCGGATGGAGCATTATCGGGATCCTGATGTGTTTCTAAAAAGATCGCTGCCACACCTACAGCAACTGCTGCTCTTGATAAATATTCTACAAATTCTCTTTGACCTCCACTTTTTTCACCCAAGCCTCCAGGTTGCTGAACAGAATGAGTTCCATCAAATACTACAGGATAACCATTCTTGGCCATGATAGGTATAGATCTCATATCAGAAACTAGTGTATTATATCCAAAACTAGCACCTCTTTCTGTGACTAAAATATTTTCATTCCCACTTTCTGAAATTTTTTTTGTTACATTAATCATATCCCATGGTGCAAGAAATTGACCTTTTTTTACATTTATAATTTTTTGAGTTTTAGCAGCAGCAATTAATAGATCTGTTTGTCTACATAGAAAAGCTGGAATTTGAAGTACATCCACATGTTGAGAAACAAGAGAACATTGATCTTCATTGTGGATATCAGTAAGGACAGGTACTTTTATTTCTTTTTTAATTTTATCAAATACAGGTAAGGAATTTTCTAGTCCAGCACCTCTTTTTCCCTTTAAACTTGTTCTATTTGCTTTATCAAAAGAAGTTTTGTAAATTAAACCAATATTATATTTAGTTGTAATTTCTTTAATTTTTCCAGCCATATCTAACGCATGTTGCTCAGTTTCAAGTTGACAAGGACCTGCAATTAAACAAATTTTATTTTTGTTAGAAATTTCTATACCGTCACAATTAATTATTTTATTTTCCATTAAAAGATTTTGCAGCTTTAATAAATGATGAGAATAAAGGATGAGGACTCAAAGGTCTAGATTTAAATTCTGGGTGATATTGAACTCCAATAAACCAAGGATGATTTTTTAGTTCGATAATTTCTGGTAATTGATTGTCTGGAGAGATACCTGAGAATATTAAACCTTTTTTTTCAAATTCTTGCTTTAAGTTTATATTGACCTCATATCTATGTCTGTGTCTCTCTTTAATCATACTAGATTTATAAATATTTTTTATGGCAGAATTATTTCTTAGTTTTGCCTCATAAAGACCTAGTCTCATTGTTCCTCCAAGATTTTTATCTGTTCCTTTTATAATTTTTCCATCTTTGTTCCATTCGTCAATTAATCCTATTACTGGAAAACAATTTTTATCTAATTCGCTAGAACCAGCTTTTTTGATTTTTAAAATATTTCTAGCAAACTCAATCATTGCCATTTGCATTCCAAAACATATGCCTAGAAAAGGTATTTTTCTTTCCCTTGCATATCTAATTGCTTCAATTTTTCCTTCTGTTCCTCTCTTACCAAATCCTCCTGGTATTAATATTCCAGACACATTCTTTAACTTAGATTTAATTTCATTTGCTCTTAGTTTATCTGACTCAATTCTTACTAGATTAACTTTAATTTTATTTGAAATTCCTCCATGTGTGAGGGCTTCATCTAGTGATTTATAAGCATCTTTTAAATTTACATATTTGCCTATGATGGCAATATTAACAATTCTCTTTGTTTTCAAAACTATATTTGTTATTTTTTTCCAAGGGTGTAAATTAGGTCTTTTTCTAGACTTTAATTTAAAGTATTTTAAGACTTGTTTATCCAGTTTTTGGTTAAAGAAACTTATTGGTGCCTCATAAATAGTTTTTACATCAACTGTTTCAATTACATTATCAATATCAACGTTGCAAAATAATGAGATTTTTCTTCTTTGGTCTAGAGGAATTGACTGCTGTGATCTACAGATAACTATATCCGGTTGAATTCCTATACTCCGAAGTTCTTTAACTGAATGTTGTGTTGGTTTTGTTTTAATTTCATCTGAAGATTTTAAAAATGGAACAAATGTTAGATGAATAAATAATGATTTTAACTTTCCATTATCATTTGAAAATTGTCTTATAGCTTCTAAAAAAGGTAAACTTTCAATATCACCAACTGTTCCACCAATTTCACAAATTACAAAATCTTCATTCGTTATGTCTTTTTTTATAAACTCTTTAATCCTATCTGTAACATGTGGAATTACTTGAACAGTTTTTCCAAGATAACCGCCTCTTCTCTCTTTTTTTATTATATCACTATAAATTCTACCTGTTGTAATGTTGTCAGATTGTTTGGCTGAAATATCAGTAAATCTCTCGTAATGTCCTAGATCTAAATCTGTCTCAGCACCATCATCTGTTACAAAAACCTCACCATGTTGAAATGGACTCATAGTTCCTGGATCTACATTTATATATGGATCCATTTTTCTTATTCTTACTTTATACCCTTGTGATCTAAGCAAGTATCCAAGCGATGCTGATGATAAACCTTTACCAAGTGAAGAGACCACGCCGCCAGTGACAAATATATATCGCGCCATGGAAGTATGTTATAGCTAATGAATTATAAAAATAAAAGTATTAATTATTATTTTCTGGTAATTTAGGAGCATCGTCAGCATTTTCCTCTATTTTATCAATTACAGACGTATTTGAAGGCAGATCTCCACGTGAAATAATGGTTAACCCTAGACTACATATAATAAATAATGCTGCAACTATTGAAGTAGCTTTAGTCATAAAGTTGCCTGCTGACCTTGAAAACATAAAGTTATCTTGAGAAACACCAATACCCAGAGCCCCACCTTCGGATTTTTGAAACAAAACAAGCAACACTAATATTGCAGCTAGAATTATATTTATAATTAATAGTATGTTTTCCACGGGGCTTAGATAATTGATTTTTTCATTATATCAATAAATATTTTTTCATTAGTGGATGCGCCACCTATCAAAAAACCATCAATATTATCGATTCTCATTAAATTTTTTATATTTTTTGGGTTTACAGAGCCTCCATATAAAATCTTTGATTTTGAAAATTTTTTTGATCTTTTTAAAGTATCTTTAATAAATTTAACATTTTTTATTAGACTATGTTCTGTTGGGATAATTCCTGTACCAATGGACCAGACAGGTTCATATGCGATTATAACTTTATTTAATTTATTTAAATTTTTTAATCCCTCAAGTAATTGTTTCTTTAAAACAAACTTAGTTTTATTTTTTTTTTTATCAATTAACTTTTCGCCTATGCAAAAAATAACATTTAAATTATTATTAAGTGCAGATTTTATTTTTAAATTAATTTTTTTATTATCATTCTTTTCTCTTGTCTCTGAATGTCCAATTATAACAAATTTAGCTCCTAAATCTTTTATCATCTTTGAGCTTACAGCTCCAGTAAACGGTCCATAATTTGAATTTATATGACAATCCTGTGCCCCTATCTCAATTTTTGAATTTTTAGTTTTATCAACAAAAGATTTAAGTAAAGTGTAAGGTGGGCAATATATAATCTTGGCCTTGTGTTTGTTATTTTTTGAGTAACTAATTACTTTATTTAATGAATTAACTAACTTAATTGACCCAAACATCTTCCAGTTTGCCACGAAATACATATTATTATTTGTCATACTGATTAATATAATTTATATGTTTATTTTTTTTTAGATCAATAAATAAAGACTATATAATATGATTGGTAAATTAAGAGGTTTTTCAAATTCTAAACTAGCTGGAGTGTTAGTTGGTATTATTATAATCCCATTTGTATTTTGGGGAATGGGAAGCGTCTTTAGTGGAGGCAACACTAACAATGTTGCAAAGATTAATAATGAGGCAATTTCATCAAAGGATTTTGTAAATTTTATAAATGAGTCTAGACTTACAAATGATATTATTAAAGCAAACTTAGATAATAATATTATAGAGCAAATTTTATCAGAACTTATATCTGAAAAATTAATCGAAATGGAGATAAAAGAATTAAATCTATCTCTCTCTGAGAAAGCCTTAGCAAATAAAATTAGATCTAATTCTATTCTACTTGATGAAAATAACAAATTTTCAAGAGTGAAATATGAAAAATTTTTGTTAGAAAATAATCTTACAGCCTCTAGTTTTGAGAATTCATTAAAAAACCAAGAATTAAAGAAGAATTTATTTAAATATGTAAGTGGTGGAATTAAATCCCCTTATTTTTTAAAAAATAAAATTTTTATTAATGAAAATAAAAAAATTGATATTGAATTTTTAGACCTTGATTTGGTTCACGATAAGAATGTAACAAATTCAGAAATAGATGATTTCATTAAAAATAATCAAGATATTTTAAAAATGGATTTTATTGATTTTTCATATGCAAAAATAACTCCTAAAAGTTTAATTGAAATTGATGAATTTAATGACGAATTTTTCAAGAAAATTGATGAAATTGAAAACAGTATTCTAAATGGATCAGGCATAAAAGAAATTAATGAGGTTTATAATTTAAAGCCTAATAAGATAAAAAATTTTATAATAAATGATAATTCAGATGAAACACTTCAGGAAATATACTCTAAAAGAAACGAGGATAAAATACAATTAATCGATAAAAATGATTATTATTTAATATTTGAAATTTCAAATCTCAAAAAAAAAATACCAAATTTCAATGATCCTTATTTTTTGGAAAGTTTAAAAAAAACATAGTTTTGAAAAAGAAATTTGAGTTTAATAAAAATATTTTTGAAAAAATTGATGAGAAAAAATTTAATGACGATGAATTTATTAAAATATCAAAAGATAAAAAAAATATTAAATCTGTCACATTAGAAAGTCTTAATGATAATCAAGTTTTTGACTCGGAGTCGGTTAATCTTATTTATACATTGCCAAATAAAAGTTTTACGTTAGTTACTGGAGAAAAAGATAAAGTTTACTTATCAAGAATAAATAGTATTTATTACTCTGATATAGATAAAAATGCTGATAATATTAAAGAATATTCAACTAAATCAAACAATGATATAATCAACGATATTTATACATCGTATGATCTTTCATTAAATTCAAAATATAAAGTAAAAATCTTTAATCAGACAATTGATAGAGTAAAAAATTATTTTAGATAATGTTGAATATTGGTCTAAAATTATTCAAGAAAAATCACTTAAAGAATAAAAACCAGGTTCTTTACTATTCATTCAAATCTAATGGATTAAAAGAAATAGAGAATTTAATAAATAACTTTTTAAATGTAAGAAATAGTTTTATTTTTGAGTCGGTTGAAAAGGGTTTTATAAAAGGCAGATATACTATTTTTGGGAAAAATCCTGATAAAATATGGGAATTTAATAATAATAACTGCGTTTTAAATTATGAAAACAAAAAAAAGAAACTAAAAGGAAAACCAAAGAATAATATTGAAAAAATCATTGAAGATTTTAAGTTTGAGATACCTAAAGAATTACCACCCATTAGTGCAATTATTTCGGGATACTTCTCTTATGATATAATAAGATATATTGAAAGAATTCCGAATAGTACAAAAAATGATCTTAAAATTCCTGATGCAAGAATATTAAGGCCTAGGAATCTTATAGTTTTTGATAATGCTGAAAAAAAATTATTTTTTATAGTTAACTGTTTTTCTGATGAAAAAATCAAGAATTATGAGGCAAAATATGATCAAATTCAAAAAGAAATTGAGGAGATGATTTTTTTATCAAACTATAATTTGAAGATTAAATCATCAAATGCAAATATCTCTATACCTAAAATTAAATCAAACATCTCAAAGAAAAAATTTTTAGACAATGTAATTAAAGCTAAAAATTACATTAAAATTGGAGATATTTTTCAAGTTGTTCTAAGTCAAAGGTTCGAAACTGATCTTAATAAAGAACCAATAGATATTTATAAAAAATTAAGAATTACTAACCCCTCCCCTTTTATGTATTTTTTTAACTTTGAAGATTTCCAAATTATAGGCGCAAGCCCTGAGATACTTGTGAGGCTTAGAGATAATAAGATAACTATAAGACCTATTGCTGGTACAAGACCTAGAGGTAAAAATAAAAAAGAAGATAAATTCTATGAAAAGGATCTTTTAAAAGATAAAAAAGAGCTTTCTGAACACTTAATGCTTCTTGACCTTGGAAGAAATGATACTGGAAAAGTTTCTAAAATAAACTCTGTTAAAGTAACTGAAAGCTTTAAAATTGAGAGATATTCTCATGTGATGCATATAGTTTCCAATGTTGAGGGTATATTCAATAAAAAATTTGGTAAATTTGATACCTTGCTGGCAGGTTTTCCTGCTGGAACTGTTTCAGGTGCACCAAAAATAAGAGCAATGGAAATTATTGATGAGTTAGAAACAACAAGAAGAAAGGTGTACGCTGGTGGGATTGGTTACTTTTCAGCGAATGGCGATTTTGACACTTGTATAGCGCTTAGAACAGCAATTTCTAAAAATAAGAAATTTTATGTGCAATCAGGTGCAGGAATTGTAGCAGATAGCAAACCAATTAATGAGTTTAATGAAACTGTAAATAAAGCAAAAGCTTTAATTAAGGCTTTGGAATAAGGATTATGAAAATAATTTTAATTGATAATTATGATAGTTTTACATTTAATTTATATCACTATCTTTCATCTTTTTCTAAAGTAGATGTTTTTAGAAATGATAAAGTAGATCATCATTTTATTTTAAAAAAAGGGTATAATAAAATTGTAATATCTCCAGGTCCTGGAAATCCTAATCAATCTGGAAATTGTTTAAAGATAGTAAAAAATTTGTATAAAAAAATACCGATCCTTGGTGTTTGTTTAGGTCATCAAATCATTGGTCAAATATTTGGTTCTAGGATAACTCAAGCTAAAGAACTTATACATGGAAAGACAAGCAATATTATAAATAAGAAAATTGGTATTCTTAATAATTTACCAAAAAATTTCACAGCTACCAGATATCATAGTTTAATAATTGATAGAAAATCCTTATCTAAAGATTTAAAAATTACAGCTAGTACATCTGACGGGACAATTATGGGTGTTATGCATAAGGAATATAAAATTCATGGAGTTCAATTTCATCCTGAAAGTATCAAAACTAAATATGGTTTAAAAATTCTAGAGAACTTTGTAAAAGAGTAAAAATGGATCAATTTTTAGAAAAGCTCAAAAACAAAATAAATTTAAATTTTGATGAAAGTAAAAATGCATTTAAGATTTTAATGAATGGTGAAGCTAGCGATCAACAAATTTATGATTTTTTGACTTTATTATCAGACAAGGGTGAGGTTTCAGATGAAATAGCTGGAGGTGTATATATATTAAGAGATAAATCAAAAAGAGTAAAAGTTGAAAATTGCATTGATACCTGTGGTACTGGAGGAGATGGAAAAGATACTCTTAATATTTCAACTGCATCAGCGCTGTTGTTAGCAAGCATGGGTGTTAAAGTAGCAAAGCATGGAAATAAAGCAGTTTCATCAAAATGTGGATCAGCTGACGTTCTTGAAGCCTTAAATATAAATATCAACCTAGAACCAAAACAAATCGAGGAACAAATTAAAAATGACAATTTTGGTTTTATGTTCGCACCAAATTACCACTCGGCAATGAAATATGTTGGTCCCACAAGAAAAAAAATAGGAAAAAGGACAATTTTTAATATGATAGGTCCATTAAGCAGCCCAGCACATGTTGAGAGGCAGGTAGTTGGTGTTTTTGATAACAAACTTCTTAAAATTTTTGCGAATGCTCTTAAAAATTTAAATTTAAAATTTGCTTGGATTGTAAATAGTGAAGACGGGCTAGATGAAATTTCACCTTATGCCAAAACTAATATTGTGCAATTAAAAAATAATGAAATATCAGAGTTTATAATTGACCCAGATGAATTAAATATTAATGCTGATAAATTCGAAAATTTAATTGGAGATGACGCTAAATTTAATTCTGATAAAATTTTAAATATTTTTGAAGGTGAGGATAATGATTTTTCAAAAGCTGTATGTTTAAATGCTGCAGCAGGATTAATGGTATCTGAAAAATATGATGATTTTAAAATTGCTTATAATTATACTAGAGGTTTTATTAAGTCTGGAGCAGCATTCAAATATATAAAAAGTTTACAAAATGTCTGAAAATATCCTTCAGAAAATAATTAATCAAAAGAAAACTAAAATTGAAAAATTAAAACTTGAAATTGATATAAACAGCTTATTGGATAAAATAAATGAGAAGCACTTTTTTTTTGATTTTAAAAAGAAAATACAAACAAAAAACTCAGAAAATCAAATATCCATAATTGCTGAAATTAAAAAAGCAAGTCCATCTGCAGGTATTTTGATAGATGACTATGACCCGGTTAAAATTGCCAATATATATAATTCTAAGAATGTAACATGTCTGTCTGTATTAACCGAAGAAGATTTTTTTTTAGGAAATCTATCTCATATTTCAGAAATAAAAAAAAAAATTGAATTACCCATTCTTTGTAAAGATTTTTTTGTTGATAAATTTCAAGTACCTTTAGCAAAAAGTCACGGCGCTGATGCAGTCCTGATTATATTAGCCGGTATTTCTGAAAAAACTGCTGATGAAATTTACGAGGAGGCTTTAAAGCACAATATGAGTGTAATTGTTGAAGTTCATACAGTTGAAGAGGCAGAAAAATCAGTAAAATATCCAGATGCTTTAATTGGTATAAATAATCGAAACCTAAAAACTCTTAAAACTGAGATAAAAACAACTTATGATATATATGATGTTGTTTCAAATCACTCTTCCCCTCTTATTTCTGAGAGTGGTCTTAAAACAAAAGATGAATTGCTTGATATAAAAAACAGGACCTCGATAAGCACTTTTTTAATTGGTGAATCACTTTTAAAAGATTTAGAAAATAATAATATTTTTTCTCTTTTGTAGAAATTTTCCACGATTTATAATGCTTTTTAGCTGTTGTATAAATTGAGGAACTTTTATAGAACATCGATGTACTTAATTTGTTCTATGTTAACTAAAAAACAAAAAAACCTGCTTCTCTTTATCAACAAAAAGCTGAGATCTACAGGTGTGTCCCCTTCATACGAGGAAATGAAAGAATCATTAAATTTAAAATCTAAATCTGGCATTCACAGACTTATTAGTGCATTAGAAGAAAGAGGTTTTATTAAAAGATTAGCCCATAAAGCGAGAGCATTGGAAGTAATAAAGTTACCTGAAACTGCATCTGCAAACGATATTTATAACAGTTTTTCTCCAAGCGTTATTAAGGGAGGATTAGATGAGGAAAATTTAAATAATTCTAACGATACAGAAATCCCTGTTCTTGGAAAAATTGCTGCAGGAACCCCAGTTGAAGCTATACAGAATGAAGTTTCAAGAATTCCACTACCAGCAAATATTGAAAAAGATGGAGAATTTTTTGGTTTAAAGGTTCAAGGGGATTCTATGATAGAAGCTGGAATAAACGATGGTGATACTGTTATTGTAAAAAAAGCTGATACTGCAGATAATGGAAAAATTGTAGTAGCTTTAATTGATGATCATGAGGCTATGTTGAAAAGAATTAGAAGAAAAGGTAAAACTGTTGCATTAGAAAGTGCAAATAGAAATTACGAAACAAAAATTTTTGGCCCAGATAGAGTGAAAGTTCAAGGAATTCTTGTATCTTTATATAGAAACTTTCAGTAAAATAGTCTAAATAAATTCCATGAAAAAAGTAGCAACTAGATTTGCTCCTTCTCCTACCGGTCCTCTTCATATTGGTGGAGTAAGAACAGCTCTATTTAATTGGTTATATTCAAAAAATAAATCAGGTAAATTTTATTTAAGGATTGAAGATACTGATAAAGAAAGATCTAAGGAAGAACATAAAGTTCAAATAATTAATTCTCTAAAATGGATGGGAATTGAACACGATGGTGAAGAGTATATTCAATCTAAAATGATTGGCAAACACGTAACTATTGCTAAAAAATTATTAGAAAATGGAAATGCTTATAAATGCTTTTGTAGCGCAGAGGAAATAGAGGAACAAAAGAAAAGAGCCAAACAAAAAAAAATTCCTTATGTGTATAATCGAAAATGGCGTGATATTTCTGAAGATCAAGCTCCGATGGGGATAAAACCAGTTATAAGATTTAAAAGTAAAATAGAAGGCACTTCTCTACTAAAAGACTTAGTTCAAGGGAACGTGGAGATTGAAAATAATACTATTGAGGATTTTATTATTTTAAGAAATGACGAAACACCAACATATAATTTATCTGCGTCAGTTGATGATCATAATATGGGAATGACGCATATTATAAGAGGAGATGATCATAAAATTAATACTTTTAAACAAATACAGATATATGAAGCACTAGGATGGGATATTCCACAATTTGCTCATATACCTCTTATTCACACAATAGATGGTAAGAAATTATCAAAAAGAGACAATGCCTCAACATTAGAAGATTACTCAAAAATTGGGATTCTACCTGAATCACTTAGAAATTACCTACTTAGGTTAGGATGGTCTTATAAAGATAAGGAAATTTTTAGCTTAGATGAAAGTATAAAACTTTTTGATTTAGAAGGAATAGGTAGATCACCTTCAAAACTTGATATGAGTAGAATTCTCTCTATGAATGAATATTACATTAAAAATAGTGAAGAAAATATATTGTACAAAAAGTTAAAAGAATATTGTGAAATGTATAAAGATAGAATTCAAGAAGATAAAGAAAATACAATAAAGAGGTCTTTAACATTTTTAAAAAATAAAGCAAAAACACTTGAAGATATATTTAACAATTCCAAATACATATTAAATGATAAAGTTATTTTTAATGAAAATGATAAAGAGCTGATAAATGATGAAGCAAAAAAAATAATACATTTATTTAAAGAGAAGATTTCAGAATTAGAAATTTTTGATAGAGAAAATTTAGAACAAATCATAAATGAGTTAATAAAATTGAATAATATAAATTTTAAGGGCATAGGGCAGCCGTTACGAATAATGTTAACAGGATCTAAATTTGGTCCAGGAATATATGATATAATATTATCTCTTGGAAAAAACGAGGTAATAAAAAGATTAGGAAATATAGGATAAGATAATATTTGATGCTTCTTCAGACGAAGAGCTAGGAGAGGTCAAAGTTTCAAGAGTTTTTTGTATTTCATCTTTTTGTTTAAAAATTAAATCTGGTTTTTTTAGAAGATAGTAA
>CACGYL010000002.1 GCA_902577285.1 uncultured Pelagibacteraceae bacterium | reverse complement strand
CCAAGTTCTCTAGACACTTTACTTCATCCAACTTTAGATGAGAAAGCGAGCTTGGAAGTAATTGGGTCAGGCTTACCCGCATCACCTGGTGCTGCAAGTGGAAAAGTTGTTTTCACATCTGAAGAGGCTGAAAGACTAAATAGTATGATGCAAAGTACAATATTAGTTCGTGTTGAAACTTCACCAGAAGATATACATGGTATGCATGCAGCAAAAGGAATACTTACATCAAGAGGAGGTATGACAAGTCATGCTGCAGTAGTTGCTAGAGGGATGGGAAGACCATGTGTTTCTGGATCTAGCGAAATAGAAATTGATTATGAAAATAAATTATTCAAAACAAATAACAGAGTAATCAAAGAGGGAGAAATAATTACAATTGATGGTTCAACAGGAAGAATAATTATTGGCGAGGTAAAAACAGTTAAACCAGAAATATCAGGTGATTTCTCAAAAATAATGCGTTGGTCTGATGATTTTAGAAAATTAAAAATTAGAACTAATTCGGAGACGCCATTAGATAGTAAAACTGCTAGAGAATTTGGTGCAGAAGGTATTGGTTTGTGTAGAACTGAACATATGTTTTTTGACGAAGAAAGAATTTTATCAGTAAGAGAAATGATATTATCAAAAACAATTGAAGACCGATCTAATGCACTCAAAAAGCTATTACCACATCAAAAAAAGGATTTTATTGAAATATTTAAGATAATGAAAGGTTTACCAGTAACAGTAAGGCTACTTGATCCACCTCTACATGAATTTTTGCCAAAAAATAATAATGAAATAAATGATGTTGCAGTTTCACTAAATATTCCCGTTAATGAACTAAAAGTTAGAATTTCAGAACTTCATGAGCAAAATCCCATGCTAGGTCATAGAGGTTGCAGATTAGCAATCTCATTCCCTGAAATTTATGAGATGCAATGTACAGCAATATTTGAAGCCTTAGTAGAATGTAAAAAACAAAAAATTCAATCTACAATGCCAGAAATCATGATACCTTTAGTTTCAACAGAAGCAGAAATAAAAATCATGAAAGATTTAGTAATCAGGGTTGCAAAAAAAGTTCAAGATGAGAACAAAATTAAAATTGATTTTTTAGTTGGAACAATGATTGAATTGCCAAGAGCAGCAATAAAGGCAAAAGATATTGCTAAACATGCTGAATTTTTTAGTTTTGGAACTAATGATTTAACTCAAACTACATTTGGAATTAGCAGAGACGATAGTGGTAAATTTCTTAACGACTATATTGAGAACAAAATTTTTGACATTGATCCTTTTGTATCAATTGATGATGGAGTTGGAGACTTAATAAAAATTGCAACTGATAAAGGCAGAAAACAAAACAAAAAAATTAAACTTGGAATTTGTGGTGAGCATGGTGGAGATCCAAAAAGTATAGAATTTTGCGCAAAAACTGGATTAGATTATGTGTCTTGTTCTCCCTACAGAGTTCCAGTTGCAAGATTAGCGGCAGCTCAAGCTCAAATAAAAAATAATTAAATTTCTAATTTTAAATCCAAAGCTTGAATACTATGTGTTAATTCTCCAATCGATATTCTATCAACGTTTGTTGCAGCTATTTTTTTTACATTTTTTAAAGTTATTCCTCCGGAGGCTTCAGTCTCGTATTTCCCTTTTGCATATTTAATAGCAACTTTTACATTTTTTGGACTCATATTATCAAATAGAACTGTATTAAAATTAAGTCCATTAATTTTCTTAAATTGTTTCAAAGTATCAACTTCGACAGTAATTTTTCTTTTTTTTTTATTTTTAATTGCTTTTTTCACTATTTCTTCGAATTTCCTTGATGAGGCTAGATGATTATCTTTAATTAAAAATTCATCACTTAAATTAAATCTGTGGTTTGTCCCACCTCCTAGTTTTACAGCATATTTTTGAATAACTCTTAGATTGGGAATTGTTTTTCTAGTGCAACAAATTTTTGATTTCTTACCTATCTTTTTTACAAATTTATTGGTTTTAGTCGCAATACCTGAGATATGTGAGAGAAAATTTAGAGCAACTCTTTCCCCAATTAAAATACTTTTAATTTTACCTTCAATTACAGCAATTATAGAACCTTTATTAACTTTAGATCCTTCTTTTTTTTTTATATGAAATTTAATATTTCGATCTAATAAATTAAAAGTTTGTTTAGCAAATTCTAATCCACCTATAATACCTTTTTCATTGCTAATTAGTTTAACTTTTGAAATTAAATTATTATTTAATAGATTGGTTGTAATATCTCCTGAAGGATATAGATCCTCATTAAGAGCTAACTTACAGGTTGATCGGATAAAATTTTTACTTAATTGTATTTTTGGCACAGAATTTATCTGCCTATTTCAGCCATTCTCTCTACTGATTTCCTAGCTTTCTCAATTGTTTCTTGGTCCATTATTAATTCATTTTTTTCATTTTCTAAACAGTCAAGTATTTTTGGCAGTGTAATCCTTTTCATATGAGGACATAAGTT
This sequence comes from uncultured Pelagibacteraceae bacterium, assembly GCA_902577285.1. Classification (GTDB taxonomy): domain Bacteria; phylum Pseudomonadota; class Alphaproteobacteria; order Pelagibacterales; family Pelagibacteraceae; genus Pelagibacter. Next base: position 71,602 of record CACGYL010000002.1, on the reverse strand, counting down.
ACAAGGCCTAATAAATTCTACATTAGGATTGTCAATTTGAACATTATCACTCATTGAGCATTCTGTAACCATCATAACTTTTTCAGGTTGATTATCTTTCACATATTTGATCATACCACTTGTTGAGCCTGCAAAATCACTGGCCTTTATTACGTCAGGAGGACATTCGGGATGAGCAATAATTTTAATTCCGGGGTTATTTTTTCTTATTTCATTAATCTCTTCATCATTAAATTGCTCATGAACTTCACAAGTGCCTTTCCATGAAATAATTTCTACATCAGTCTGAGATGCAACATATTTTGCCAAATAATCATCTGGTAAGAAAATTACTTTTTTTACACCTAAAGAGTTTACAATTTTAACAGCATTTGCTGATGTACAACAAACATCAGTTTCAGCCTTGACATCTGCAGAAGTGTTAACGTATGAAACAACAGGAACACCAGGATATTGTTTTTTTAAGTTTCTTACATCTTCACCATTTATAGATGATGATAATGAGCAACCAGCCTTCATATCTGGCAGTAAAACTTTTTTATCTGGACTCATTAGTTTGGCAGTCTCCGCCATAAAATGCACACCACACATAACAATTATATCAGCCTCTGTTTTTGCAGCTTCAATTGCTAAAGCTAAAGAGTCTGCTGAAAAATCTGATATGCCATGATATATTTCAGGAGTTTGGTAATTATGAGCAAGAATTACTGCGTTCTTTTCTTTTTTAAGTTTATTTATTTTATAAATGTAAGGTGCATGAGTGGCCCACTCTATTTCAGGAATGGATTTAGAGACCTTTTGATATATATGATCTGTTGCAATTTTAACTTGAGTTGTGAATTCCATAATAAAAACTTATCAACTTGAAATAGAATTGTCATTCATTTAATCTGACGCATGATTTGCGGCCATGCTGAAATTGGTAGACAGGCACGGTTGAGGGCCGTGTGAGCCTAGCTCATGAGAGTTCGATTCTCTCTGGCCGCACCATTAATTAAATTTATATATTAATTATATATTCAAAAGGGGCGTTCTGTTGCCAGGTGCCCCAAACCCCGTAACTTAATTAGTAAACTAATTAAGCTGCAAGTGCGTAACTTTCGTTAGCATTTATAAATTAGCCCATCACGGCGGAACAATACCGAACGAAAGAACAACTTTTAGACACCCGTCGATCCTAATTCACCCCCTTAAGTTGTAAATGGTGGAGGTGGTGGGTACTGCCCCCACGTCCGTAATGGTTATTACGAAATTCGTTTATCGTCATAGTTGGAAATCCAACAACGTTAATATATTAATTAAATTCATTAAATAAAGGTAAAAAAAATGACAAATGTCATAGTTACTGGTGGGGCGGGATATATTGGGTCACATGTTTGTAAAATATTAAAAAAAAAAAATATAAATCCTATAACTATCGATAATCTTACTAATGGTTATAAATCTTTTGTGAAGTGGGGACCTTTTGAAAAAACAAATTTAAAAAATTATAATAGACTAAATAGGATTTTTAAAAAATATAAACCAATCGCAGTAATTCACTTAGCTGCAAAAATAGAATCTGAAAAATCAGTTCGAAACCCAATAAATTTTTATGAAAATAATATCTCTGACACAATTACTTTGTTAAAAGTAATGGAAAAAAATAATGTTAATAAAATTATATTTTCAAGTAGTGCTGCAGTTTATCAAATTAAAAACAAAAAAAATTTTGAAAAAGATGCTTTAAAGCCCAGCTCGCCATATGGTTTTACAAAGTTAACAGTAGAAAACCTAATAAATGATTATTCAAAAAATAAAAAACTAAAATATATTTTCTTAAGATTTTTTAATGCAGCAGGAGCTGACAGCATGCTAGAAATTGGGGAAAGACATAAAGATGAAACGCATTTAATACCGCTCGCAATTGATGCAGCTTATAAAGGTAAAACTCTTAAGATTTTTGGAATTAATTACAAAACCAAAGATGGCTCTGCTGTAAGAGATTATATACATGTATCAGATTTAGCAATCTCACATTATTTATCATTAAAATATCTAATTAAAAATAATTCTTCGCAGATATTTAATGTAGGATTTGGAAAAGGTTATTCTGTTTTAGAAATTATCAAACTTTTAAAAAAAAAATTAAATATAAAATATAAAATTACAAAAAGAAGAAAAGGAGATAACGATTACTTAGTTTCAAATACTTCAAAAATAAAAAAAATATTACGATTTAAACCAACTGAAAATATTCACTCAATACTTGATACCGCAATAAATTATTATAAAAAAATTAATGGTTTATGATAATCAAAAAAAATTTGTTTTTTAGTAGTTATTTAATTTACATTCTCCTAATTTTTATCGTTTCGAGATTGTTCTTATCTTTCACTTTGGATATTAGCATGAATGATCTTAATTACGGATATAAATTATTAGATTATCCAAATTTAGAAAATAGTTTTTTAAATTCTATAATTTACTTACATTCACAAACACCAGGATGGAATTTCTTAAATGCAATATCTTTCAAAATATTTACAGGAAACCTAACAATAATTTATTTAACTTTTAATATCTTATTCAGTCTGCTTACATTTTTTATGATTTACTATGCAATTTTGATTTGTCGTGAATTTGATCTTAAATTAAGTGGTGAAATAATAATTATCTCATTTTTATTATTTAACCCTACAATTATTTTTTATGAAAACTTATTTGATTATAATCAAGTAATAACCTTCTTATTTACGCAAATGTCCTATTTCATAATTAAATTTTTTAAATCAAATGAGAATAAATTTGAAATATTAACATATGTAAATTTATTACTTTTAAGTTATTTTTGGGCACTTTTTCAACCTGCATTAATTTTGCTAGTATTTATACTCTTTAGATTTTTTGATCGTGAGTATTTTAAAAATATTTTTGTAATTTTTATTATCATCTCATTTTCGTTAATCCCATCAATTAAAAATAAAATTGTGTTTGATGTTTTTACAAGTTCTTCAAAAAGCGGAGTAGATTTTTCGACAATTTTTCCTAATTGGCTAGATAATTGTGTTTACTCAGAAAAAAATAAAGATAATGATTTTATTGTACATGACAACATTGAAAAATATTTTCCTTATTATGAAAGAATTTATTTAAATGAGATCAAGCAAATTTCTAATGAATTTGTAGTTGGCAAATCTTCAAAGCATAACAATGTTGCTTATTTTATTCTTGGAAAAAAGTGTCAAACTAATGCTATTTCCAAAATCTTTGATAATCCAAATTATTATTTATCAGATAGATTTAAAACATTTTTGGCATCACATGGTAAATTTGGTTTTGATTTTATGTCAGCCGAACCTAAAAATTGGAATAAATATTATGGTAATCTTAAACAAATTTATAATATTCCCGAAATTAAACTTACAAAACAAATACTAATTTTTATTTTATGTATGTTTATCTATTTTAGTTTATTAAAATTTGTTTTTTATACAAATAGAAATAATTCTCTAAGAAAAGCATTATTTATTATTGGCTTGATTTATTTTTATCTCTTAGCTATTTGCACATTAGGGGCTGGAACAGAGCAGGAAAGATACCTTTATACAGGATTTGTTATCAATATTCTATTTATGATTATTGTTTTAAAAAAAATACTAAAAAATTAAATTACAATTGACTTGGAGTGTCTCTTACACTTTCCATAGCTTTATTTTTGTCACTTGTCTCACCTTCTAAATATTCTGCGTCAACATTTATATTCCAAATATTATTTTTTTTTGTGTTATATTTTATATTTTCAACTGTTAAAATAGATGACATCATTGCATGATCTTGGTTATTATATTTGTGCATCCCATTCCTTCCAACAAGAAATAAGTTTTGATAATTTTCTTCAATCTCATTTGACAACTTAAATATTACATCTTTATAATCTTTGTCATACACTGGGTAAGCTTTTTCTTGTCTTATTACAAAAGCATCTAAAATGTCATCATTATCAAAAATCCCAAGTTTTTTTATATCCTCAAATGCAATTTTTTTTAAATCTTCATTGGAATGTCTCCAAAATTGATCATCTTTGTTACAAAAATATTCTAAACCTATGCAGCCACATTTTTCTGGAGCCATATAATTTGACCAAGATGTATAGTTTTGCATTCTTCCAGCATTTATTTTTTTATCATGAATATAAATCCAATTATCATCGAAATTAGGTTCTTTTTTCATCATAACTGCAACAGTAATAAAATCTCTATAACTAAGTTTTTTCGCCTCATCTTTATTTTTGAGTGGAGGATTAATGTTTTCTATCACATCCCTCATAGCTGCTGAGCAGATTATTCTTTTTGCTACATACTTTATTTGATTATCATTTTTTTTATTTGAGCAATTTACTTCCCAACTTTTCTTTTCTGAGTTGTAATAAAAATTATTCGCTTTTATTCCCATACTTATTTTTCCATTCATACTTTTAATCTTTTCACCCGCTGACTCCCACATCATACCAGGGCCAAATTTTGGATATTTAAAAGTTTTTATCAAAGTTTTTATTTCATTTTTTTTCGTTTTTTTAAAATTGAATGAGTCTAAAACTAATTTAATTAAATCTAATCCTTTAATTCTTTGGGCGGCCCAATCTGCAGATATTTCATCGCAGCTCATACCCCAAACTTTTTCTGTATAGGTTTTAAAAAAATTTAAGTATAGACGTTCTCCAAAGTTATTTGCCACCCAATCATGAAATGATTTAGGATTCTTAACTGGAAACATCTTTGCTTTAATAAATGACAATCCACACAAAATACTTTCAACAAAACCTAATTTAATCAATGCTTCAGAGGCAGATATGGGATAATTAAAGAATTTTTGTTTAAACAATATTCTTGATTTTCTTTTTCTTTCAATAAATCCGTTAGGGAGTATTTCGTCCCAAAGGTCATTTATTTTGGATGATTTACTAAAAAACCTATGCCCACCTATATCAAATCTAAATTCATTTTTTTTTTCTGTTCTAGAGATTCCGCCAAGATATTCATCATTACTTTCAATTAGTTCTACGCTTCCAAGTGATTTTTCTTTTAATAAAAGATAAGCGGCAGTCAATCCAGCAGGGCCACCTCCTATTATCAGATTGTCAACTTTTATCTGCTCATCCATAATTTACTCTTATAAGTTGAAATATCATTATCAATTTTTTTGTAACTTAATTTGATAATGAATTAATATAATGTATTAATTCATAAAATACTTCAATGAAATTAACAATAGAACAAATAGAAGAAATAAACGAACTTAAATCGCAAAATAATCCAACAAAAAGAGTCACAGCCCCAGAACTTGAAAAAATCTTGTACGAAGCTTTACCGGCATTAGATCATGGATTTGTAAGAGTTATTGATTATATGGGGGATGATAGCTCAATTGTTCAGTCTGCAAGAGTATCTTACGGAAAAGGAACTAAACAAGTTTCAACAGATAGTGGACTCATAAAGTATTTAATGCGTCATTGGCACAGCACCCCATTTGAAATGTGTGAAATTAAATACCATGTAAAATTGCCAATTTTTATTGCAAGACAGTGGATAAGACATCGTACCGCAAACGTAAATGAATACTCAGCAAGATATTCAATTTTAGATAAAGAATTTTACTTACCAAATCCAGAAAATTTAGCCACTCAGTCACTTGCAAATAGACAAGGTAGAGGTGATGTTATCGAAGGAGAACAAGCAAAAGAAGTTTTAGAGCTCCTAAAAAATGATGCAGAAAGAACATATTCTAATTATGAAACTATGCTTAATCAAAAATATGATGGGTCAACAATTGATGAAAATAAAAAAGGATTAGCTAGGGAGTTAGCTAGAATGAACTTAACTTTAAATACATACACGCAATGGTATTGGAAAACTGACTTATTAAATTTGATGAATTTTTTAAGATTACGAGCTGATCATCACGCTCAATATGAAATTAGAGTTTACGCAGATATAATGTTAGATACATTAAAGAGATGGGTTCCAATTACATATGATGCTTTTATGGATTATAGGGTAGGTGGCACAGAAGTTTCAGCCAAAGGGAAAGTTATCATCCAAAAATTATTGAAAGGTGAAGAAATAAATCTAGATCAATCTGGTCTTTCAAAAAGAGAATGGAATGAACTTATGGAGGCTTTTGAAATTAAAGATAAGATTCTTTAATTTTCTTGGCAAATTCTAAATAAATTTTAGTTATTTGGTGATCTGGATCTTTTTCTACAATAGGAATACCCATATCCCCATACTTTCCTATATCTGCATTAATAGGAATTTGACCTAAAAATTTTTTTTCAAATTCTTTTGCTGTTCTTTCAACACCATTCTCACCAAAAATTGCATATTTTTTTCCATCATCTCCAATAAAATGACTCATGTTGTCAATTAAACCAATAATGTTTACTTTTAATTTATCAAACATTCTTATTCCTCTTTTTACATCTTGAAGTGCTAATTCTTGAGGAGTAGATACAATAATTGCACCATCAACTCTAATTTCTTGAGCAAAAGTTAATTGAGTGTCACCAGTTCCTGGGGGCATATCAACAATGATAAAATCTAAATCTTTCCATCCAACTTTTTGGGTGAAGGTTTTTATTGCACTTGTTACCATAGGTCCTCGCCATATCATTGGAGTTTGTTCATCAGTTAGAAATCCAATAGACATGCACTGAATATCATACTTGATGATTGGTTTTAAAATTTGACCATCACTTTCAGGTTTTTCATTAATTGAAAATAATTTAGGTAAAGATGGACCATAGATATCCGCATCTAAAATTCCAACTTTGCAACCAACTTTTTTTAAAGCTAAAGCCAAATTCGTGGCAAAAGTTGATTTTCCAACACCACCTTTTGCGCTTGAAATAGCAATTGTAAATTTAGTACCTATAATAGGGTTTCTTTTGAAGGTTTTTGGCTCTGTTTTTGCCTTCATTGTGTCACTAAGACCTACTTTTTTGTCGTTCATAAAAATACACTTACCTTGTTTTTGACCATAAAGACACTATATAGAATGTCATAATGACGATTTATAAAAATCAAAGCCCATGGGGTACACCGCCAGGAAGCGGTGGAAGTGGTGGAAATGGAGGAGGTTTCAGAAGAGGCCCAACTCCCCCCAACTTAGACGAGGCAATTAAAAAATTACAGGACACAATAAATAAGTTTACAGGAAGTAGCTCAGGCGGAAAAAAACCCATTATACTCGGATTAATAATATTAATTGTTATTTGGGCATTAAGCGGTTTGTACAGAGTATTACCTGATGAGCAAGGTGTGGTTTTAAGATTTGGAAAATTTGTTAACACAACTCAGCCAGGATTAAATTATCATCTGCCATTTCCCATCGAAAGTGTGCTAACCCCTAAAGTTACAAAAGTAAATAGGATGGATATTGGTTTTAGATCAGAAAGAGATAGTGGATTTGGTCAAGGCGGTGGAGTAGCAGATGTACCAGAAGAAAGTTTAATGTTAACTGGTGATGAAAATATTGTAAATATTGATTTTTCAGTATTTTGGGTAATTAAAGATGCAGGTAACTTTTTATTTAAAATTCAGGACCCAGAGGGAACGGTTAAAGCTGCAGCAGAGACTGCGATGAGAGAAGTAATTGCAAGATCAAATATTCAACCAATTCTTACAGAAGGTAGAGCAGTTATTGAGAGAGATACACAAAATATTATTCAGGGTATACTTGATGAATATGAAAGTGGAGTGCAAATTACCCAGGTTCAAACTCAGAAAGCTGACCCACCTGATCAGGTTATAGATGCATTTAGAGATGTTCAAGCCGCAAGAGCTGATATGGAAAGATCTAAAAATGAAGCTGAGGCTTATGCTAATGATGTAATACCAAGAGCTCGAGGAGAAGCTGCAAAAATTTTACAAGCTGCAGAAGCTTACAAAAAAGAAGTTGTCGCAAAAGCAGAGGGTGAAGCAAGTAGATTTTTATCTATTTATACTGAATACGCAAAAGCGAAAGAGGTAACTCAGGAGAGAATGTATTTAGAAACAATGGAACAAGTCCTTGCAGATATTAATAAGATTATTATCGATAAAGATTCAGGATCTGGTGTAGTGCCATATCTTCCATTACAAGAATTAAAATCGGGGTCAAATTAATGAAAGCTGGAAAATTTATACTACCAATAATTATCTTGATAGCTGCAACGCTATTTTTTTCAATATTTATAGTTAAAGAGGTAAATCAAGCTATTGTTCTTCAATTTGGAGACCCAAAAAGAATAATATTAAAACCGGGTTTAAATTTTAAAATACCATTTATTCAAAACGTAGTTTTTTTGGATAAAAGAGTTTTAAATTTAGATACTCCTCCAGAAGAGGTCATTGCTTCAGATCAAAAAAGATTAATTGTAGATGCATTTGCAAGATTTCAGATAGTTGATCCTTTAAAATTTTATATCTCAGTAGGAAATGAAAGAGTTGCTAGATCAAGATTAGCAACAATCATTAATTCAAGAATAAGAAATGTTTTAGGACAACAAAAATTGCAAACATTACTATCTGAAGATAGATCAAAACAAATGGCATTAATTCAACAAGGTGTAAATAATGAAGCAGAAAACTTCGGAATTAAAATAGTTGATGTAAGAATTAAAAGAGCAGACTTACCCCAAGCTAACAGTGATGCAATTTTTAGAAGAATGCAAACTGAGAGAGAAAGAGAAGCTAAAGAATTTAGAGCAAAAGGAGCAGAAATGGCTGTTACAATAACATCTACTGCAGATAAAGAGGTTACAGTTATTCTCGCTGATGCCCAAAAAAAATCTGAAATAATGAAAGGGGAAGGAGACGGTCTAAAGAATAAAATTTTTGCAGATGCATTTGGACAAGATCCTGAGTTTTTTGGATTTTATCGAGCGATGCAAGCTTATCAGAAAGCTTTAATTGGAGGAGAAACATCTATGATTTTATCTCCTGATAGTGAGTTTTTTAAATTTTTTGGAAATAAAGAAAATTAAATTAAAAATAATTTAAAATGAGAGAATTGATCATAGCTTTTGGTCTTTTCCTATTTATCGAAGGTGTTTTATATGCCTTATTTCCATCAAAAATGAAAAATATGTTAAAGAAAATAAACACTATTGCAGAAAGACAATTAAGACTAGGTGGTTTTATTTTTGTAATTATTGGTTTTATGATTATTTGGTTTTACAAAGTATGAAAAGTATAGTTAAAATATTTGCCTTTTTTTTAATTTCGATAAATTATTTTTCTATCTCTTTTGCAAACTCAATCCCATCATCTTTTGCTGATCTTTCAGAGAGATTGATGCCTTCAGTTGTTAATATATCAACAAGAACAACGGTTACTACAAGATCAAACCCTCTTCCATTTGAATTTCCTCCAGGGTCTCCTTTTGAAGATATGTTTGGTACACCACAACAAAGACAGACAAGTGCATTAGGTTCCGGATTTATAATTGATGAAGAAGGCATTGTGATTACAAATAATCACGTTATTCAAGGTGCACAAGATATATTGGTAAGAGTTAACGGCGATAAAGATTATAAAGCAAAAGTTCTTGGCGCTGATGCAGGAATGGATCTAGCAGTTTTAAAAATAGAGTCAGATGAAAAATTTAAACCAGTAAATTTTGGTAATTCAGATAAGGCGAGAATAGGTGATTGGGTAATAGCAATAGGAAATCCTTTTGGACTTGGCGGTACAGTAACTGCGGGAATAATATCTGCAAGAAATAGAAGTATCGGTTTATCAAGATATGAAGATTACATTCAAACTGATGCCTCAATAAATCAAGGTAATTCTGGTGGTCCATTATTTAATATGAATGGAGACGTTATTGGTATAAATACTGCAATTTTAGGTCAATCAGGTTCAATAGGTATTGGTTTTGCAATTCCCTCTAATAGCGCTCAAAAAGTAATTAAACAACTTATAGAATTTGGAGAAACTAAAAGAGGTTGGTTAGGGGTTAGAATTCAAGTTGTTGATCAAGGAATTGCTGATGCAGAGAATTTAGATAAACCAAGAGGAGCACTTGTTGCAAGTGTTGCAGAAAATAGTCCTTCAGACAAAGGTGGTATTAAACCAGGCGATATCATTTTAGAGTTTGATGGGAAACCTATAAATGAAATGAAAGAATTACCAAAGATTGTGGCAGAGACTGATGTTGGAAAAAAAGTAATGGTGAAAGTTTGGAGAAATAAAAGAGAAATAACTAAAGAAATAATTCTTGGTAGATTAGAAACATCTGAAGATTTTAAAGCACAAAAACCGGTAATAGAAAAACCTAAAGCATCAAGAATAGAAGGCTTAAAAATAGAAGTTCGCTTATTGAATAAAGATGATATTGAGTCAAGAAACTTACCAAAAGGAACAAGTGGTGTGGTAATCACAAAAATAGATAAAGAAAGCCCAATAAATTACTTGCAGATAGACAATATAATTGTCGAGGCAAATAGAAAAAAAATTAATACTATTGGTGATCTTGATAATGTAGTTAAGCTAAAACTAAGAAGTGACGAAAATAATTTATTGATTGCAATATATAATAATCAAAATCAGAGAACATACGTAGGCGTAAAGCTTAAATAATCAAATGGACCTTAAGTCCAAAATAATTTTAATATCAGGACCCACGGCATCAGGAAAATCCGAATTGGCGATTAAATTTGCTAAAAAAATTAATGGAGAAATAATTAATGCAGATAGCATGCAGGTCTACCAAGAATTAAAAATATTGACAGCCAGACCGGTTAAAGAAAATTACAATAAAATCAAACATCATTTATATGGCTTTAAAAGCGTTAAAAATGAATTTTCTACTGGTCAATGGTTAAAATTAGTTAAAAAAAAAATAAAAGAAATAAGAAATAAAAACAAAATACCTATTCTGGTTGGTGGAACCGGTCTTTACTTTAAAACATTAACAGATGGTTTGGTTAAGATACCGAAAATTCCTAATAAAATAAGAAATAAAATTAGAAATATGCAAACAAAAATAGGACAAAAAAAATTTTATCTAAAACTTTTAAAAAAGGATAAATTTATAAAAAATAAGATAGACCCTACAGATGTCCAAAGATCTTTGAGGGCTTATGAGGTGATTTACTTTACAAAAAAATCAATCTTTGAGTGGTATAAAAAAACAAAATCACAATATAAAAAAGATGAATTTTTAAAAATTTATATTGATTATCCTAAAGAGAAATTGGTAAACAAAATTTCAAAGAGAGTAGATCGAATGATAAAAGATGGGGCAGTCGAAGAGGTTAAGAACTTTGAAAAGTTGAATTTAAAGAATGATAATAATCTTAATAAAGTGATTGGCATCAGAGAGATCAAAGATTTTATTGATAAAAAAACTTCATTTAAAGAAATGAAACTAAATATTGTAATAAAAACGAGGCAATACGCTAAAAGACAAAGAACTTGGTCTAGAGGTCAGATGAGTGATTGGCAAAAATTTGATCCTAAAGGGCTGCTTAAATTTATAAAAAAATTATAATTTATCTCTACAATACCTTGACCAATGAGCACAACTTCAGCTAGATTGTCTGAATGCCAAAATTATATTCTGGAGCTGAGATTGTATTTAAATGTTTAGAAGACCAAAACGTTAGTCATATTTTTGGATATCCAGGAGGAGCAGTGCTTCCAATTTATGATGAGTTAAAAAATTTTAACTCTATAAAACATATTTTAGTAAGGCACGAGCAAGGTGCGGGACATGCAGCAGAAGGTTACGCAAGATCTTCAGGAAAACCTGGAGTACTATTAGTAACATCAGGACCTGGGGCGACAAATGCAGTTACTGCTTTAACAGATGCTTACATGGACTCAGTACCATTAGTTTGTATTACAGGACAAGTGCCAACTCATCTAATTGGAACTGACGCATTCCAAGAGTGCGATACAACAGGAATTACTCGACCTTGCACTAAACATAACTGGTTAGTTAAAGACATAAATGATCTAGCAGAGATAATGCATAAAGCTTTTGAAGTAGCTACTACTGGTAGACCAGGACCAGTGTTAGTTGATATTCCAAAGGATATACAGTTTCAAAAGACAAAATATAAAAATTATCGAAAAGTAAAAAAGTTAAATGGTAAATCTCATGATAATTTTTCTCAAAAAAATATAGATGAATTAATTAAATTAATTAGTAAGGCAAAAAAGCCAATTTTTTATACAGGCGGTGGGGTAATTAATTCAGGACCAAAGGCGAGTGAACTTTTAAGAGAACTTGTATATGCAACTGGTTTCCCTATAACCTCAACATTACAGGGTCTTGGTTGTTTCCCTGCTGATGATAATCAATTTTTAGGAATGTTGGGTATGCATGGAACCTATGAAGCTAATAATGCAATGTACAGTTGCGATCTTATGATAAATATTGGGGCAAGATTTGATGATAGGATTACTGGTAAGATTGATGAATTCTCACCTAAATCAAAAAAAGTTCATATAGATATTGATCCATCATCTATTAATAAAAATGTTAAGGTGGACTTACCAATAGTTGGAGATATTAAGTCAGTTTTAACATCCACACTTAAAACTTTAAAAAAATCAAAAAAGAATTTTTCTAAATCAAATAAACATCAAATATCCAATTGGTGGGAAAAAATTCAAAAGTGGAGATCTAAACGTTCTTTAGATTATATTGGGAGCGAGGAGACAATTAAACCTCAATATGCGATTGAAAGATTATATGAACTTACAAAAGATAGAGATACCTATATTACAACCGAGGTTGGTCAACATCAAATGTGGGCTGCTCAACACTACAAGTTCAATAAACCTAATAGGTGGATGACCTCAGGTGGGCTAGGAACCATGGGATATGGCTTGCCTGCTGCGGTTGGAGTTCAGATAGCGCATCCTAAAAAATTAGTTGTTGATATTGCTGGTGAAGCTTCAGTCTTAATGACTATGCAAGAAATGTCTACTGCAGTTCAGTATAATCTACCAATAAAAATATTTATTTTAAATAATGAGTACATGGGCATGGTAAGGCAATGGCAAGAATTACTTCATGATAAAAATTATTCTGAGAGTTACACAGCAGCGTTACCGGACTTTGTTAAAATGGCTGAAGCTTATGGATGTGTTGGAATGCGAGCAAAAACACCAGAGGAATTAGATGACAAGATTATTGATATGTTAAATACTGATAGACCAGTAATATTTGATTGTCTTGTAGACAAACAAGAAAATTGCTTCCCAATGATACCATCTGGAAAACCGCATAATCAAATGTTACTAGGTCCCAAAGATCAAAAAGATAAAAAAATCACAGGAAAAGGAAGAACTTTAGTTTAAGATGGCTAACTCAAAATCAGCTTATAGTATAGCTGGAAAAAAACAGAAAAACGATACCCACATAATAGTAGTTTGGGTAGACAACGAAGCTGGAGTTTTAGCAAGAGTAGTAGGGCTTTTTTCTGGAAGAGGTTATAATATAGAGTCTTTAGCTGTTGCTGAGGTGGATCAAAAGGAAAATATATCAAGAATTACAATAGTTACAACTGGAACGCCTCAGGTAGTTGACCAAATTAAACTTCAACTAAAAAAATTGGTACCTGTCCACAAAGTTGCTGATTTTAAAAGAGAAGATAAAAATGTTATTTTTAAAGAAATGGCTCTATTTAAATTTGTTGCTAATAACGAAAAATTAATAAAAGCTTTTAAAGCGTGCAAAAACTTCAATCCTGTCATATTGGATGAAACAAAAAAATCAAAAGTTATTCAAATCACAGCTTTAAGAAGAGAAATAGATAAAATGTCAAAGAATTTAACAAAATTTGGTTTAGTAAGTGTTTCTAGAACGGGTGCTGTTGCCATGACTAGAGGATCAGATGTATTTAAATAATTAAAGGAGATAGATATGAAAATGTTTTATGAAAAAGATACAGACGTAAATTTAATAAAAGATAAAAAAATTGCAATTTTTGGATATGGAAGTCAAGGCCATGCTCATGCTCTAAATTTAAGGGATAGTGGAGTTAAAGAAGTGGTAGTAGCTCTAAGAGAAGGTTCATCCAGTATTGCAAAAGCAGAATCAAAAGGTTTAAAAGTTATGAATTTGTCAGATGCAGCAGAGTGGGCAGATGTAGTTATGATATTAACGCCAGATGAACTTCAAGCTGCTATTTACAAAAATCATATTGAACAAAGAGTTAAAGAAGGAACATCTATTGCATTTGCACATGGTCTTAATGTTCATTATGATTTAATTAAAGCTAGAAAAGACCTTGATGTTTTTATGGTAGCGCCTAAAGGACCAGGACATCTAGTAAGAAGTGAGTATGAAAAAGGAGGAGGGGTACCTTGTTTATTTGCTGTTCATCAAGATGGATCTGGAAAAGCGAGAGATTTAGCAATGTCCTACGCATCAGCAGTTGGAGGTGGGAGATCTGGTATCATTGAGACTACGTTTAAAGATGAGGTTGAGACTGATTTATTCGGTGAACAAACTGTTTTATGTGGTGGATTAGTTGAGTTAATTAAAAATGGTTATGAAACTTTAGTTGAAGCTGGTTATGAACCTGAAATGGCATATTTTGAGACAGTTCACGAGGTGAAATTAATTGTAGATTTAATTTACGAAGGAGGAATTGCAAATATGAACTACTCTATTTCAAATACTGCTGAATATGGAGAGTATCAATCAGGTCCAAGAATAATTAAAAAGGAAGAAACCAAGCAAAGAATGAAGGAAGTTTTGGCAGAGATACAGTCAGGTAAATTTACAAAAGAATGGATGGATGAATGTAAAAACGGTCAGAAAAATTTCCTTGCGACAAGAGCTAAGTTAGCGGAACATTCAGTTGAAAAAGTAGGGGCTGAATTAAGAGCTATGATGCCATGGATTTCTAAAAAGAAATTAGTTGATAGCGATAAGAAGTAGATCGATTACTATTTTTTGGCATAAATTAGCCAATTTATTTTGCAATCTGAGCGTGAGCATGTATGATGCTAAGCTTAAATTAATAAAATGACTGATAAAAATAGAGTTTACATTTTTGATACTACTATGCGAGATGGAGAGCAATCTCCTGGTGCATCAATGAGTTTAGAAGAAAAAATTCAAATAGCCAGAGTTTTTGATGAACTTGGAATTGATATTATTGAAGCTGGATTTCCAATAGCATCCCCAGGGGATTTTGAAGCAGTAACAGAGGTAAGTAAAATTTTAAAGAAATCGATACCTGCTGGTTTAGCAAGACATTCAAAAAAAGATATTGATAGATGTTATGAGGCACTCAAGCATGCCCCTAGATTTAGAATTCATACATTCATTTCAACTAGTCCTTTACACATGAAGCATAAGCTTAACAAATCACCAGATGAAGTTTACGAGGCTATTAAACAAAATGTAACTTATGCAAGAAAATTTACTGATGATGTGGAATGGTCATGTGAAGATGGTACAAGAACTGACATGGATTATATGTGTAGAACAGTTGAACTTGCAATAAAATGTGGTGCTAAAACGATCAATATTCCAGATACAGTTGGATATACAATTCCATCAGAATTCACAAAAATTATTGAAACTCTATTAAATAAAGTGCCAAATATTGATAAAGCAATTCTTTCAACACATTGTCATAATGATTTAGGATTAGCAGTTGCAAATTCTTTAGCAGGAGTCCAAGCTGGTGCAAGACAAATTGAATGCACAATAAATGGATTGGGGGAAAGAGCTGGAAATGCAGCACTTGAAGAAGTTGTTATGGCTATGAAAACAAGACCTGACTTAATGCCTTTTGAAACAGGAATTGAAACTACTCTTTTAAGTAAAGCATCAAAAATTGTATCAAATGCTACTGGATTTCCAGTTCAATATAATAAGGCCATTGTTGGAAAGAATGCTTTTGCTCATGAGGCAGGAATCCACCAAGATGGAATGCTAAAAAATAGACAAACTTATGAAATTATGACTCCAGAAAGTGTTGGAGTTCAACAAACATCATTAGTAATGGGGAAACATTCAGGCAGACATGCATTTAAAGATAAATTAACTAGTTTAGGCTATCCAGATCTTACTGATGATATCGTAGATAATGCATTTGCTAAATTTAAAATCTTAGCCGATAAAAAGAAACATGTTTACGATGAGGACATAATTGCTTTAATAGATGATAGTTTGATCATCGACAATAAAGTAAATGCAATTAATCTTAAATCTTTAAAAGTATTTGCAGGAACAGGAGAACCTCAAAGAGCTGAAATGACATTAGATGTTTTTGGTGACATTAAGCAAGCATCCGAGACTGGCGATGGACCAGTAGACGCAATTTTCAAATGTATTATGAAACTATACCCTCATCAAGTTAACTTACAACTTTACCAAGTTCATGCTGTTACAGAAGGAACAGATGCTCAAGCAACAGTAAGTGTTAAAATTGAAGAAAATGGAAAAACTACTGTTGGACAAGCTGCAGATACAGATACCTTAGTTGCTTCTGCTAATGCCTATATAAATGCTTTAAATAAAATGATTATTAAAAGGGATAAAACTGCACCTGGACAAAATTTAGAAAATCAAAATTATGAAAACCAAAAAATGAAAGGTATTTAAAAATGACAATGTTTACCAACTTGAAAAAACTATGGAGTCAAGATATGGCAATAGATCTTGGCACTGCAAATACATTGGTAGTATTAAAGGGCAAAGGAGTAGTTTTAAATGAGCCATCGGTAGTTGCGGTAGTTGAAAATAAAGGAAAAAAATCAGTTTTAGCAGTTGGCGATGAGGCAAAAACAATGCTTGGAAGAACTCCAGGAAATATTCAAGCTATCAGACCATTAAGAGATGGAGTTATTGCAGACTTTGTTGTTACAGAGGAGATGATTAAACATTTTATTAAAAAAGTTCATAAAAAAACATTAGCCAATCCAAGAATTTTAATTTGTGTTCCAACGGGCTCAACGCCAGTTGAAAGAAAAGCTATTCAAGATAGTGCTCTTGCAGCAGGAGCACGTAAGGTCAACTTAATTGAAGAACCAATTGCAGCAGCAGTAGGAGCTGGTCTTCCAATATCAGAAGCAACAGGCTCTATGGTTGTTGATATTGGCGGTGGTACGACAGAAATTGCTGTCTTATCTTTAGGAGGGGTTGTATATTCAGAGTCTTTAAGAGTTGCAGGAGATGCAATGGATAACTCTTTAAAAGAATATATGAGAGAAGAATACAATTTAATGATTGGAGATAGCACAGCAGAAAAAATTAAAAAAGATATTGGAACAGCAATACCAACAAATAATAATACGTATGCAGTTAAAGGAAGAGATTTAAGATCTGGAACACCTAAGGAAGTGAATATTTCAGAAGAAGATACTGCCGAGGCATTAAACCCAATTTTAAAAGATATTGTATCTGCAATTAAAAAAGCTTTAGAAAATACTCCACCAGAACTTTCTGCAGATTTAGTAGATATGGGTTTAACCTTAACAGGTGGTGGATCTCTTTTAAACAATATTGATAAAAGATTTTCTAAAGAAACAGGTTTACCCGTAAATGTTGCTGATGATCCTTTATCTTGTGTGGCAATTGGAACTGGTAAAGCATTAGATCAAGAGGAAATTTTTTCATCAGTCTTATCTGAGTATTAATTAAAATGTCTAGAGAGATGGGCAGAGATGATTTCATTATATCTGCTCGTTCTGTCTTTTTAAATAAAGGGAATAGACAAAAATTTTCTCTATTAACTCTTATTATAATTTCAATACTTATTCTTTCTTTGGAGTACTTTAAATCTGGTCCTGTAAACCAGATAAGGATGATTACTAAAGATGTTATTATAAAATCTTCATATGTTGCTTCTATTCCTTTTAAATCAATTTCAAAAACATATTCCACAGTAATCAATCATTTCAATATGTATGAGGAATATGAAAAGTTAAAAAAAGTAGAAATAAAAAAACAAAACTTAATGTTGGAAAACAATTTTTTTAAAGAAGAAAACCAAAGATTAAAAAAACTTATAAATGAAAAAAATCTTTATAATGATGAATTCTATATAACTAAAGTATTATTAGATCAGAAGAGTCCATATTTAAGATCATTGTTAATAAATAAAGGTTTTAAACATGGAATAAAATTAGGCGCTGCGGTTAGAAGTGACTCTTTCTTTATAGGAAAGATAGTAGACTCAAACTATTTCACTTCAAGAATATTACTCATAAGTGATTTAAATAGTAAAATTCCTGTTATAATTGAGCCTGGTTCTATAAGTGCAATTTTATCAGGTACTGGAAATAATGAGTTAGGCGAAATTGAATATTTGCCTGAAAATAATAAAATTAAAGAAGGTAGTATAGTTTATACGTCTGGATCTGATGGAGTAATTTCATCAGGCATACCTGTTGGAAAAATTATTCTGGAAAACAATTTGATTAAAGTAGATTACTTTACAGATTTTACCCAAATTAATTTTGTGAAGGTTTATTACAAAAAGTGAGTATTATAAATAAAAGTTATTCAAAGTTTCTAGCAATCTTTCCAGTCATAATTTTATTCATATCTGTACTTTCAAATTCAAAATATAATTTTATTTATGATGAAAATTTTTTAAGTTTAAAAATAAGTTATTTAATAGTTTTTTTTTGGAGTTTAAAAAGACCTGAATATTTCGGATATGGATTTATTTTTTTAGCAGGTATATTGAATGATGTAATTCAAAATAATCCTTTAGGAATTTCCTCATTTGAATATCTATTAATTTGTGTGTTAACAGCTTTTGTTAGAAGAAGGATAATATTGCAAAATTTAATTTATGATTGGGTATTTTTTTTAATTTCAATTTTAATTGTAGGATCGATAAATTATATTATATTAGTATACATATTTAATATTCCGATTGTATATAACGGCTTGTTATTAGGATTGTTTGCAACATTTCTAATTTATCCTGTACTTGCTAAAATACTGAGTTGGATTGATAATATTGTTCAAATAAGAATTAATGATAAAAAGAAACAGTAATTTAGATAAAAATAAAACTATTAATAGAAGACTTTTTATTCTTGGGTCAGCAAAAGTTGGATTATTAGGATTAATAACTTCAAAATTATATAACCTTCAGATATCTGAAAAAACAAAATATGAAACTTTGTCTGATAATAATAGATTTAGAGAATGGAAGACACCACCAAAACGGGGTGTAATTACAGACTTTTATAATAATATAATTGCAGACAATAAAAGAGTTTATCAAGTGTATCTGTCTTTAGATGAAACAAAAGATTTTAATAGTTCAATATTTAAATTAAAAAATATAATTGGTTTAACTAATGATGAATTAAGTAAAATTTATGAAAAAAAACAAAAAATTAAATCTTGGGATTCCATCTTGATATCTGAAAATTTATCTTGGGAAAAATTTTC
The DNA here is from genome assembly GCA_902577285.1 of uncultured Pelagibacteraceae bacterium. Lineage (GTDB taxonomy): Bacteria > Pseudomonadota > Alphaproteobacteria > Pelagibacterales > Pelagibacteraceae > Pelagibacter. The sequence goes on along the minus strand of CACGYL010000002.1, from coordinate 52,195 downwards.
AAAATTAAATCTATATCTACACGAAATTGAGGGAGCTAAACCGGTTTTATCTACTTCTAGATATTACCCTTATTCAAATGATTTAGTTCATATAATTGGTTACGTCGGTGAGGCGAGCGCAGATGATATCACGAAGAATAAAAAAATTGAGGAAAATTTTGTTCCTGGCTTAAAAGTTGGAAAAATTGGGATTGAAAATTCAACTGACCAAATATTAATTGGAAATTATGGAATAAAAAGATTTGAAGTAAACTCCTCGGGAAAAAAAATTAGAGAAATCAGTTATAAAAAGGAGACACAAGGAGAAAACCTTAGAACAACTATTGATATAGAGGTTCAAAGACTTGCTCAAAAACTTCTTGATAATAAAGCAGGCTCTATTTGTGCTATGGATATTTTCAGTGGTGAAATAATTGCACTTGCATCATCGCCAACTTATGATCCAAACAAATTTACATATGGCATTAACAAAAAAGATTGGAATGCAATTAAAAACAACAAACTAAGACCTTTGGTTAATAAATCAATAGCAGGCTTATACTCTCCAGGATCTACTATAAAACCGTTAGTAGCTCTCGCAGCTTTAGAGTACGGTATTATAAATCCAAAACTAAAAGTTAAATGTAAGGGACATGACCATCCATACGAATTATATGGACAAAAATATCATTGTTGGAAAAAAGATGGACATGGAATAATGAGTTTAAGAAATGCAATTAAGCAATCATGTGATATTTATTTCTATGAAGTAGCAAGATTGCTTGGAGTTGATAAATTATCAATTATAGCAAAAAGATACGGCCTTGGCTCAAAAGTATTAGAAAATATATTCCCAGAGGAAAAAAAGGGACTTGTCCCGTCGACAAAATGGAAAAAACAAGTTCTAGAACAATCTTGGTATCTTGGAGAGACTGTGATAACAGGAATAGGCCAAGGTTATATACAAACAACTCCTCTGCAACTTTGTTTGATGACCGCTCAATTAGCAAATGGTGGATTTAAAATAAAACCAAACATAATTTATAATAATAGTTTTAATTACGAAGAAATTTTATCTAAGATACAATATGCGAAAAATAAACCTATTGAAAAAAACGTATTACAAGAAAGAGATATAAATCTTTATGAAAAATTATATAAAAATCCTAAAAATATAAAAATTGTTCTTGATGCAATGTATGGATCAACAAATGAGCAATTTGGAACATCATTCAGATCAAGACATAAAGATAAAAAATACAGATATGCTGGAAAAACAGGAACCTCTCAGGTAAGAAGAATTACAGAAAAGGACAGAGAATTAGATTTAGATACATCTGAAATTGAGTACAAAAATAGAGATCATGCATTATTCGTTGCATTTGCCCCTTATGATAAACCAAAATATGCAATTAGTGTTTTAGTTGAACATGGTGGATCTGGAAGTAAAGCTGCAGCACCGTTGGCTAACAAGTTGATTAAAAAAATAATTGATAGAGACAAAGATAGAGAAATCAAAAGAAAGGAACTTAAGAGTATCTAATGATATCCTCGTCATTAAATTCCTCAAATTACTCTTTTTTTGACAAACTAAAATATGTTGATTATTTTTTAATTTTATTAGTTTTATTAATTGGAGCTGTTAGTGTTTTTTCAATTTATTCAACAGAAGGTGGAGAGTTTTCTTTTTATACAAAAAACCATTTAATAAGATTAGTCTCTTTTTTTTTATTATTCTTAGCTTTGTCATTTATAAGAGTTTCAACTTGGTATAGGCAGGCATATATATTTTATTTATTAGGACTTTTACTTTTATTGTTAGTTATTTTTTTTGGAATTTCAGCTTCAGGTTCTAAACGTTGGATAAATTTAATTGTATTTAATCTTCAACCATCTGAGCTTATGAAAATTGCAGTAATTGTTAGTTTTGCAAGATATTACCATAGTATACAAACTGCAGATATCGAAAGTTATAAATATTTGCTTCAACCTATAATACTTTTGTTAATACCTTGTTATTTAGTCATTACTCAACCTGATTTGGGAACAGCTATTTTAATAGCAGGAAGTGGAATAGCTGTTATTTGGTTGGCAGGTTTAAATATTAAATATTTTATTTATTCAGGACTAATTGCTCTTGTCTCTCTGCCATTTATAATTTCAATTTTAAAACCATATCAAAAATCAAGAATTTTGACTTTTTTTAATCCTGAAAGAGACCCTTTAGGTGCTGGATATCAAATTATTCAATCCAAGATAGCAATAGGTTCCGGTGGTATGTATGGAAAAGGATTTTTAAAAGGTACTCAAAGTTATCTAGAATTTTTACCTGAAAAACATACAGATTTTATATTTACTCTTTTTTCAGAGGAATTTGGGTTTCTAGGATCAATATTGCTTATAATTTTGTATGCTTTATTGATATACAGGATTATCAAAATTGGATTTTCTTGTAGAAGTTTTTTTGCGAAACTATACTGTTTTGGCTTTTCATCAGCTCTTTTCTTATATGTGTTTGTTAATATCGCAATGGTTGTAGGATTACTACCAATTGTAGGAGCACCTCTACCAATTATGTCTTATGGAGGTTCATCTATGTTATCTATTATGATTGGACTAAGTATTGTAATGAGTTGTAAAATTTATAGTAAGGAAATAGTGTCAAATTAAACTCATTACATATCTTTATATCAGCCGCGATCAAATATCATATATAATTTAACTCAACTCAATCTATATTTCAAAAAATGTCTGATAAAAATTTAAAAATTGGTATAATTGGTGCAGGCATTCAAGGAGTATGTAATGCTCTTTTTCTTCAGAAAAAAGGATATCAAGTAATACTCTTTGACAGGGATGAGCCGGGTAATGCAGCATCTTATGGAAATGCAGGACATTTCTCACCTTATGCTTCAGTGCCATTAAACAGACCAGATATTTTATCTGATGTGCCAGCAATGTTAATGAGTTCAAGAGGACCACTAGCTTTAAAATGGAACTATGTTCCAAAAATGATCCCATGGTTTTCAAGATTTGTCGTTAATTGTACAAAAAATAAAATGATGCATACTGCAAAATATATGCATCAAATTTTAGACCAATCATTAATTGCCTATGACGAACTTTTTGATGAAATAAATTTAGAGGGCTTAGTTGAAAATAATGGAATACTTTATATTTGGAATGAGAAGAATTTAAAAAGTAGAGATTTAGAAATAAAAATTAGAGAAGAATTAGGAGTAAAACAGCAAATAGTAAATAAAAAAGAAATTCATGACTTAGAGCCCAACTTAAAACCTATTTATTCTGGTGGAGTATTTTATGATTATGCTAGGCATGCAAGGAATCCAAAAAAAATTTTAATTAAGTTATTTGAAAATTTTATTAAAAAAGGTGGAAAATTTCTTAAATTGAACATTCAAGATTTAAACTTTGATGAAAGTAAACCAGTATTAAGATCCGAAACTCAAAGATTTGTATTTGATAAATTAGTAATTGCTTGTGGAGCATTTTCAAAAAGACTTACTGACAAACTGCATGAAAGTATTCCACTTGATACTGAAAGAGGATATCATGTTCATTTTAAAGATTTTGATCATTTAATTTCTAGGCCAGTTGTAAATTCTAATAGAGGTTTTGGTATGTCTCCAATGGACCAAGGATTAAGGGTAGTTGGTACAGTTGAGTTTGGAGGTTTAGATAATGCACCATCAAAAAATAGAATAAAAAATTTAATTATAAACGCTAAAGAAATGCTGGATGGATTACCAGAACATAAAGATGAGTGGCTTGGTTTTAGGCCAACTTTGCCTGACTTTTTGCCGGTAATTGGGCCATCTAAAAATTATGAAAATGTATATTATTCATTTGGCCATCACCATTTAGGATGGACTTTAGGTGCAATATCTGGAAAAATAGTTTCAGGGATGATTGCAAATGAAAATACTAATATGGATTTAAAACCATATAGTTCAGTCAGGTTTGCATAGTAAAGTTATATAGTGTGGATATTAAACTTGAGGATAAATATAAATTAAGTGAAGGTACTAGATTTTTAACTGGTGCCCAAGCATTAGTCAGAGTTCCTATCGTTCAAGCTAGAAGAGATAAAAAAAAAAATCTAAACACTGCGTGCTATATTTCTGGTTACAGAGGCTCACCCCTAGGTGGTTATGATCAACAAATAATAAAAAATAAAAAATATTTAAACGAAAATAATATTTTCTTTCAACCTGGAATTAATGAGGAACTCGCAGCAACTTCTTTGTGGGGCACACAACAAGTTAATCTCAGAAAAAAAGATAAATATGATGGTGTATTCGGCATTTGGTATGGTAAAGGTCCAGGAGTTGATAGAGCAGGAGATGCTTTAAAGCATGTAAACTTAGCAGGAACCTCGAAGTTTGGTGGTGTTATAGCTCTTATGGGAGATGATCACATCTGCGAGTCATCTACAACTTCACACCAAAGCGAATTTGCGATGATCGATGCAATGATACCTTTTTTAAACCCAAGTGGTGTTCAAGAAATATTAGATTATGGGATCATAGGAATTGAATTATCTAGAAAAAGTGGTTGTTGGGTTGCTATTAAGTGTGTTCATGACAATGTCAGTTCAGGCGCAACAGTAGATTTAGATGAAAACAGAGTTGTTCTTAAAGATATTTCTGATGAAAATTATCCATCTGATGGATTAAATATCAGATTGAAAGATACAGCTCAAGAAAAAGAATATCGTTTACATCACCATAAATTAAAATATGTAAAAGAATATTGTAAATTAAATAATTTAAATAAATTAATTTTTGACTCAGAAAAACCTAGAATTGGGATAATTAGTACAGGAAAATCTTTTTTGGACACCAAGTTAGGACTTGAAAAAATTGGAATAAATAAAGAAGCGGCAAATGATATAGGAATTAAATTTCTTAAAATTGCTATGCCTTGGCCACTAGAAGAAACAGTAATTGAAAAATTTGCAGAAAATTTGGATAAGATCATTGTAGTTGAGGAAAAAAGATCAATTATTGAGACACAAGTAAAAGAAATTTTATTTAATAAAAACCTAAAAGTAAAAGTAATTGGAAAAAAAGATGAGAATAGTAACGATCTGTTTGTTTCGTCTGGGGCTTTAGACCCAGGAGAGATTGGCTTAAAAATTTATGAAACAATAAAATATCTAAAATTACCTAAGGATGTGAATAATTTTTCAACTCAATTGAAATCTTTAACTGAGTCAACTAATTCAAATATTTCCTTAAAAAGAATCCCACATTTTTGTTCAGGTTGCCCTCATAATACCTCAACTAGAATTCCTGAGGGAAGTAGAGCAATAACGGGTATTAGTTGTGCTTATCTGGTCGAACATATGGAAAGAGATAACGAGGGTTTTTCACAAATGGGATCTGAGGGAGCTACTTGGGTAGGAGAGTCAGTTTTTAGTAATACAGACCATGTCTTTCAAAATATGGGAGATGGAACTTATATTCACTCTGGAATTCTCTCAATTAGACACGCAGTTGCAGCAAAAACTAAAATGACATTTAAGATATTATACAATGATGCTGTCGCCCTAACTGGAGGACAAGCATTGGATGGCTTACCAACTGTTGCCCAAATGTCTAAACAGCTTGAAGCTGAAGGAGTTAAAGAAATAGCAATAATTACAGATGAAATTAAAAAGTATGGTGACACCGGAGGCTTTGCCAAAAATTCAAAAGTTCATGATAGAAAGAATATTATAGATGTTCAAATTGAATTAAGCAAAATTAATGGAACGACTGTCATAATTTATGATCAGACTTGTGCAGCTGAAAAAAGAAGAAGAAGAAAAAAAGGTATTTTAGAAGAGCCTAAGAAAAAAATATTTATAAATAAGGATCTATGTGAAGGATGTGGAGATTGTGGAGTACAATCAAATTGTGTTTCAATTGCTCCTGTTGAAACTGAGTATGGAAGAAAAAGACAAATTGATCAATCATCATGCAATAAAGATTACACATGTGTAGATGGATTTTGTCCAAGCTTTGTAAGTCTTGAGGGAGAGATAAGAATTAAAAAAAATTACGATGAAAACCTTATAAATAAAATAAATTCAAAAATAGAAGAGCCAATACTTCCTGAAATAAATAAATCTTATGGAATAATGATTGCTGGTATAGGTGGAACTGGCGTTGTTACTATTGGAGCAGTGCTTGCAACAGCTGCTCAAATAGATGGTAGAGGATCTGGTGTTCTTGATATGACTGGACTAGCCCAAAAAGGCGGAGCTGTTAAAAGCTTTTTAAGAATTTTTGAAAAACCAGAGGATGTTGGGGCGATCAGATTATCCTATGGGGATACAAACTTACTCTTAGGATTTGATTTACTAGTATCAAATGATTTAGAAATAATAAAAACTTTGGATAAAAAAATTTCAAAACTAATAATTAATACAGATGAAGTAATGCCAGGAGATTTTACACGTGACAAAGATTTTTATTTACCATTCGAGGAAATGCGAAACAATTTAATTAATATAGCAGGATTAGAGAATATAAAATTTATATCATCAAATAAAATTACATCTAAGATCTTAGGAAATTCAATACTATCGAATATGTTTAATGTTGGGATTGCATATCAATCAGGCCTGATACCAATTTCAGCCTCATCAATTGAAAAAGCAATTGAATTAAATGGTGCTAGCGTGAAAGATAATATTGATGCTTTCCGATTTGGTAGACATTATGAAAATTTAAAAGAAGAAGTAATTGATATAGTTAAAGATGAACCTGAAATATTAGAGAGTTTTGATGCGAAATATCAGAATAGATTTAAATTTTTAGAGGACTATCAAAATAAAAAATATGCTCAAAATTATGAAGATTTGGTGAGTTATGCAAAAAAAGTTGATAAAGAAGTTGGAAATGGAAGTCAATTTTCCACAGCAGTATTAAAAAATTACTTTAAATTAATGGCTTACAAAGATGAATATGAAGTATCAAGATTAATGACAAATAAAAAATTCTCAGACGATATAAATAAAAACTTTGAAGGTAACTTTAGTTACAACTTTTATTTAGCTCCACCAATTTTCAGTAAAAAAAGTAAAGTAGATGGTAAATTATTAAAGATTAAATTTGGTGGATGGTTGTTTAATGTATTTAAATTAATCTCAAAATTTAAATTTTTAAGAGGTACAAAATTTGATCCATTTGGTTATTTAAATGAAAGAAAAAAAGAGAGAGAATTAATAAGAGATTACAAACAAACTATCGTTGATATTGGATCAAAAATAAATAAATCAAACTATGAAACAGCTGTCAAAATAGCATCAATACCTGATCAAATAAGAGGATTTGGACACGTCAAAGAAAAGAATATAAAAGAAGCTATAAATAATAGAACAGATTTACTTAATTCTTTTCATGAAAACTCTTAGTCCAATATATCTAGCCTCTCTATACTTGGTGCTAGCTTGTTTATTTTGGGCCGGTAATTTTATTGTCGGTAAAGCAGCAAGTATTATTGATATACCTCCAATATCATTAAATTTTTATAGATGGTTTTTAGCTTGGTTAGTTTTACTTCCATTTACTTACAAGGAATTATTAAGTAAGAAAAAAATTATATTGGACAATATTTTCTTATTTTCAATTTTAGGAATATTGGCTGTGAGTGTATTTAATTCTGCACTTTTTTATTCTTTGAGACATACCCAAGTAATAACTGGAGTGTTAATGATATCTACAGTCCCAGTTATGATAATATTATTTTCATTTTTACTTAAAATTGAGAGAACAAATTTCTTTCAAATAACTGGTGTATTTCTCTCACTTACAGGTGTTTTATTCATAATAACTAAAGCAAATTTAAATAATCTATTAAATTTATCTTTTAATAAAGGAGATATTTTTGCATTGATTGCCATGTTTGCTTGGTCATTATATTCAACTCTCTTAAAAAAAAAAGAATTTAATTTATCTCCAATTTCCCTATTACAGGTCGTTATAACTTTTGGAGTTATTTTTTTAATTCCTATGTATTTTATTGACTACAGTTTAGGAAGCACAATCAAATTACAATCTTCTTTTTATCTAGTTTTATTTTATGTTGTTTTTTTTCCTGGGTTAATTTCATTTTTATTTTGGATAAAGGGTGTAAAATTAATCGGTGCAAATAGATCTGGAGTTTTTTTACATTTGATGCCCATACTAGGCGCTATAATGGCTATGATAATTTTCAATGAGAAAATATTATTTTATCATTTCTTAGGTGCAATTTTTATTATTGCTGGTATTACAATCTCGAATAAAAAAACTCAAAATGCTTAAAGTTGCTATTTTAGACGATTATCAAAACATCGCACAAGAATTTATCGATTTAAAAAATATTTCATCAAAATTTGATATTGAGATTTTCAGTGAACCTTTTGAAAACGAGGACGACGCCATAGAAAAATTAAAAGAATTTGAAGCTCTGCTTATTATGAGAGAAAGAACGTCAATTACTTCAAATATTATTAAAAGTTTAAAAAAACTAAAATACATTTCTACAAGCGGAATGAGAAATAAAGCCATAGATCTTGAAGCAACAAAAAAAGCTAAAATTATTGTTACAGGCACAGAAATCAATTCAAATCCAACCTGTGAATTAACATGGGCCTTAATTTTAGGATTAGCAAGAAATATTAAAGTGGAAGTTGATAATATGTATCAAGGCTATTGGCAGACAACAGTGGGAGTTGAGTTAAAAGGAAAAATTCTTGGACTTATTGGTTTAGGAAAAGTTGGATCTCAAGTTGCCAAAATTGGAAAAGCGTTTGGCATGCAAGTAATGGCATGGAGTGAAAATCTCAGTCTAGATAAATGTAAAGAGCTTGATGTTTTACCTTCAAACAAAGAAGATATAATCCAAAATTCTGATTTCATATCAATTCATGTACAAGGAGGAGAAAGATATAAAGATTGTTTTAAACTTGCTGAGTTTGATAAAATGAAAAAAACAGCTTTTTTGATTAATACCTCAAGAGGTCCGATTGTAAATGAAGATGATTTGATTATAGCACTTTCAACTAATGTAATCGCTGGTGCAGGAATTGATGTTTATGATAAAGAACCTTTGCCTGCTGGTCACAAACTAAGATTTGTACCTAATGCACTTTTGCTTCCACACTTAGGCTATGTAACAGCAGAAAATTATTCTACTTTCTATACACAAATGATTGAAAATTTAGAAGCTTGTGTTGCCGGTAAACCTATAAGAGAAATAAAGTAAAGTGGAATTACCAGTTGTCAATCATCCTGATTATGAAGCAAAGATTGGTGATGATAATAAATTTCCAATTAAAAAATTTGGTGAATTAGCAAATTTTCTTAAAAAAGAAAAAGTAGTTAAAAAATTTTATAAACCTGAGCCATGCTCAATTGAAACACTTAAAGAGGTTCACGCGGAGGAGTATATTTTAAAAATTAAAAATAAAACATTAGAGGAAACACTAGTTAAAAAAATAGGCTTTCCTTTAGTTGATAGTGTCGTGAGAAGATCTTTAGTAGCAACAGGAGGAACCGTGTTAGCTTCTAAATTGGCCATTAACTATGGAATAGCTTGTAACACTGCTGGTGGAAGCCACCATGCAATATATGACGAGGGAGCAGGATTTTGTGTTTTTAATGATGTGGCTGTTGCTGCAAAATATCTTTTAAATAGAGGACTAGCCAATAAAATTCTCATTCTAGATCTTGATGTTCACCAAGGAAATGGAAATGCAGAAATATTTAAAAATGAAAATAATGTTTTTACATTTAGCATGCACTCAAAAGTAAACTACCCTCCTATAAAATCAAAAGGTGATTTAGATGTTGAGCTTGAACAAGACATGGAAGACGAGCAATACTTGGATATTTTAAAAAAAAATTTAATTTTCTTGAACGATTTTAATTTTGATTTTGTATTTTATATTGCAGGTGTTGATATTCATTTAGGCGATAGATTAGGCAAGTTAAAAATTACTGATATTGGCATTAATAGAAGAGATGAAATGGTTATCAGAAACTTTTTTGAAAGAAGAATTCCTATTTGTGGTGTTTTAGGGGGTGGTTATAATAAAGACTTTGAAAAACTTATTGAATTGCACGCAAGTTTACATAAAAATTGTGCAAAATATTTAAATGACAAAAAATAACCCAAATTTATCAGATCAACAAAAAAAAGTTTTATTCGAAGAAGCAACAGAGGCTCCTGGTTCTAGCGAATTAAATTTTGAAAAGAGAGAGGGTAGTTATTATTGTGCAAATTGCGAAACAAAATTATTTGATTCTAATACCAAATATGAAAGTGGGTCAGGATGGCCTTCATTTTACGAGTCTCTTCCTGATGTATTTGAAACTAAAACTGATCATCATATTGGATATGCTAGGACTGAATATCACTGTAAAAAATGTGGCGGTCACCATGGGCATATTTTTGATGATGGACCACAGCCAACTGGTAAAAGATATTGTAATAACGGGGTTTGCCTAGTTTTCAAACCAAAATAATCGATTTCAAATTATGAATTTAATTGAAATACAAAATAGGATTATTTCTGAAAAAATTAAGCTCAGAAAAAAATCAAAAAACTTTGTTAATAATTTTAAAAAAATTGAAAAATATATTCAAAAAGAAGTTGCGATAATTAAAGAGTCAAAAGACTCAATTATTCCAGAAATAGAATTTGAAGATATTTCTATTAAGGATCAAACGATAATTAAAGACAAAGTATTCAAACGTGGCTGTGTAATCATTAGAAATGTTTTTGATAAAAAAAAGGTGACAGAATTAAATGAAGATTTAGATAAATATGTCTTGGAAAATAATTATTTTGAAGACCAAAAAAAAAAGATAGGTATAGACAAATACTTCAGCGACTTAAAATCAGGAAAACCTCAAATTTTTGGATTGTATTGGTCTAAAGCTCAATCAGAAATTAGACATTCTAAAGAAATGGAAACTGTTAAAAAATGGTTAAATAATCTTTGGAACTATAATTATGAGGGTAAAAATGTATTTGATCCAAATAGAGAACTTGTTTACGCTGATCGAGTGAGAAGAAGAGAACCAGGGGATGATACATTAGGTTTATCTCCACATTGTGATGCTGGGTCAATTGAAAGATGGACTGATAAAGCTTATCAAAAAATTTACAATGATATTTTTTCAGACAATTTCGAAAATTTTAATCCATATGATGCAAGATATAGAGATGAGACAATTGAATTTGAATCTCCTGCGGTAGCACATGTATTTAGAACATTTCAAGGATGGACTGCCTTAACAGAACAAGGTCCAAATGATGGAACTTTACAATTAATTCCTATTGCAAAAGGAATGTCATACGTTTTAACAAGAGCTTTATTAGATGATGTTCCTGAAAACGAATTATGTGGATCAAAAGCAGGCAAAGCTTTATCGATAAATGAAAAATATCATAGTTTATTACTTGAAGGTTTAATCTCAATTCCAAAAATGAATCCTGGAGACACTATTTGGTGGCATCCAGATGTAGTACATGCAGTCGAGGAAAAACATCAAGGTAAAAATTACTCAAATGTTATTTATGTTGGAGCAACACCTTATTGTAAAAAAAATATTGATTATATAAAAAAACAATCAAAAAAATTTTTTGAAGGCAAAAGTCCACCTGATTTTGCTCCTGAAGATTATGAAGTAGATTATAAAGGTAGAGTCACAGTAAATGACTTAAGTGAATTAGCAAAAAAACAATTAGGATTAATCGATTGGAATTAATTTATTTTAAAGATGCTTCTAGTTGACCATTTTTTTCAAGATCTCTAAGTTCTTGATAACCACCAATATGCTCATCGTTAAAAAAAATTTGAGGAATTGTTCTTCTCCCATTAGCTTTCTGTATCATTTCATCTCTAATCTCTGGACCTGTAGATACGTCAATAACTTTATATTCAAGATTATTTCTTTTTAATAATCTTTTTGCGGCATCACAGAATGCACACATTGGTCCTGAATACATTGTTATATGTTTCATACTTTAGATATAATTATATTTCTTGATTTTACCAGTTATGAATTTCATTTTTCTTTATCTTAACTCTTATTTGTTTTCTTGAATATTCAAACTTTTTTCTATGTTTAATGCTTTGTGAATTTACTCTTTTTCTCCATAGCCTAAAAGACGAGGGTTTTAAACTTCTTCTCATAATCTTAATTACGTCAGATTCTGTTTTTCCAGTTTTTTTTTCTATATCTTCAAATGTAATTCTATCTGCCCATGCTGCCCAAATGACCCAGTCTGGACTACCAGGTTTTGGCTCGGGATTTTTAACTCTGGTTGTGGGCCTGTGACTTTTTTTCATAAAATTCCAGCAATCTTGAAATAAATAAATAATGCAAATTTATATGCTTATGATATTATCATTTTTAGATAGTCCTATCTAGCCATCTTTAGCTCCCGGTTTTTTAGGGCTATCCATCATGCTTCCGTTAAATTATTTTCTATTTCTTCAAATTATCCTATTCATGTTTATCACTCCTGGAACTCCTAGAATTGTAATCATTTCATATTCTATGAATTATGGTGTTAGAAATTGTGTTTGGACTGCACTAGGAGATGTTACTGCAAATATTATTCAAGCATGTCTTGTAATTTTTGTAATTGGATCTTTTATCTCTGATAACCCAACTTTATTAAATATTTTTAAATGGTTTGGTGTAATTTATATACTTTACCTAGCATTCGACATTTATAAATCTAAACCTAAAGATATTAACTCAAGTGAAACTTTACAAAAAAGTTCGTTATCATTTTTTAAAGATGGTTTTTTAGTTGCGGGCACAAGTCCTAAAGCCTGGATGTTCTTCCCTTTTATTTTTCCTCAATTCATTGATTTTAATTCAAATTACGTTGCACAATTTTTAATTTTAATAACAACTTATGTAATATTAGATTTTTTATCTTTGGTTGGCTATGCAGTCTTAGCAAATAAAATGATTACATGGGTTAAAGCAAAAGCAAAGGTCATAAACACAATTTCTGCGTGCGTCCTAATTGTTATAGCTCTTATAATTGCATTTATGCAACAATATTGACCATTAATGCGATACTACTGTTACTTGAAAAATAACTAAATTCTTAGTTTAATAAGGTTTAAATTAATTAATTAATAGAGGAGATAAATGAAAATTAAAAACATTATAATTACATTTGTTTCTGCAATAGCAATTTTATTTTCAACTTCAGTTGTTTCATTTGCAAAAGTTGTTGGTGATAAAATTATTCTAGGTGCCGCAATTTCTTTAACTGGAAAATATTCATCTAACGGAGTTCACACTCAAAACGGTTATAATATGGCCGTTGATAGAATTAATGAGATGGGTGGTGTTAAAGTTGGAGGAAAAACTTACAAGTTTGATATTATCTATTACGATGATGAATCAAATCCAAAAAGAGCCGCACAACTTGCAGAAAGATTAATTTCACAGGATGGTGTTGAGTTTATGCTTGGGCCATACAGTTCAGGTTTAACAAAAGCAATTGCGCCTGTAACAGAGAAATATGGTGTTCCAATGGTTGAAGCTAATGGTGCATCAAGATCTTTATTTACTAAAGGTTATAAATATTTATTTGCAGTGCTTGCGCCAGCAAACTTATATTTAGATGTTGCAATTGAAACAGCCGTAGCTCTGAATGGTGGAAAAGGTGTAAGAATTGCTCAAGCTTTCGAGCAAGATGCATTCTCACAAGACGTTAGATTAGGAATTCTAGATGCAGCAGAAAGAACTGGATCTAAAATCATAATTGATGACAAACTACCAAAAGAGCTAAATGATATGGCTGCAACTTTAGCAAAAGTTAAAGCTGTTAAGCCAGATGTATTAGTTGTATCGGGTCACACAAAAGGTGCATTAACTGCAATCAGACAAATAGCTGAAATGAAAGTTGATGTTCCAATGTTAGCAATGACACACTGTGATGCTGCAAAATTATCTAAGCAACATGGTAAGAACTCACAATACGCACTATGTGCATCTCAGTGGCATAAAACATTAACTTACAAAGATGATTTCTTCAAAGACGGTATGACATATGCTGCGGACTTTGAGAAATTATTTGGTTATGATCCGCCATATCAATCAGCAGAATCATCAGCTGCTTTATTAGTATTCAAAGATGCATTTGAAAGAGCAAATACTTTTGATCAAAAGAAAGTAAGAGATGCTCTTGCAGCTACTAATATGCAAACATTCTATGGAAATATTAAGTTTGCCGAAGGTGGTCAGAATGTTGACAAACCAATGGTACTTTTCCAAGTAATGTGTGATGACGCAGGAAAATGTGAAAATAAAGTTGTAGCTCCATTGAAATGGGCTTCAGCAGAATTAATTCACCCAATTCCTAAGTGGTCTGAAAGATAATTAAAAATAATATTAGCCCCCTAGCAATAGGGGGCTTTTTTTTATATAGCATTTAGAAATTATGGATTTTTTAATTTTCCAAGTTCCGATGTTAACTTTACAAGCCGTGCTAGATGGTTTGTTACTTGGAATTTTATTTGCTTTAATTGCTTATGGAATGGCTCTCCAATGGGGAGTAATGAATATAATTAATATTGCACAAGGTGATCTAGTTATATTAGGAGGATACATTGCATACTTTATGTATCTGTATGGAATTCATCCCGCATGGGGAGTAATAGTTTCACCAATAATAATGTATTTTGTTGGTGTAATAATTTATAAATTAGTAATTAATAAAGTAGTTGATAGAGATCTATTCATTTCGATTTTAGCAACTTTTGGAATTAGTATCTTATTCATGCAACTAATGAACTTTGCATTTGGTGCAGATGTCGTCCTTGCAAACTCAGGATATGGTACAACAATGCTGTTTGATAACTCTGTTACATTGCCAAACTCAAAGATTTTTTCGGCATTTATAAGTATTGTGTTTGCTATTGGACTCGTGATTTATATGAAAAAATCAAAGCTTGGAAGGGCTATAAGAGCTACAGCCCAAAATGCTAGAGCTGCAAAAATATTAGGCGTAGACACTGAAAAAGTTTATGCGGCAACTTTTGGAATAAATGCTGCTCTTTGTGGAGTAGCTGGAGCACTTATTTCTATTACATTTACTATACACCCTTATATGGGATTACCTTACACAATTAGATCTTTTATGATCGTAATTGTTGCTGGACTTGGAAATTTACCTGGTGTTGCAATGTCAGGAATGGGACTAGGAGTATTTGAAGAGTTTGCAGATTATATTTTAGGAACAGAATTTAGAATTGGATCAGTATTTTTACTACTAGTTTTAATACTTGTTTATAGAAGATTTAAACTTTCAAGAAAAAGAGAATATTTAAAATAATGAACAAGAATTTTATTTTATATGGTGCTATTTTAATATTTGGTATTGCTGCACCTTTTATTTTTCCAGCGTTCAAAGTTCAATTATCAATCCTTTGTATATTAATAATTCTAGCTATAACTTGGAACGTCCAAGGTGGTGAAATGGGTTATAATACTTTTGGAAATATTTTGTTTTATGGACTGGGAATGTATTTATGCGCCTCAGTTCAAGTAGGAATGTTTTTTCCTTTAGGAGAGTGGACTGAGGGTGGTGGAGAAAAAACTTTTGTTCATACTCCTGCTCAATTCTTTCAAGGTTTTGCAGTAGGCTTGGCAGTCGCAGCGGTAGTCCCAGCAATTATAGCTGGTTTAATTGGTTATTCAATTTTAGGTTTAAGAGGACATTACTTTGCAATTTGTACATTGGGTTTAGGGGTTGCAGCTGGAGAAATTTCTGGTGGAATAGAAATCATTGGAGCAGGACAAGGTTTTACAACACCACCATTTCCTAATGTTGACAGGTTAGAAGCAAGAGGTGAGTTTTTCTATTTTTGTAGTTTTATAGTTTTGGTATTTACGTTTCTTGCAGTTAAAGCAATTTATTCAACAAGATTTAAACTTGTTCTTAATGCAATTAGAGATAACGAAGATAAGGCTGAAGCAATGGGTATTCAAACAATGAAATATAAAATTATTGGTTGGATGATCTCTGCATTTTTCTGTGGATTGGCCGGAGGTATCATGGGCGGACTAGTTGGATATATAGACTCAACTGATGTTGCATTTGATGGAAGAGAAATGGGAGTATTCATGGTCTTGATGGCTATACTTGGAGGAAAAGGAACTTTATGGGGCCCAGTGATTGGTGCAACTTTATTTCATATTTTTAAAGAAGGTTTTTGGACTTTCTTCTTAGGTTGGCAGTATGTTGCTCTTGGAGTTTTGATTGTGGTAATTGTTATCTATTTCCCAGAGGGAATTATGGGTTGGTTGAGAGAAAAGTATCCAGAGAGATTTGGTGAAGTTGTAGATGAAGCAGATCGGAAAGCACAGGTTACACTTAAATGAGTATTTTAGAGGTTAACAATGTCAGTAAGTCATTTGGTGGGGTAAAAGCAAATGTTGACATAACCATGTCAGTTGAAAAAGGAAAAATCGTAGGTTTAATTGGACCAAATGGATCAGGAAAAACTACATTGTTTAATTCTATAGTTGGAACATATCCTATAGATCAAGGGTCAATTAAATTTAATGGTAAAGAAGTATCTGAATTACCAGTTCCAGTAATAGCTAAACTTGGTTTGCTTAGAACTTTCCAGCAAACAAGAATTTATGGAAAATTGAATTGCGTAGATAATATGCTTATAAGTCATAAAGCAAGCGATGAAAGTTTAGTTTCTATATTTTCCCAGATACCTCAAAATCTTACAGAAAAAGCTGAAAATTTATTAAATTTTGTTGGATTATATCAAAAAAGAAAACTAAGAGCTGGAGATTTATCATTTGGTCAGCAGAAATTATTAGAATTAGCAATGGCATTAATGAATGAGCCTGAGATGTTATTACTGGACGAACCGACTGCAGGTATCAACCCTACATTAATAAATGGAATTATTGATAGATTGATAAAAGTAAATCAAGATTTTGGAATTACTCTACTTGTTATTGAGCATAATATGAGAGTAATAATGCAATTAGCTGAAAGCATCTTTTGTCTTGCACATGGAAAAATGCTTGCAAATGGAACACCTGACGAAATTAAAAATGACAAGCGTGTTATTGACGCTTATTTAGGTGCTCAATAATGGCAAATCAATATGAAGTTCTTGGTAAAGCTCCTGGAGCAGAGGATTTAAAAAAACTATCGTCAGAAAATGTTCACTTAACTATCAAGGGTTTATCAGCTGGCTATGGTAAGATGGAAATTTTACACAATTTTGATTTGTTTGTAAGTAAAGCACAATCTCTCTGTTTGATTGGCCCAAATGGTGCAGGAAAATCAACTATACTTCATTCAATATATGGTTTTACAAATATCTTTTCAGGAAAAATAGAAATTGATGGAAAAGAAATAACTAATCTCAGCCCTGCAGAAAAACTTAAATCTGAGGGGATAGCATATATTCTACAGGATAATTCGGTTTTTCCAGATATGACTGTAGAAGAAAATCTTCTAATGGGTGGATATATTAAAGATAAAACAGAGGAGTCTTTTGAAGAAGCAGAAAGAGTTCTTCAAAAATATGAAAGATTAAGAAACAGAAGAAATCAACCTGCAAAAGTATTATCTGGAGGAGAAAGACGACTATTAGAAATCTCTCGAGCTTTAGTTATGAAACCTTCTATCTTGCTTGTTGATGAACCATCAATTGGGCTTGAGCCTAGATACATTCAAATGGTTTTTGAGATTTTAGATGATCTTCAAAAAAATGAAAAAAAAACAATTATATTGGTAGAGCAAAATGCCAAAAAAGGTTTAGAGTTTGCTGATATTGGTTATGTTTTAGTTTCAGGAGAAACAGCTATTGCAGGTAAAGGAGATGATCTTTTAAATAATCCAGATGTCGGCCGTCTATTCTTAGGCGGTTAATGATAAAACTAAAATATTTTATCAAAGGAATAGTCTGCTCAAAAAAATTTGATAGCCCAGCAATTGCATTAGGGGCTAGCTTCATTGCTATTGGTGCCTTATTAAAAAATTTAGGGTTTAATATACAAGAAAGTATTTTTTCAACATTTTTAACCTATGCCCTTCCAGGATCATTAGTGATGGCGGAATCAATGTTAATTGGCGCCTCACTTGTAAATATTTTTTTAGCAGTATGGTTGGTAAATTCTAGACTATTTCCAATGACAGTTTCAATTATGCCATTACTTAAACATGATAGCCAACCAAGATGGAAATATTATATATCTTGTCACTTTGTAGCTGTTTCGTCGTGGTTGATTTTAAAAAGTAATTATGAGGAAATTGATAGGAAATATAGAATAGATTTTTGGATTGGTATAGGAACAGCCACTTGGCTAATTGCCATTTTTTCAACAGTATTAGGATTTTATGCTGCCGACTTTTTAAGTAAAGATATGATAATTGGACTTGCAATAGTAAATCCAATTTATTTTATGTGTGCAATGATAGGAGTAATGAAAACCATACAACTTTCTTCTGCCATTATCTTGGGCGCATTTTTAGGTCCAATTTTTTATTTTTTTTCACCAGAATGGAGTGTTTTACTTGGTGGGTTGGTAGCTGGTTCAATTGCTTACTTTATAGGAGAGGTTTATGACAGCTAATATTGTTTTAGCAATTTTAGTAACTTCTCTTGCAACTTATATTTCAAGATTTCTTGGTGCTTTAACTTCAGAAAAGATAGGAGAGACATCTAAAATTTATAAATGGTTTAATTGTGTAGCATATTCAACTCTTGCAGCTCTAATCTCAAGAATGTTAATTTTCCCATCTGGAGATCTTTCAGATGTACATTATATTTTAAGGATAATTGTCATTTTATTATCAATATTAATTTTTTATGTCACTAAAAGAAATTTAGTTTATCCAACCATATTATCTGCTATAATTTTGGCTACATTAAATAGTTTTGCTGTATGAAAAAACTTTTTTTTATTATATTTTTTCTAATACTTTCTAGTAATGTAAATGCTGGATGTGATGATCCAATAGCTGATGGAGTAGACTATTCTAAATGTAAATTTTCAGATGGTCAGGATTTACAAGGAACCTTTCTTCCTAATTCTAATCTCTCATTTGCTAGTTTTATTCAAGTAAATTTTGATAAAAGTATAATGATGAATTCAGATTTAACATTTGGAACTTTTTCAGAGTCGTCTTTCATAAGAGCTAATTTATATGAGTCAAATTTAGGTGGTGGAAATTTTGAGCAGTCAAATTTTACAAGTGCAAACTTAACTAGAGTAGATTTTACAGGTTCTACTCTCATAGATGCAAATTTTCAGAATTCCAATTTAATGGAGGCAAACTTTACGTCATCTAATATTTTAAATGCAAATTTCGACGGTGCGAATTTAATTGGCGCTACTTGGACAATGGGAGAAATTTGTGGACCAGAGTCTATAGGTATTTGTAATAAATAAATTCGTGAAGAATCTTCTTAAATTAGATGGATTTGAAATTTCCTTTCATGAAAAATCTAAGAGGATAATAAATATAAAAATTGAGGATCAAATTATTGATCGATTAGTGTTTCCATTTAAAAAATTTAATATTACAGCATTAGAATATAAACCATTTACAAGGTTCACCATTGCAAAAAGTTTAGATGAAACTGCATCTAATAAATTAAGTAATTTTTTAAACGAAATTATTAAAGATAGAGATACTGGCTGTTTTATAATTGGTCCCAAAAACAAGTCTTCTAAAATAGATCAAACATTTTTAGTTAAATTATCAACTGCAATAACTCACTTAATTGGAAATCCAAATCACGACTCAATGGCTGGAAAATACTATGCAAGGTTTCACGTTAAACATGAAGATAATAGCGACTCATATCTTCGTAAGGCATATATAAATATGGATCTACATACTGATGGAACATATGTACGAGAAATAACTGATTGGATATTAATGTCAAAACTTGAGGAGGAGAATGTGATTGGTGGAGAGACCGCTTTACTACATCTTGATGATTGGGAACATTTGTCTGATCTCTCAGATGATAAAATTGGACAGCAAAATTTTATTTGGGGATCTCCAAAAAGTAAAAATATTGATTATAAAGTTGAGCACCCTGTATTTTCTAAAGATAGTAATGGAAAACCTATTATTTCTTACATTGATCAATTTCCTGAACCGAAAAATATGGATCAAGGATTATTTTTACAAAGATTATCTGATGCTCTTGAGGGTAGTAAAAAAAAGATAATCACATCTTTACCAGTTGGTAGCGCTGTTGTGGCGAATAATTATTTTTGGCTACATGGTCGAAAACCTTTTAAAGAAAATAAAAATTTATCAAGAGAATTACTAAGAATAAGAGGTTCCTTTTTTAACAATTAAGTGTAGAAAATACACTAATGAAACTTGGATTTATAGGAACCGGCAAAATTACTTTAGCAGTAGTAACGGGTATATGTAATTCTAAAATCAAGTATTCTAAAATTATTGTATCCGAAAGAAATAAAAAAATTTCAAAACAATTAAAAAAAAGTTTCAAAAAAATTTATATTGCAAAAAATAATCAAGATATTGTTAATGACTGTAACTGGATTTTTCTAGCAGTAACACCTACTGTTGCAAATCAAATTATACATAAGCTTAAATTTAAAAAAAGTCAGGTAATTGTAAGTTTCATATCAACAATGAATCTTCAAAATATTAAGAAAGCTGTAAAAGTAAAAGCAAATATTTCGAGAGTTATACCTTTACCACCTATCTCTCTTAAAAAGGGACCAATTCCTATTTTTCCACCAAACAGGAAAGTTAAAAACTTTTTTAAACATCTAGGAACAGTTGTTGAAATAAAAAATGAAAAATTATCTAAAAATTTTTGGTCAACATCTGGAATGATGGCACCTTTTTATGAATTATTAAGAACAATGTCTGAATGGTTAAATGAAAAGGGAATTCAAAAAGACCAAGCTCAGAGATATATAACATCTCTTTTTTTGGCACTTTCTGAAGATGCTGTAGTTAATTCTAACAGAGATTTAAAAATACTTGTCAAAGACTCCCAAACACCAAAAGGATTAAATGAGCAAGGTGTAAATGAATTAAAAAAAGCTGGTTTCTATAAAGCTACTAACAAAACCTTAAATAGTATTCTTAAAAGATTAAATAAAGTATAATTTTATATGCAGCAAGCTTCAAACATTCTGCAAATTGATAACTTATCAAAATATTTTGGTGGTTTGGCAGCTGTATCAAATTGCTCATTAAAAATAAAAGAAGGTTCAATTACAGGAATAATTGGTCCGAATGGATCAGGCAAAACCACTCTATTTAATCTTATAGCAGGCAATCTCAAATCATCAGATGGTAAAGTATTATTTAATAAAGAAGATATAACAAACGTTCCATCTCATGAGCTTTTCTCAAAAGGTTTACTTAGAACCTTTCAAATAGCTCACGAGTTTTCAAATATGACTGTCCTTGAAAATTTAATGATGGTACCAGGTAACCAAACAGGGGAAATTTTAATAAATGCCCTTTTAAAACCAAATTTAATTAAAAAAGAGGAAGATATAATTAGAGCAAAAGCATACGAAGTAACTGAATTTTTAAATCTTAAACATCTAGCAAATGAACGTGCTGGTAATTTATCCGGAGGGCAAAAAAAGTTGCTAGAACTTGGAAGAACAATGATGGTGGATGCAAAGCTTGTTTTATTGGATGAAGTTGGAGCAGGGGTTAATAGAACATTATTAAAAGACTTAGGAACAGCAATATTAAGACTTAATAAAGAAAAAAACTATACTTTTTGTATGATTGAGCATGATATGGATTTTATAAGCAGAATGTGTGATCCAGTCATTGTAATGTCTGAAGGTTCTGTTCTTTTTGAGGGAACTTCAGATGAAGTTAAAAAAAACGAAAAAGTTATAGATAGTTATTTAGGTAGAAAGAAGTAAATGGCATTTTTTGAAGGAAATAAAATGACAGGCGGATACGGTGATGGTCCTGATATTATCAGCTCGTGCACTATTAATGTTAATAGGGGTGAGATAGTTGCGATCCTTGGACCAAATGGAGCTGGTAAATCTACAGCAATGAAGGCAATGCTTGGCTTGTTAAATCTAAAATCAGGCAATATATCAATTGATGGAGAAGATATTTCTAAACTATCTCCTCAAGAAAGAGTTAAAAAGGGAATATCATTTGTACCACAAACTAGAAATGTTTTTGCAGAACTTACTGTTAAAGAAAATTTAGAGGTTGGTGCTTTTTTAAGAACGGATAATGTAAACAATGTTATCGAAGAAATATATGATCTATTTCCAATCTTAAGAGAAAAAAAAGATCAAGTTGTTGGACAATTATCAGGAGGGCAAAGACAACAAGTAGCTTTGGGACGAGCTCTAATGATAAAACCGTCTGTTCTTATGTTAGATGAGCCTACAGCAGGAGTTTCACCAATAGTTATGGATGAATTATTCGAACACATTATTAGAGTTAAAAATACAAAAGTAGCAATCATTATGGTCGAACAAAATGCAAAACAGGCTTTAAGTATTTCCGATCGTGGATATGTGCTTGTAACTGGTGAAAATAAATTTGAGGGGTCTGGTAAGGAATTATTAAATGATCCAGAAGTTAGGAGATCTTTCTTAGGAGCTTAGTATGGATTTAATTAATGCAGTAATAGTTTTATTGAATTATACAATTATTCCGGCTTTAACTTATGGTTCTCAATTAGCACTTGGAGCAATTTTTGTAACATTAATATACGGTATTTTAAGATTTGCTAACTTTGCAACTGGAGACATGATGTCATTTGGTACAATGTTTGCGGTGCTTTTGACTTATTACTTTCAATCAATCGGAATTAACTTTGGTTTTCTGCCTACAGCTTTGCTCACTATACCTTTTGCAATTTTTATGATGATTTTGTACATGCTGATAATTGATCAGACAGTATTTAAATATTACAGAATTAAGAAAAGTCCACCAGTAATGCTTGCAATGGTTAGCGTTGGTGTAATGTTTGTAACACAGGCGATAATAAGAATTATAATTGGGCCTACTGATCGTAGATTCTTAGATGGTGAAAAATTTATTTTAAAAGCAACTGAGTTTAAGGAAATGACAGGTCTTGCAGAAGGTTTAACAATTAAATCTACACAAATGATAACAATCGTAGTTACAATAATTGTTGTTGCTATTATGTTTTGGTTTTTAAATAAAACTAAAACTGGAACTAGCATGAGAGCCTACTCAGATAATGAAGATTTAGCTCTTCTCTCAGGAATAGATCCAAAAAAAGTAGTTCTAATTACTTGGATTATAGCTGGAATATTAGCAACAATTGGTGGAATTCTTTATGGTTTAGATAAAAGTTATAGACCATTTGTGTATTTTAATAACATGTTACCCATTTTTGCTGCTGCGATAGTAGGTGGAATAGGAAATCCATACGGTGCATTTTTTGGAGGTTATGTTATAGCATTTGCTGAAATATTTTTGACTTATGCATATAAAAGATTTTTAGTTTATATTTTGCCAGAGTCTTTAGAACCAAATTCATTGATGCAATTATTATCAACTGATTATAAATTTGCGATTTCATTTTCTATACTAGTAATTGTTTTGATATTTAGGCCATCAGGTATATTTGAAGGAAAACGCATATGAGGAATTATTTAAATATAATTATAGCGTATTCGATAATGATGCTTTTAATTATTTTAGTTGGCATCTTTCAGTCTTGGTCTATAGCATTAACAATTTTTAATTATTGTATGATTTCGGCAGTAATGACTCTGGGAGCAAATATTCAATGGGGTTATGCTGGCTTAATAAACTTTGGAATCATGGGGTATACTGCATTAGGCGGTTTGGCAGTTGTGTTAGTATCTGTAGCTCCTGTACCAGAAGCTTGGAGTGTGGGTGGAGTAAATATGATGACATGCCTAGGAATAATTATATTAATGATTTTTTCTACAAGGTATATTTTAAAAAATATTCAAAAATCTAACAAAAGAAATTATTTAATAGCTGGAATAATTATAGTTGGATTAATTCTAATAAAAATAATTGCTGGACCTGCAATTGAACAAATAGAAGCTGTTGACCCTGCAAAGACAGGGTTTCTAGGAGGACTTGGGTTACCAGTTTTATTCTCATGGATAGTCGGAGGGCTTTTTGCTGCTGGACTAGCTTTTATCGTAGGGAAAGTTGCTCTAGGATTAAGAGCAGATTATTTAGCTATTGCAACGTTATTGATAGCTGAAATTGTTGTTTCTATTATTAAACATGAAGATTGGTTGGCAAGAGGTGTAAAGAACGTTATTGGGTTAAAAAGACCAGCGCCTTATGAAATTGACCTACAAACTTCTCCTTGGTTTATAAATTTAGTAGAAAAATTTCACTTAACAAAATTAGATCTAGCAAATTCATTGTCGGAAAGACAAGATATTTTAAATCAGTTAGTGATTGATGCATCATCTGTTTATGTAAAACTATGCTTTGCAGGAATGTTTTTAGTTGTAGTTATAATTTTATTAATAATTACACAAAAAGCTCTTTACTCACCTTGGGGTAGAATGATGAGAGCAATAAGAGATAATGAAGAAGCTGCAAGTGCAATGGGTAAAAATGTAGTTAAACAACATTTATTTATATTTATTCTAGGATCAGCAATAGTTGGTATTGCTGGAGCTATGATGGTAACTAATGATGGCCTGTTTACCCCAGGCAGTTATAGACCAATGAGATATACATTTGTAATTTGGGTTATGGTAATTGTTGGTGGTACAGGAAATAACTTTGGAGCAATTCTAGGAGGGTTTGTTGTATGGTTTTTATGGGTAGAGGCAGCACCAATTGCTTTGTTCTTTATAAATTTATTTACAGCTCATTTACCTGAAACAAATGAAATCAAAGTTCATTTAATTAATAGTGCTCCATATTTTAGATTTTTGCTTGTTGGTATTGGACTTCTTTTGATTATGAGATTTAGACCCCAGGGAATAATTCCAGAAAAAATTATAAAACAATAATTTACTATGAGTTTTTTCATTTTAGGGTTCTTTACAGGACTGAGCTTAATATTAGCTATTGGTGCTCAAAATATATTTGTAATTGAGCAAGGTTTAAAAAAACAATTTATTTTTATTGTATGTGTAATTTGTACATTTTCAGATTTCCTTCTTATTTTTTTAGGAATATTCTTATTTCATTATTTTGAAAGTTTTTTTTCACCTTCAGTTGAGTTAATTTTAAATATCCTTCTATTTTTATTTTTAGTTCATTTTATTTGGAAAAAACTTAAAAATATAAATACAAATTTTGAAATAAATCAAAAAAATGAAACCAAAGGTCTAGGTTCTGTAATAATTAAAACTCTTGGTTTTACTTATTTAAATCCCCATGTTTATTCTGATACTGTATTTTTTTTAGGAAATTTTTCTAAAAGTTTTTTAATTAATCAAAAACTATTATTTGGATTTGGTGCAACTCTTTCCTCAATTATATTTTTTTTTACATTGGGATACTTATCTAAGTTTTTATCTAGTTACTTAAATAGCAATAAAGTTTGGAAAATTATAAATATGCTAATAATTTTATTTATGTCAGCACTTAGTATTTTTGTATTAATCAATATTTTGGGATAAAAAAAACTCCAGCGATTTTCACCGCTGGAGCTAAATAATTAAGTATTATCTTTGTTTTTTGTCTTTAAACTTACCGCCTTTGATTTCTTTCTCAATAAAGGCACCAGATGCTTCTCCAACATCTGTAAGTTCTACACTTGATGCTCCTTCATAATTTACTGCTTTTCCACTAGCTAATAAATCCAAAGCTTTTTTCAATTCACCAGGATAAATTTTTTCTCCTGGAGCATTCGCAACAGACATTACATTTGCTTGTACAGTTGCTCTGTCAGCTTTGCCACCAGCTTGCATAGCTAATACTATCAAAGCCGCAGCATCGTAAGATTCTGAAGTGTAAGGACCTGAAGAATCAATTCCTGCAGCACCAGCAACATCTTTGAATATTGTTGCACCTTTACCCATTGATCCTGGAAGTGATCCAAAAGATTTATTTAAATCATTACCAAATCTGTCTGTTAAAGAGTCACCGATCATACCATCAGATAACACAAACACATCAAATGCACCTGAATCTAATGAACCATCTATGATACTTCCACCAGCTTGGTCTAAGTAACCTAAAACAGCTAAAGCATCTCCACCTGCAGCAGCTAATGTAGCAACTTCTGCACCGTAGTCACCTTTACCTTCTTCATGAGCTGTTACAACAGTTACGTTTATTCCATGAGCTTTAACAGCTGCAACATATACATCTGCTAAACCTTTTCCGTAGTCGTTATTCGTATGTGTAACTGCAATACTTTTAACTTTTCTATCTTTAGTTATATCTGCTAATACTTGACCACCTCTTGCATCAGATGGAGCAGTTCTAAAGAAATATCCATTATCTTTAAGATCAGTTAATCCTGGAGAAGTAGCTGATGGTGAAATCATCACAACACCATTTGGAACAGCAACGTTAGTTGCTATAGCCCCAGTTACACCAGAACAATCAGCACCCATAATTGCTACTACACCGCCAGATATTAAGCCTTCAGCAGCAGCTGTTGCAGCAGCTGAGTCAACACATGTTGAGTCTGCTCTTTCAACAGAAATTTTCTTTCCACCAAGTAGCGAACCTGAGTCTGAAGCTTCTTTGAAAGCAAGCTCAGCTGAAGCAGCCATTGCTGGAGTTAGGGACTCAATAGGACCTGTAAATCCTAAAATAATTCCCATTTTAATGCCATGTCCATCTGAATATGCTTTTGATGCAAAGCAAGAAACAAATACAAACATAGCCAATACTAGTTTTTTCATATATTCCCTCTAATTGTTAACAATTTATATAATTAAAATTAAATCCTATTAGTTTTAATTTTCAATGAGAAAATTATCTCATTTTTTGTGCAAAAAACACAGAAGTTATAACAATTATTCCACCAATTATTGTGATGAATGATGGAATCTCACCGAAAATGAAAAAAGTGAGTATTAAACCAAACACAGGAAATAAAGCATAGAAAGGTAAAACCATATCAAGAGGATAAAATTTATACAAATAAAACATCATTAAATGTCCAAGAAGGGAAATAATTGCTCCAGCATACAAAACTGTAAACCAACTCTCTAAACTAATATTTGTTATAGTTTGAATAGCATTACCCTCAAATACAGATGATAATATAATTAAAATTAAAAATCCTGTGAAACTCATTATTGTATTTGTATATTTAACATCTAAGTCTTTTAAATATCTTGAAAAGACTTGTGACAGTCCATAAAAAAAGGCCATTCCACAAATTAGTAGTGATCCTATAATTTCATCAACAACTTTTGGATCAAAAGCAAGAATAACAATTCCAAAAAACGATGTCATAATAAGTAGCCATTTTTTGAAACTTATTTTTTCATTTAAAAATATTGAACTTAATATTATTCCAAACGGAATTGAAAGCTGAGCACCTATTGTTATTGGTGCTAGTATGCTTGAGGCATTAATAGATAAATATAAAAACATATTTACCGCAACACCAAAACAGATCGAAAATCCTATTAATGGAACAATAAATTTTTTTTCAGGAATATAAAATTTAAAGAAAGGAACTAAACAAATAAATACAACAGCCATCCTTAAAGCTCCAAAAAGAATTGGAGGAATTGAGTCATTTAATCCAATTTTCCCTGTTGGATAAGCACTTCCCAATAGAAAAACTACAAATAAAATAAGCAATGTGTGTTTTGTCGACAAATATTATCTTATAGAGAAAGGATCTAAAGTTGGTTCATCAGAAGTGTAATACCATGTAGTTTTTACTCTAGTATAATCTTTAATTGAATCCATTCCTGCTTCCTTTCCATATCCACTATCTTTAATTCCACCAAAAGGTGCTGATGGTGAAATTAATCTGTAAGTGTTAACAAATGTTATTCCAGCTCTAATTGCATTCGATACTCTTAAACCTCTAGCAAAGTCGCTAGTATAAACTCCTGAAGATAGTCCATATTGATTATCATTCATTTTTTCTATTACTTCTTTTTCATTATCAAATTTCATGACAGACAAAACTGGACCAAATAATTCGTTTTCAGCAGTTGGAAGGTTATGATTATCGCATTCAATTATAGTTGGAGGAAAATAATATCCTTCATTAGAAAAAGGATGTCTTTTACCACCACATCTTACTAGTCCACCTTGTTCAATTGTTTTTTTTATGTTTTTTTCAATAATTTCAAGTTGTTTAAAGTTACTTAAAGGACCCATTTCAGTCTCAGGATCCATAGGTGCACCTATTTTTATTTTTTCAGCTCTTTTTATGAGTTTATCAAGAAACTCATCATAAATTCCTTTTTGCAAATATAGCCTTGAACCTGCAATACAACTTTGTCCACTAGCACCAAATATACCTGCAGTAATTCCATTGATAGCATTTTCTTGATGAGCATCATCAAATACTGCAACAGGACTTTTTCCACCTAATTCTAAACTTACCTCAGATAAATTTTGTGCAGAGTTTCTAATAATATGCCTTGCAGTTTCAGGCCCTCCTGTAAAGGCAACTTTTTCAACTAAATCATGTGTCGTTAAAGCTTTACCGCATGGATCTCCAAACCCTGTAATCACATTTACTACTCCCTTTGGAATACCAGTTTCCTCTATAAGTTTTGCAAATTCAAACATCACAGCAGGAGCAAGCTCAGAGGATTTAATTACAACGGTATTTCCCATAGCTAGAGCAGGAGCAAGTTTTGTTGCTGTTAAAAACATTTGGGAGTTCCATGGCACAATTGCTGCAATAACACCTATAGGTATTCTTGAGGTTATAGCTTGAATGTTTGGTTTATCTATTGGAAGAACAGTGCCTTCAACTTTATCAGCCATACCAGCGTAATAGTCATAATATTCCGCGATATAGTTTGCTTGCTTGTTGGTTTCTCTAAATAGCTTTCCAGTATCAATCGTTTCAATCTTACCAAGTAATTCTGCATTGTCTCTAAGTTTATTTCCAATAGCTCTTAAAAATTTAGCTCTTTCTCTTGGCAATATTTTTGGCCAATCCCCCTCAAAAGCTTTCTGAGCAGCTTTAACTGCTTTGTCCACATCATTGGCACTTGCTTCTGGAACAACAGCCCATGGTTTATTATCTTCTGGGTTTAATGTTTCAAAAGTTTTCTTAGTATCTGAGTCAACCCATTCTCCTCCAATAAACATTTTATATTTTTTTAATTCAGGCATTTTGTATATGATCTTTTATTATATTATTTACATCATCTGAGCATTCAATACTACAGAGATGTTTTCCTTTAGGAATAATTTTTACAACAGAATTTTTAATTTTTTTACCCAAATTAATTGACATTTCTGGAGTTGATCCCACATCACCTTCACCCGTTATCACTAAAGTTTTGGTCTTGATATTTTCAAATTTTTCATTGTCTTGATGTTTCACGAATAAGGAATAGATCTTAATAAAGTTATTCATATTATTGTTTTGAAGAATATTGAAAATTTTATCAGAAATATCTGGATTTTTATTTAAAAAATCTTCTGTAAACCATCTTTTTAAAGCATCTTTAGTAAGTTTCTGATCTTTTTTGGTTTGTTCAAATCTATCATTTACTATTTTCTGCTCTTTATCAGATCGATTAAATATAGAGCACAAAAGTGTAAGAGAGGCCAATCTATTATTAAATCTTGTGGCAAAATTTCTTGCAATTAATGAACCTATAGAAAAACCAACTAAGTGAACTTTGTTAAATTTTAATTCATCCATTAAGTTTAATATTTGATCAGAAAAATCATCAAAACTTAAATCATTTTTGTTTAAAGGTGTTTTGCCATGACCTAGAATATCATAAATTAAAACAGTATTATCAAATTCATTAATTTGTGGATCCCATATAGAGTGATCAAGTCCCACACCGTGGATAAATATGATTGGATTTCTATCTTTTTTATTTAATATATAGAATGTACCTTTAGAGTCTGTTGCATTGATCATTATTACTTTGGTTCAATGCCCATTTCCTTCATGTCTTGGTACCTATCACCTGTTCTAGCATGTGCTCTTCCAGTTGAAGCACCTCCAATTGCGATTACAATTTCGTCATCAAATGGAGCATCATGTATTGTAAATTCATGTGTTAAATAATAAGGTCTTAAACCTGAGTCAGTTTTATGCATCATTGGGATTGATATTTTTGATCCGGCAGGACCTCTTGTATTCGTAAAACTTAGGTAAGAAGTACCACCGACTGCATCTCTAAATTTATTACCAAATCTCAATGTATGAATAAAAGCAGATGCATGCTCAATTTCTCCACTTAATCCAACTACACCGGCTTTTCCATATGCTAATATTTTATCAGGAGAACCTATTTCTTTAATTAGTTCTGGGACAAGTAAATCTCCAAGTTTAGGAGCTAGATCTAAAATTATGGGTTTTAAATCCTCTACAAAACCTTTCCCGTCCCAGGGATTTTTAAAAACTGCTGCTACAGAAACCATTAAAACTGGATCTTTAGCTTCTTTTCCACCCTCAATAAAAGTTTTATCTACAAATTTATTAAATTTTCTTAATTCTAATTTCATTTTTTAATTCGATGTGTAAAGCTATCTCTTCTAAAACTGTATAATGCTTTTGGATCTACATCAACATCTATAACAACTGGTTTGTTTGCTTTAAGTGCACTCTTAACTGCTTGATTTACCTCTGATAATTTTTTAACTTTAATTCCTTTTGCACCGTAAAGTTTAGCAACTTCATCAAAAGGAGGACTTTGAATATCTGCGCCCAAATATCTTTCACCATAAAAATCTTTTTGGTAAGCCTTTTCGGCACCCCAACTTTTATTATTCATAACTATTGTAATTGTATTTATTCCATGCTCTACGGCAGTGCTTAATTCTGAAATAGTCATGCCAAATCCACCATCGCCCATTAAACTAACTACAGTTTTATTAGGTTTCGCAACCTTAATGCCTAAACCACAAGCAAATGAAAAACCTACTAATCCAAAATCTAAAGGAGTAAAAAGAGAAGGAGGATTGTAATACTCTAAAGCATCAGTAGCTTGAAGGCAAAGTGTGCCAGCATCGAGTGTAATAGCTGAATTTTTAGGAAGAACTTTTCTTAACTCTTTAAATAGTCCATTTGGTTGTATTGGATAATTTTTAGATTTTATATTATCCCTATTTATTAAAAACTTTGATCTTTCTAATAAAAAATTATTTGTCCATTCTTTATAACTTAAAATTTTTTTTTGTTTTTTTAAATTATTCAACATTTGATTTGCCACATTTGCAGCATCGCCATGAATGCCAATACTAATAGGAAAATATCTTCCTAACATTTTTTTCTCTAGTTCAACTTGAATAATTTTAGCTTTCTTGTTTATATTATCGTAAGAATAGAAAGTAGAATTAAAACCAAGTCTAGTTCCTAATGCAATAATAAGTTCTGCTTCTTTAACCAGTCTTGAAGCAACTAAATTTCCTCTTGGCCCCATTTGTCCAGCATTTAGTTTGTGACTAAATGGTATCGCATCTCCGTGTCCAGCAGCTGTTACTATTGGAACGTTTAAAAATTCAGCAAGATCAGTTACAGATTTAAATTTTGAATTATATTTTATACCTCCACCAGCAACAATTACAGTTTTCTTGGAATTAAGAATAAGTTTTGTTGTTTTCTGAATTAAATCTTTTTTGCTTTTTAAATTACTTTCGCTTTTAAAAGATTTTTTATTTTCATTGATTTTAAATTTTGATGTATCTGAAAGTACGTTTCTTGGTAAGTTTATACAAACCGGACCTCTCCTTGGTGACATTGCAAGATTGAATGCATCACTGAAAGCTTTTGGAATATGAATTGCCTTTTTTACAGTCCAAGTCTTTTTGGTTATTGGATTAAATAGTGACTGTTGATCAAGTCCTTGAAATGCATCTTCCATTTTATCCTTGGTAGAATATAAACCCGCAATAGATACAACAGGCGAAAATGCTGCTTTTGCTTGAGCAATTCCTGTAACTAGATTAGTAGCCCCTGGACCGTTTTGTCCTGCAATGATTACTCCTGGTTGATTGGAAGCTCTTGCATAGCCATCGGCCATATGTGTTCCTGTTCTTTCATCTCTTACACCTATAAATTTAATTTTTTTTTCATGATACAACGCATCAAACATTTCCATTGTAGCAGAACCAATTAAACCAAAGACGTGTTTAACTTTTTCCTTTTTTAGGGATTTCACTGCCGCTTGACCACCGGTCAAGGTATTCTTGGACTTAATCACGATACTTTTTTAACTTCAGTATCTAGATCATCTTTAAAGTTAGGCATTACTTTTTCAGTGAATAATTTAATACTTTTCATACAATCCTCATGTTTAACACCCGGAAAGTTAGACCATACTTGAAGATTTTGAAGATTTAGCTCTGATTGAAGTTCTTTTATCTTATCTGTAACGTATTCTGGAGTACCAAATAACATATTTCTCTTGTGTAAAAACTCATAGTTAAGAAGATCTAGTTTCCCGTCTGTTTGTGGAAGTTCTTCACCCGGATCCATATGATTTCCTAGACCTCTCCAATGACAAACCCATCTCATATAATTTACCATGTGTTCACCAGCTTTCTCTTTGGCTTCTTCCATTGTATCTGCAACAAACATATCTCTAACAAGAGTTACCCCTTCTCCCAAAGGAACATTTTTTTTTGTAACTTCTGATCTTTTATTTTTGTATGCTTCAAATCTTATTTTGAGTGCTTTTACAGTAGGTATCCACATAATTACGTTAATATTATTTTCTGCAGCCCACTCAATAGATCTTATGCCATCAACAACTTGATGTATTGGAGGATGTGGATTTTGATATGGTTTAGGCAGAACACTAATTTTTTTCATAGTGCTATCTTCCATATTCATAAACTCTTCACTAGGTGGACTCATATCATGTTGCCACACATAGTTAGGTGACGGATAAGTATAAAATTCTCCTTCGTGATTAAAAAATTTTTCTGACCAAGCTTTTTTTAAAATTTCTAATGTCTCTGCAAACAATCTAAAGTTTTTTGCCTGATCTTTTAAATCTGCTTCTTTATTTAGATTTATTGCTTCTCGACC
Organism: uncultured Pelagibacteraceae bacterium; assembly: GCA_902577285.1. GTDB lineage: Bacteria > Pseudomonadota > Alphaproteobacteria > Pelagibacterales > Pelagibacteraceae > Pelagibacter. The sequence goes on along the minus strand of CACGYL010000002.1, from coordinate 19,022 downwards.
ATAAACTCCTCTGGCAACACCAACTTCTACTCTTCCTTTAGAAAGTTGATCAAGTGTAGCGATATCTTCTGCCAATCTTATTGGGTTATGAAAAGTAATTACGTTTGCAGCTTGTCCTATTCTTATATTTTTTGTTCTTGCTGCAGCATCTGCTCCTAACATTAAGGGATTAGTACACGACTCCATTCCCTCATGATTAAAATGATGTTCTGTAAACCATATTGAATTCCAATTATTTTGATCACAAAATTCTGTGATTTCTTTAGTCTCATCTAATAGCTGGTGATATGGTTTGTGAGTCCAATTTGTGGTATTACAAAAATAACCAAACTTCATTAAAGCCTCCTTTAAAAATTAATTTAAAGACGACCGATCCCACTTTCGTATAAGATTTTACGACGAGTTATGTATCGCTTTATATAACAATATTATTATTCTTATCTTTGATATTCAACGAATTTTTTTAAAGACTTATTTAGAAATTTATCATATCTGATGCCACCGTTACTAAATCTTCGCTTATTTAAAAAGGAAAGATTCATTTTAAAGTCATAAGAAGGCTCAAAAAAGAAAGGAATAGAGAGCCTTTTTTGCTTATTCCACAATACCCTATGATTTGTTGCTTTAAACTTACCTTTGCTTAAATATTCTAGCGCTCTACCTGTATTCACTACCAAGGCATTTTTATTGAAAGGAACATTATGCCATTTTTTTGTTTTCCGGTTTTGAACTTGAAGACCTCCTTTTTTATTTTGATATAAAACTGTGAAAACACCACTATCAACATGTGTTTCGCATCCAAGTGCGACCCCATCTTGTTTTGATATTTCAACTGGTTTAGATTGATTTGGGTAATAATTAAATCTTAAAGTGCTAAGTGTTTTTAATCTCGAAAAGGCTTTTTTAGATAAATTGGGGTCTTTTTTATAAAGTTTTATAATACTTTTAAAAAGAGTTTCGCTTAAATTAAATAAATTTTCAAAATAATCTGCTAGTTTTGCAATAGATTGCTTATTAAATGACCTCTCTATACTTAAATGCTCGATGTATTGATTTCTAGTTTTTTTTGAAAAATCCTTTGTTACTTTTAAGTCACCTAAGTCTAATCCTTCTTTTCCATTAACATCATTTGGAAAATATCCTCGATAAATATTTTTACTCGTTTTATTCCATTTCTTTGGAGCCAATTTAAATTTATTGTACTTATTTGATTTAAAAAAATTTTCTCCGATTTTGCATACTTTATTTATTTTTTTTAATTTTATTCCATGACCGACTATTTGAAAAAAACCAACCTCAACACAAGCTTTTTCAATTTCCCTTGTAATTTTTAATGTTGCTTTTGAATTGAAATTATTTTTTAGAATAGGATTTATATTTATTGTTGGAATATAATTTTTTCTTATCATCTATTCGCTGGTGTATCTGTGGCAATCATTTGTCCTCGGACTTTTTCTCTAAAATAAATATACACGCCAGCACCAATAATTATTGATGCACCTAGAAAAGTTCTTGGTACTGGTATTGTTTCAAATAATATATAACCAGCTACCATAGCAAACACTATGTATGAATACTCAAATAATGAAACAACTGATGGTGAGGCAATACTATAAGCAGTAAATACACAAAAAAACGAAATCGATGCAACTATCCCCATTATTAAAACATAAGGCCAAGCATCAGATGGATTTGTAAACCATTCTCTCACAATAAATTGTAAAGTTGGATCTGTAAAAGTGTTAAATTTTCCATCGCCACTAACAAAAAATATTACCAAACTTGCAAATAATGCAAAAATATAAAGCCAAGTCATTTGGGTATAAATACTATCTTTATCAGATGTATATTTTGTTATTGTCATCGAGATTGAATAGCAAAGGGCACATGCTACAGGTGCTAATTTAAAGAAATTAAAATCATCCAAAGATGGATTTAAAACAATCAATACTCCAACAAACCCAACTACAATTGCACTCCATCTTCTAATTCCAATTTTTTCTTTTAAGAAAAATTTAGCAAACATAGACATAAAGAACGGGCAGGAGAAAAATAGTGCGCTTGTCATAGCAAGCGTCATAAAAGTCAGCGAAATATAAAAAAAACTAAAACCAAAGAAAAAACATATAACTCTTATTAATGTTAATAATGGGTAATGTGTTTTTAAAGATATTGTTTTTTTAGTTATTAAAACAAAGGATAACAAAAATACTGATTGTATAAGGGTTCTTCCAAAATAAAGCTCGAATAAGGCAATATCCTCAAAAATAAATTTAATTAAAGAGTCTTGTATTGAAAAAAAGGCCATACCAGTCATTATAAAAAAAATACCTCTGGTATTTTGGTTTGTATCCATGAGACACCTTATCAAATCAGTAATGATAATAATATTAATTATTTAAAATTGCCTCTGAGCCTTTTTCGGCAATCATAAGTGTAGGAGCATTTAGGTTTGCACTTGGTATTTCAGGTATCACTGATGCATCAATCACTCTTAAATTTCCAATTCCATTTACCTTCAAATCCTGGTCTACTACTGCCATATCATCAACTCCCATTTTGCATGTTCCACAAGGATGATACGCAGTGTCTGCTTTAGATTTAATATATTCATTTAATTCATCATCTGACTGTGCATCAAAACCTGGCCCAACTTCATCACCAGCATGCTCTGCTAAAGCTGGCTGAGATAGAATTTTTCTTGCAACATGAATACACTCTCTTGTTTGTTTAAGATCCTCTTCTTCTTTTAAATAGTTAAATAAAATTTTAGGATAATCGTATGGATCTGAGGAATTTAGTGTTATTTCACCTCTACTTTTTGGATGATTTGGACTTGCATGTAATTGATAACCATGTGTGTCAGGTTCTTCTAGGCCATGATTTATCACAAATGATGGAAAAAAATGAAATTGAATATTAGCAACTTTTCTATCAGGCGATGACTTTGCAAAACCACCAGCCTCTAAAAATGATTTTGAGCAGGGTCCAGATTTAAACATAAACCATTGCATACCTGCTAAAATTTTAGGTATTAATTTTGTGTATGTGTAAAGTGTATTAGGAGTTTTACATTTTTGTTGTATATAAGTTTCAAGATGATCTTGTAAATTTTTTCCAACACCCTTTGAGTGATAAATAACTTCAATACCATTATCTCTAAGATGGTTTTCGTCGCCTATACCAGATAACATTAATAATTGTGGAGAATTTATAGATCCTCCACTCAAAATGACTTCCTTATTTGCATAAATCTTTTCAACCTTGTTATTTATTTTTACTTGAAGACCAACTGCTTTTTTTCCCTCAAATAGTATTTTTTCTACAAATGAGTTTTTTAAAATATTTAAATTTTTTCTATTTTTAACAGGGTTTAAATAATACTTGGCAACTCCAGCTCTCTCGCCTTGATGCATTGTAGTATCAAACATGCCAAAACCTTCTTGTTCCTCACCATTCATATCTATATTTGTTTTGTGACCTGCTTCAGCTGCAGCATCAATAAATGCTTTAAATAATGGATTTGAATTTTTAGATAAATTTACTGGAAGGGGTCCCAATGAACCTCTGTATTGATTTTCACCTTCAGACCAAGTTTCAATCTTCTTAAAATAAGGAAGAACTTTATCATAAGACCAGTTATCTAAACCAAAATTTTCCCATCTGGTGTAGTCATCTCTATTACCTCTTACAAAAACCATCCCATTGTGAGATGAGCATCCTCCAATCATTTTTCCTCTAGGGCAAAAAACACGTCTATTGTTTAAATATGGTTCAGGTTCTGAATAATATTTCCAATTATATTTGGGGTCATGCATTGTATATAGAAGAGCTAATGGCATTTTAACCTTCCAAATATCACTTGATCCACCTGCCTCAAAAATAGCTACAGAATTTTTAGCATTCTCAGATAATCTGTTAGCTACTACACATCCAGCTGAACCAGCACCAACTATGAGATAATCGAAAACTTGCATTTAGTTTGGATGATCACCCTCGACTGCAATCCTGTCCATAACTCTTTCATGGCCCAATCCTCTGCCAGGAAAAAAATCAGTCAAACCTTGGTGAAGGGTGCTTCTATTGTCCCAAATTGCTACAGCATTTTCAGTCCATTTAAACCTGCATGTAAAATCAAGTCTTTCTTGATGTAAAAATATTTCATTTAAAATATCTGAACTTTCATTTTCATCTAAATCTAAAATTCTTTTTGTATACATTGAATTTACATACAAAATTTTTTTTCCTGTTTCAGGATGAGTTCTAACTACTGGATGGGAATTTGAATATTCATCTAGATTACCATTACCTTCCATTTCCTTATATGCATCAACAAATGCTGCTGCTCCTAAAGAGCTATGAATGGCTCTCTTATCATTAACCTTATCTTTAATTTTGTCGCTTAATGTATCGTAAGCGATTTCCATATTAGAAAACATTGTATCTCCACCAACTGGTGGAACTTTAATTGATCTTAAGATAATTACTTTTGTTGGTTTAGGATTATAGCTTACATCAGTATGCCAAGTTTCACCCCATTGTCTCTTTTCTTCCGGAGCTTTGATTATTCTTAATATTTCAGGATAATCTTTTCTTCCTTTAACATAAATGTGTCTTTCTAATGGACCAAAATGTTTTGCTAAATTAATCTGTTCTTCCGATGTAATATCTTGATCTCTAAAGAAAAGAGCTTTGTGTTCTAATAATAGATTATTTATCTTCTTCCAATTTTCTAAAGAGCTATCTTTTAAATCGATGCCATTTACTTCTGCACCTAATGCCCCTGATATTAATTTAATTTCCATTGTTTATTTTTTTAACCTACCAGATAATTCTAAATTTTCAGACTTAAAACTTGGTTTATTTTCATTAATAAATTCACCCATTATTTTTAGCTTATCTTCCTCGAATTCAGTAACCTTTCTTTTTCCCAAGTCAATATAAAGGGATAAACTCTCCATAGTGGCAGCAAGAGTTTTAGTCTCCTTTTCATACATCTCGCATTTTAAATGTAATCTTTTTTTGTCATGATCAAAATGTGTGCAATATACCTCTACTTCTTGATTTTCTTTAACTTCATTATCGTAAGTGGTTCTGGTTTCAACAACCATAGTGCTTCTCAGATTTGATTTTGCATTTTCGCCACCCATTTGAAATTTATTAAGCATTGTTTCCCATGCTTGATCAAAGATTAAGATATAATAAGCCATATTCATATGTTCATTATAATCTGTCCACTCTTTGATTATTTTTCTGGTTGCAAGATGATATGACATTTTTAACTTTTATTAATTTTATCAGCTATTAGTATTTTTCTTTTCATTTCTCTTAGGACAGGTTTTTCAATTAGTTTTCCATCTATAACTACTAAACCTGTATTTGAGTTATTAAATTCCTCTAATATTTTTTTTGCCTTAGTAATTTCATCTTTTGGAGGTGTAAATACCTCATTTAAAATTTGAATTTGTTTTGGATGAATAGAGCCTTTTCCAGTAAATCCAAGATTTCTAACTTGTTCGGCTTCTTTTCTCATTCCATCCATGTTTTCTAAATCTAAATAAGGCACATCTATAACATCTACACCGACACTAGCTCCTGCATGAACCAACTTTGATCTTGCATGAACTAGATTTTCCCATTTATTTTCAACTCTAAGTTCTGCTGCCATATCAACTCCACCAAAATACAAAGCTACTATTCTCTTGCTAGCATGAGCAATATTATAAATATTTTCTAAAGCTTCATTTGTTTCCATAATAACATGAAGATCGGTATCTAAATTACAGTCTGTAAGTAGATCGTCTATAAATGTTATTTCATCTGGTGTTTTAACTTTTGGTAACATAATAGCCTTTAGATTTACTTTGCTTGAGATAAAAGCTTCTAGATCTAAAAGACCAAATTTAGTTCTTTGATTATTAAACCTCACAACCAGTTCTACATCATTTTTAACTTCGAGCGTTTTAAGAGCTTCTATAGTATTTTTTCGTGCTTGTTCTTTGTCATTTATTGCTATCCCATCTTCTAATTCAATACAAACCATATCAGCACCTGATGCAATCGCTTTTGGAAACATTTCAGGGTGAAGCCCCGGTGTAAATATAAAACTTCTTCTTACTTTTAATTTATCTAAGTCCATCTTAATTTTTATAATCTGGCTCTTCTTTATCTAAAATGATCCTTATTTGAGATAAAAATAAATTTGCGAAATCTGTGGGAAAATTTTCATGTTCCTCTGCAGTTTTTTCTGCAATTTCATGGCTTACAACATTAAGTTCCTGGTTTGTTGATAGAGCTGTAAGATATGTTTCTGCTGCTCTCTCAAAATAATAAAGAGAGTTAAAACCTTCAGCCACTGTTCTTCCTGTGGTTAAAATTCCATGATTTGCAAGTAACATGTGTTGTTTGTTTCCTAAAGCATTTGCCATCTTAATAGACTCTTCTTCTAGACCTAGACCTCCAAATTCTTTGAATGCAGATACTCTATTGTAAAACATCATTGTATTTTGATCGATAGGTTTCATAACAGGATCTTTAAGAGTGGAGAGGGCGGTTGCATATTTTGAGTGAACATGAAAAATGCATCTTGCATGTGGTGCTTTTTCATGTATCGCGCTATGTATATATAGAGCTGTTGGATCAATTATGTCTGGTTTATTTTTTAGTTCTTCCTTATTTTCTTTAGTTACCAAAATTAAATCACTTGCCTTCATATTACTAAAATGAATGCCTGCCTTATTTACGTAAAAATCAGAGGAGTCAGGGACGCATGCACTAAAATGGTTTGCAACACCCTCGTGCATATTTAGTCTTGCTGTCCATCTAAAAGTAGCAGCTAATTCTTTCTGTAATTCAGATATTTCCATTTGTATGAATTTAAAATATAGTTGAAAAATAAATTATGAACAATAACGTTTTTATCTCATGCGCAGTTACTGGGTCTGGAGATACTGCAAGCAAACATCCTGATTTACCAAAAACTCCTGAGCAAATAGCTAAATCCGCAATAGAAGCAGCAAAGGCAGGAGCTGCAATAGCTCATATTCATGTAAGAGAAGAGGACGGTACGCCAAGCAGAAGACTGGAATTATATAAAGAAGTAGTAGATAGAATTAGATCAAGCGAAACAGATGTCATTTTAAATTTAACAACTGGGATGGGTGGAGATTTAGACATTGGTCAAGGTAAAAATCCACTAGAGTTTGGTCCAATGACTGATATGGCAAATGTAATGGAAAGAATAGCTAATGCAGAACAATTTTTACCCGAAATTTGTACTTTAGATGCTGGTACATTAAATTTTGGAGACGGTTCTGTAATTACAGTTAATACACCAAATGATTTGAGAAAGGCTGCAAAAAAATTACAAGAAATTAAAGTTAAACCAGAAATAGAGGCATTTGATTTAGGAAATATGTGGTTTGGATCGCAATTGTACAAAGAAGGTTTACTTGATGATCCACCAATGTTTCAAATGTGTTTAGGTATTCCTTGGGGAGCTCCTGCTACCCCATTAGCAATGCAAGCCATGAAAGACATAATGCCTAAAGAAGGAGTGTGGTCAGGTTTTGCAATTTCAAAAAACGAAATGCCATTTGTAGCTCAAACAGTTGTTATGGGAGGAAACCCAAGAGTAGGTTTGGAGGATAACTTATATTTATCAAAAGGCAAACTAGCAACAAATGCTCAATTAGTAGAGAAAGCAATAAGGATAGTTACAGATCTTGGAGCATCAATAATGACAGCAGAGGAAACTAGGACAAAACTTAAGCTTGTTAAACACAAGTAATGTTAAATATTAAAAAAGTTGCTGTAGTTGGGACAGGTGTAATCGGAATAGGTTGGATTATAAGATTTCTAGCACATAATAAAATCGTTTATGCTTATGATAAAAATCTTAAACAAAAAAAAATTTTAATTAACGAAATCAAAAGAGCACTTCCATATGTAAAAAAACTTTTTAACAAAAAAAAAATAAATTTAAATAATTTAAAATTTTTCCTATCTTTAGAAGAAGCAGTTAAAGATGCTGATTTTATTCAAGAATGTGCACCAGAAAATTATAATTTAAAAACTGTTTTAATAAGGGAAATTTCTAAAAGTTGCAAAAAAAATGTTTTAATTTCATCAAGTTCTTCAGGATTGTTGCCATCAAAGATTTTTTCAAAATGTAAAAATATTCAGAGAGGTATTATTGGCCATCCATTCAATCCTGTATATTTGTTACCTTTGGTAGAAATAGTTCCTAGTAAAAAAACTAGTGAGAAATCTTTAAAAAATGCAAATAAATTTTATAAGTCAATTTCAATGAATCCGATACTTCTAAAAAAAGAATTACCTGGTTATTTATCTGATAGACTTCAAGAAGCTTTATGGAGAGAGGCGTTACATATTATTAATGAAGGATACGCTACAACTGAGGATTTAGATAGAGCCATAGAGGATGGTCCTGGTCTAAGATACTCTTTAATGGGAACATTTTTAACTTTCCATTTAGCAGGGGGAAAGGATGGAATGAAGCATATGTTAGAACAATTTGGGCCAGCACTAAAACTTCCATGGACTAAGCTTAAAGCGCCAAAATTGTCAAAAAAACTCTCAGAAAGGCTGATTTCAGGTACAAAAAAACAAGCTAAAGGAAAATCAATTAATCGACTTTCAAATATAAGAGATGAGTATTTAGTCAATTTACAACTATTTAGAAAAAAATATGAGAATAAAATTAGAAAATAGATATCTTAAAAAAAATTAAAATGGTAAATTAAATATATGGACTTTAACCACTTCTTAACGAGCTACATGCCAGATACAAATGTTGGTTCGAAACAACATTTTAAAAATATGTTGGAAGAATGTGTTGTTGCAGAGAAACTTGGTTATGCAACAGTATCAATTCCTGAACATCATTTAATAAATTTACTTATGATGCCATCCCCTTTGCAGATGGCTGTAAAAATTGCATCTATCACAAAAAATATTAAAATCACAACTGGAATAGTTGTTTTACCTCTTCACGATATGAGAACATATGCTGGTGAAGTCACAACAGCAGATATTTTAACTGATGGCAGATTAATTTTAGGTGTTGGAAGAGGTGCTTTTGCTTGGGAGATGCAAAGATTAGGAACTCCCATAGAAAAATCAAAAGAAAAATTTATAGAGTCACTCGAGGTTTTACAATTATTGTTAAAAAATAAAGAAGTTTCATATAAAGGTAAATTCTATGATTTTGAACCAATTACTATTATGCCTCGACCAATAAGTAATCCTGTACAAATGATGATAGCTGCTATGAATTTAGAAAGTATTAAAGATGCAGCATCAAGGGGATTTCATGTTCAATCAACAGTATTGTCAGGTACTAAAGATCTTTTATTAAGTAGAGTGAATGCGTTTAAGGAAGGCTGTGCAAAGTTAGGAGAAGAGGGAAAACTACTAAAACTTTCTATGCAACGTATGGCTTATTTAGCGAAAGATGAAAATGAAGCTAGAGAAAAAACAAAACTTGCTTACGAATATTACAAACGGTTTGATAATATGTTTACTGGTCCTGGTAAAGTAAATGAAGGAAATATCGAAGCTTTGCCTAGAAAACAAACTTTAGATGAATTAAAAGAAAATCTTTTGATCTGTCCTCTGAATGAGATGATTGATAAGTTAAGTGTCTATGCCGAGGCTGGAGTTGATGAGATTATTCTTAGTTCAAGTTTTGGCCAATCACAAAAAGATTTAATAGAGTCGATGCATAGAATTGGTGAAAATGTAATTCCATACTTTAAAAAATCAAACATACAAGTAGCATAAATATCTATGAGTATCATAGATTGTAATTATTCAGTAACAGGATCAGGACCTGCAATTTTTTTTACCCATGGAGTAGGAGGAGCAGAGGATGCATGGAGGTTCATAGTTCCAAAACTCAAAGATAAGTTCACAGTTGTAACTTATGATTTAAGAGGCCATGGAAAATCACCCGTAAGTAATAAAGATTTTAATCTAGATGATCTTGTTTTAGATCTTGAGAGAGTTAGAGAAAGAACAGGTATAGAAAAAGCGCATTTTATGGGGCATTCTCTAGGAGGTATGATTGCTCCTGCTTATGCAAGAAAATTTCCTGACAGAGTAATTTCAGTAGGTTTATTATCAACGGTGGCAGGAAGATCTGATGATGATAAACAAAAAGTGTGGAATGTTATTTCTGATTTAAAAAATAAAGGTGTTGAACAAACTTTAAAAAATTTAACCACGAGGTGGTTTACAGATGACTTCATTGAAAAAAATCCTGATCTTGTATCAAGAAGATTAAAACAAGTTATAGATACTGACAAAGATGTTTTTATCAATGTATTTAAAATTTATGCAGAAACTGAGATGATTTCATGGTTAAAAGAAATTAAGAAGCCATGCTTATTTATGACAGGAGAAAATGACGGAGGTTGTACACCTTCTCACAATGAAAGAATGTCAAATGAGACTGAAATTTCTAAATTGGTTATAATACCAAAGGTAAAACACTCTTTTTTGATAGAGGCTCCTGAGCAAATAAAAAATCACTTATTAGAATTTATTGAAAATTTATAAAAACTTAATGCATTCTTAAAGTGTTACCATCAACACCAACTACTTGACCAGAAATTCTAGAAGACTCATCAGAAATTAAATAGCAACACATTTTACCAATATCTTTCTCGTAAACCCAAGTATTAAGAGAAGTCATAGAAACAAATTCACTTTCCACAGCTTTCTTAGAAATTTTTAAAAATTTTGCTTTATCTCTGATTACTCTACCCATTCTGTCTCCTTTGACAGTTCCTGGACATATTGCATTTACTCTAATTTTAAACTTTCCTAATTCCATTGCTAAAGTTTTTGTCATCCCTACAACTGCCCATTTACTTGCTGAGTATGGAGACCTTAATGGAAATCCAAATATACCTGCTGTAGAGGATAGATTAACTACAGATCCACCTTTATTTTTTTTTAACATCGGAATTGCTAATTTTGAAAAAATAAAATGACTAATTACATTTATTTTTAATGTTTGTTCCCAATCTTTTGTCTTAAGTTTTTCCATAGTTCCAGTTGGACCTGCTACTCCAACATTATTAATTAGAGCATCAATTTTTTGTGTTTTTTTTTTAATTTCTTTAAAAAAATTAATCACATCATTTTCATTTGAAGCATCGCAATGAAAACTAAACAATCTTTTATTATTTAATGGATGTTTTTTTAATTTATTTACTGATTTTAGATCTATGTCACACAAAAATACTTTTGCACCTTTTTCAAGACACTCTTTTGCTGTCGCCCAACCAATTCCTGTAGCACCAGCAGAAATAATTATCTTTTTACTTTTAAAATTATATGACATTATTTTATTTAATCGGCTAAACCGTCAGATCTAACTTTATTTCTTTCTATATGTATGGGCAACACCTTTCCATAAATTGCTTTAGAATGTTCAGGTGTATTTACTCTCCATGGATCTAATACATATGCTGGTATACACATGTAACGTGAGGTTTTTCCTATTATTTTGGTTACTCTATGCATAGTAAATCGTCCTTTAAATATTTGTAAATCACCAGGTTTTAGTTCAAGTTGTTTAACTTTTGAACGATCTCCATCTAACACTTTTTTTACTTCATCAAATCTTTCATTTCCTGGCTCTCTTATATTTGGACAATACTCAAATATCCCACCTTGCTCTGGTTTTTGTATCATAAGACTTAAAGTAAATTCGCAACTATCAAAATGCCAAGGCAATATACCATCAGGCTCCATTACATTATAAGCATGACAAGCCAAGGGATCAGCCCATCTATAAATTGGAGAAATTCCTAGACAAGCGGACACGAATTTAAGTAGCTCTTCAGTTTCGTAAAGAAATTTCATTTCGGAATTTTTTGCAAAACAATCAGAGTTTAGATATCCATTGTATCTGTTCATAAAAATTCTTTTTGGATGATCCTTAGGAAGAGAGGGGTCATCTTTTGCATAAAGATATGCATTGATACTTTCTTTAGACATATAAACTTCATCTAGCTGTTGCTCTAATTCTTTTCTCATAACTGCTAAAGAATTTGGTAAAATAAAGTTTGGAATTACTGAACAACTATCATTTTCTAATTCTGCTTTACATTTTTCAATTATTTTTTTTATTTTGTGAGATTGTAAGTCGTGAATAGGATATTTTTCTAAATCAACAATTTTGCTTAAGTTTTTTTCCATAACTGCACAATATAAATTATGAGCTTCTCAGCGATTCTTGTAATTCTTTATTAGATATATAACCTTTTGCATTTCCTTGTTTATCGACAACTTCGCAATTGGAATTACTACAAACAACTTGAGGTAGAAATTCCTCGATAAATTGATCTTCTCCAACTTTAATCAGGTTTGATTTATCAATATCATCTGATTGGTTAATAGGTTTCATTATAATTTTTGCTTTTATAACTTTTGTTCTGTTTACATCTTTTACAAATGCCTCAACATATTCATCTGCCGGGTTCATTATAATTTCTACTGGCGTTCCCACTTGCACAAGTTTTCCAGCATTTAAAATTCCAATATGATCCCCTAATCGAAGTGACTCATCAAGATCATGAGTAATAAAAACTATAGTTTTTTTTAATTCTGCTTGGAGATCTATCAATTGTTTTTGCATGTCACTTCTTATTAATGGATCTAATGCTGAAAAAGCTTCGTCCATAAGCATAATGTCAGTATCAGTGGCTAAAGCTCTTGCAAGTCCTACTCGTTGCTGCATTCCCCCAGATAGTTGAGCTGGATATTGATTTTCAAATCCAGACAAACCTACAGACTCAATTTTCTCCATTGCAGTAGCATTTCTTTTTTCAATTTCCACGCCTTGCATTTCAAGTCCGTAACCAACGTTTTGTAAAACTGTCTTATGCGGGAACAAGCCAAACCTTTGAAATACCATACTCATTTTTTGCCTTCTAAATTCAATTAGTTGCTCTTTATTGAGAGTGGTAACATCCTTGCCTTCAACTAAAATTTCCCCAGAAGTAGGATCTATCAATCTATTTAAATGTCTTATTAGCGTAGATTTACCAGATCCAGATAAACCCATGCACACAAAGGTTTCTCCTTCCTCAATTTTTAATGACACATTATCTAATCCAACTGTGTGCCCAGTTTGCTCTAAAACATCCTCTTTTGTAGCACCCTCTTGAACCATTTTAAGAACGCTGGATGGTTTAGGTCCAAAAATTTTATATACATTATTGATTTCAATTTTTGACATTTTTTAAAAGTCTAATTCTTTTAATGCATCAAAGCAAACCTACAATTAAATAAATAAAAAGCTTTCAACCATTAATTGAATTGAAATTTTTACCATTTTATATAATTATTTATCATGAATTCAATTTCTAAAATCTCAAAAAATAGCACTTACCTTCAAATTATTTGGAATGATGGGGAGGAGAGTAAATTCAATTATATGTGGCTAAGAGATAATTGTCCAACCGCGCATGACAAAGATTCACGACATAGAATGTTTAATATTTTAGAAGTTTCTAAAGATATAAATCCTAAAAAATACTCTCTTAATGATGATGGTAAATTAGAAATTGAGTGGAGTGAGGGAGAACACATAAGTTATTATGACCCAAAATGGTTAAGAGAAAATTGCTACACAATCAAAAATAAACAAAAATATATATCTCCTTATCAACTTTGGGATAATAACTTAAAAAATAATTTTGAAAGTATATGCATTGAGCATGATGAAGTAATTGACTCTGATGAAGGTTTAATAAAATGGCTTGAACTATTACATCATAAAGGTATTGCCATAGTTAAAAACTCACCAACAGAAAAAAAATCAGGCTTTAAAATTCTTCATCGAATAAGCCATGTCAGAGAAACATTTTTTAAAACCCCTTTTGAGGTAATAAATATTCCAAAACCAAATAATTCTGCATACACGGCGCATGCTTTAAGAAATCATATGGATTTACCTTGGTTTGAATTACCACCTGGTTATCAGTTTTTGCATTGTTTAGTAAATGATGCAAATGGTGGAGACTCTTCAGCAATCGATGGGTTTGCTGTAGCCGATTATCTTAGACAAAATGAAAAAGATATATTTGAGACACTGGTTTCTGTGCCTCTTAAATTTAGAGATAAAGATTATACTCAAGAATCTCACAGAAGCTATCATGCACCCGCAATTAGTTTAACAAAAGATAAAGATTTTCATGATATTAGATTTAGTGTTGCAACAATGGATGCTTTAGATTGTCATCCAGATAAAATGGATAAAGTTTATAAAGCCCACCATAGATTTGGAAATCTTCTACACGATGATAAGTTTCAGATTAAATTTAGATTAGGACCTGGAGACATATTTTCTTTTAATAATAGGCGTGTTTTACACGGCAGAACTGCTTTTGACCCAAATTCAGGTCATCGTCATCTTCAAGGATATTATTTAGATAGAGATGAAATACTTGGAAGATTGGAATATCTTAAAAAATATAAATCATAAGTTTTCAAATATAAGATTGTTATCTTTTTCATATTTCAAAAATTCCTTTTTGTTTTTAATCGTGTAATAATATTTCTCTTTATTAATTATTTGTATTCTTCGACTATTTAAAAACTTTTTATCTAATATTAGATATTTTATTTTTTTGTTTAGGCTACTTTTTTAAATAGATTTTATGCTAGATTTGTTGGAAAAAGATAAACCTACTGATAGTTTTGAGTTAAGTTTAAGAAGATTATAGATATTTTCATGCTTAAAAGAGATAAAAGTACATTTTTTAAAACTTCTAGTTTCTTTAATCAAATTAGATAAAAGTTCTTTATTAAATAATGGCTTTATTTCAATAAAGATAGGAAATTTTTTTTTTGAAATTTTTAGAACCTCTTTTAATGGTGGTATTTGAAAGTTTTTATTTTTAATTTTTTTTAGATCTTCATAATTAATATTTTTGATACTTTTGCTTATTTTAAAAATTCTCTTTAAAGTAAAATCATGAAAGCATACAAACTTTTTATCTTTGGTTGAATGAATATCTGTTTCAATCCCAAATCTTTTTTTAAATGATGCTCGAAAA
This sequence comes from uncultured Pelagibacteraceae bacterium, assembly GCA_902577285.1. GTDB lineage: Bacteria > Pseudomonadota > Alphaproteobacteria > Pelagibacterales > Pelagibacteraceae > Pelagibacter. The sequence goes on along the minus strand of CACGYL010000002.1, from coordinate 3,927 downwards.
GACTCTAAGCAGTTTTCTTTGTAACTCTTATTTACAATTCCTCTATGTATTATATGCATGTAAAAAAAAAGGGCTCTGTTTCCACAAAGCCCTTAATTATTTTTTTGAAGTTTAATTATTAGTTAGGTAACCAACTTTTCCATTTATCTGGATTGTTGTCTAACCACTCATTTACAACTTCTTTAACGTCTCTTTTTTTGATGTCAACTTCAACAAGCATCTTAGCTTGGTCTAAGTTTTCTAATTTCATTCTTTCAAAAAAAGCTTTTGCTTTAGCATGTTCTGGTTTAGCAAATGTGTCAGGATTTCCATAATTCATAGTGTAATCTTTATCCCAACCAGTTGCTGGCCATCCATCTGTACCGCAAGTTTTCCAGTTGTTTGCTTCAGTAAATGTGTCTCCTTCACAAGTTTTGTATTCAGGAAGTTGAACTCCTACCATGTCAAACTCACCAAAGAACCAGTGTGGTGACCATAAGTATAACAAGAACGGCTCTTTTCTCATGTAAGCAGCTTTTGCTTCTGCAATTGCAGCCGCTTCAGTACCTAGCTCATCTGCTTGGAAATCAATTCCTAAAAGATCAAGTCTTTTTTGGTCATGACAGTTCCAACCAGCTACAGGACATCCAATTAATCTTCCTTTACCGCCGGTTTCAATAGTTGCAAATTTAGCTTTATGTTTGTTTAGGTCTCTCCAAGTTTTAATGCCCATTTCTTCTGCAGCATATCTAGGTATCCAGTAATCTGACATACCGATGATTCCAGTAGTTCCTAAAAGATCAACTGTTCCATCTCCTTTATAAGACTTTACTACTTTGCCGTCATAAATTAAATCTTCATTAAACATTACATCGTCTGCCTCTGCATAACTTGGCCAACTCTCGCAAGCGAAATCAAGTTCTCCAGCTGCAATTGCTTCCCATAATCCAGTACCAGACGGGAAAACTGTTTGTTTAATTTTATAGCCCATTTCTCGTTCAAGAATTGCTACTGCAACTTCACAAGTGATTATTCCACCTGTCCAGTCAGCAATAGCAGCATGTAATCTTTTTGCATTTGCCTGAGTAAGACTAGCAAGTAAAATTACGAAAGATAAAAATAGAGCTGATATTGTTTTTGATAACCTCATTTATTTCCTCTCTTTTAATTAATTAAAGTCTTATTCTAAAACAAAAATTACTAGTTTGTAAACTGTGAATAATGATGCTTTTACTTGACTTATAAACCTAGAGCTTCTCTCTGTTTTTTAGTCCAAGCAAGTGAAATTCTGTCTATAATTATTGCTAATAATACAATTCCTATACCTGCTGCCAACCCTCTACCGGTATCAGATCTTGCTAATCCATTAAATACTTCCAAACCTAATCCTTTTCCACCAATTAAAGGTGTAACAATCTGCATTGCGAAAGCCATAATTACTGTTTGATTAAATCCAATAACTAAACTTGGAATAGCTAATGGAAATTTAATTTTATTTAGAGTTTGTAATAAAGTACCACCAAATGAACGTGAAACCTCTGAGTAAGTCCCAGATACTTGAGTTAAACCTAAAGATGTTAATCGAATGATGGGTGGTATAGAGTATATAACTGTTGCAAGTACTGCAGATACTATTCCTCCTCCAAAAAACATTAAAACAGGAATTAAATAACAGAAGTAAGGTAAAGTCTGCATGGCATCCAAAACCACGTTTTGAACATTTCTAAATCTCTCATTATAAGAGGCAATTATTCCAAGAGGAACTCCAATTATAAAGCATAAAGCTACAGACACTAAAACAGATGATAGTGTTATCATTGATTGTGGCCATATCCCACAAGCACCAATGAAAAGTAATAATATTGCTGTAATAATTGCAAATCTAATACCGACAGTAAAATATCCAATTGCTGCAAATACCCCTAATGTATACCACCATGGCACATGAGTTAAGAATATATCAAGTGGTCTTAAGAGTTTAAGATATACAAATCCCCTAAGAGCTTTTGTAAATGCAATAAAACTAGGATTAACAGTTAAAGATTCTACACTACTAGAAATCGGCTGCCTAATTGACAATCTCCACTCTTCAGGAAATGATCCTATACTTACCATATAAGAGTCAACGAATGAAATAGTCAGAACAAGTAAAAAAGAAGGTATTATATAATATCTTCTAGAAATTATTTCACCAATATCTCTTGCTGTTTCTTTATTTGCTAAAGAAACACAAAATTCAAATACATACGCAATAAATTTTGTTAAATTTGTACAAACAAAATTAATTAAACCAGCTAAAAATTCTAAAGGCTTTTCTATAATTCTTACTATTGCAAATTTTTCCCAAGATTGTGGGAGTAAATAAAATTTTTGAACATTCGATGGAAGTATTTGTTTTGTTTTGCTAAATGACATACTAAATCTATCAAACATTATTGCCATGAAAAGAATGCAAAGTCCTCCTTCCATTGCCCACCCAACATCAAGTCTTCTAATTGCTTGCCATACTTGACCACCAATTCCTTCAGCTCCAATGAAACATGCCAAAACTACAAGTGCTAAAGCCATCATTATCACCTGATTAATTCCCATCATTATACTTGGTAGCGAGAGTGGAATTTTAATTTTAAATAGTAGTTGTAACTTACTTGATCCAAATGAGGTAGCAGACTCAATTGTTTCTGCTGAAACTTGTCTTATACCAGTATTTGTTAATCTTATTATTGGAGGCATTGAGTAAATCATAGTAGCTAATATTGCTGGCGCTCCTCCAATTCCAAAAAAGAAAAGAGCTGGAAAAAGATAAACAAACGCAGGCATTACTTGCATTGTATCTAAAATAGGCTTCATAAAATTTTCAAACCTGTCACTTTGTGAACAAAGCACACCTAGAGTCACTCCAACTACGACACATAGTAAAACCGATAAACCCATCAATGCTACCGTTTGCAGAGATGGTTCCCACATTCCTGTTGCACCCCAAAAATAAATGACAAATAAAGAGTACAATCCTAATCTTAAACCACCTGCAATTAAGCAAGGCAAAAATATTAATGCTGCAATTAATAGCCAAGGTGAGTCGATAAGGAAATCTTCAACAAAGTAATATACATTTTTAATATAACTGGCTATTATTTTGGTAATCCATCTATAATTTTTCTTTAAATAATCTTCACCTTCATTAACCCATGCTGTAAATGTAAATTGATCAGTGACTACCTTTGGCATTTTTGAAGGACCATCGCTTTGAAAAGATAACCACAGTGCAACTAAAAATGTTATTAAGATTACAGAATATGTAATAATATTTTTTGATGAATTTGGCTTTCCTTGGATACTTGCTACTTCAGAAGACATATTATCTAAAATTTAAAATAAATAATTTTACTTTTAAAGAAAAATATTGTCTATTTTTGTGTTATTAAAATAACAAAATATGAATAATCAACCTAAAATAACGTGTTCAAATGTTTGGAAATTATTTGGTTCTGACGAACAAAGAATAATTAAAGATTTAGATAAAAGTTTATCAATAAAAGAAGTTCAAGAAAAAACCGGACATGTGGTTGCAGTAAAAGATGTTAGCTTTTCAATTGAGAAAGGTGAGACATTTGTTGTAATGGGTTTATCGGGAAGCGGAAAATCAACCTTAGTTAGATGTATTTCAAGATTAATTGAACCAACGTCTGGAACAGTAAAAATGGATGATGTTGACGTAACGAAAATGAGCGGAAAAGAATTATTAGATTTAAGAAGAAATAAAATGAGCATGGTTTTTCAACATTTTGGTTTATTTCCACATAGAACAGTTGTGGAGAATATTGGATATGGTTTAGAGATTAGAGGAAATAAAAAAAATGATAGAGTAGAAAAATCAATGGAAGTTTTAAAAATGGTTGGTTTAGAAGGTTGGCACAACAATTACCCAAGAGAACTATCAGGAGGAAT
>CACGYL010000001.1 GCA_902577285.1 uncultured Pelagibacteraceae bacterium | reverse complement strand
TGAAATTCAAAAAAATGTTCTTGGAGAAGATCTAGAGGAATGTTCAAAAAATCCTTTAACCGGTTGGTTTAGAGATGGTTGTTGCAATACAGATGAAAATGATCATGGGTTACATACAGTTTGTGTAAAAGTTAATGATGAATTTTTACGATGGTGTAAAGAAGCTGGTAATGATTTAATTACACCTCGCCCTGAATTTGGTTTTCCTGGACTTAAAGATGGTGATAACTGGTGTGTATGTGCAGGTTGGGTTGCTAGATCCTTAGAAGCAGGAATTGGATGTTCTATTTATCTAAAAAAAACTCATATGAACACTTTAAAACTTGTACCAATTGAAACTTTAAAAAAGTTTGCAATAGATCTTTCCTAATCACATATTTCCATACTTAGGTCCGCCGCCACCTTCTGGGGTAACCCATGTAATATTTTGTGATGGTTCTTTTATATCGCAAGTTTTGCAATGAATACAGTTTTGAGAATTTATAACAAACTTTTCAACTTCATTTTCTTTCTGTATTTCATAAACACCAACGGGGCAATATCTTTGAGCAGGCTCATCATATTTTCCTAAAGTGTATTTGATTGGCAAATCTTTATCTTTAAGTTGAAGATGAACAGGTTGATTATCAGTATGGTTTGTTCCTGTTAAGTAAACTGAACTAGTTTTATCAAATGTAATCACATTATCTGGTTTTGGATACTCTATTTTAGGCATTTCATTAGCGGGCTTCAATGTTTCGTGATCAGCATGTTTATGTTTAAGAGTAAAAGGTAATTTTCCTTTAAATAAAATTTGATCAATTCCTGTAAATATTATTCCTAAAATTAAACCCCAACTAAAACTTGGCTTAACATTTCTGGCTTCATATAATTCCTTATAAACCCAACTATTTTTAAATTTTTCCTCATAAACAGATAATTCTTTGTTTAGATTAAAATGATCTACGATAGTTTCAGCTGCAATCATTCCGCTCTTCATTGCCGTGTGAGAACCTTTTATTTTTGGCATATTTAAAGTACCAGCATCACAACCAACCAATAATGCACCTGGCATAAACATTTTAGGCAAACTTTGAAAACCACCCTCTATAAGTGCTCTTGCTCCATAGGATATTCTTTTACCACCTTCCAACATTGATTTGATTGCAGGATGAGTTTTAAATCTTTGAAATTCATCAAAAGGTGATAGATGAGGATTTTTATAATCAAGCCCTATGACATAACCTAAAAAAATCTGTTTATTTTCAGCATGATAAACAAAGCTTCCTCCATAAGTATTATTATCCAGAGGCCAGCCAGCTGTGTGCATTACTAAACCTTCTTCATGTTTTTCCTCTTTTAATTCCCAAATTTCTTTGAAACCAATTCCATATTGTTGTGGATCTTTACCTTTATCTAATTCAAATTTTTTGATTAATTCTTTTCCTAAATGACCCCTACAGCCTTCCGCGAAAACTGTTACCTTTCCATGTAGCTCCATTCCAGGTTCATAGCTATCTTTTTTATTTCCTTCTTTATCTAAACCCATATCTTGAGTTGCAATACCTTTTACAGAACCATCATCATTGTATAAAACTTCACTTGCAGGAAATCCTGGAAATATTTCAACTCCTAAATTTTCAGCTTGCTCAGCTAACCATCTACATAAATTAGCAAGACTAATTATATAGTTATTATGATTTTGTTGAACTTTAGGTAATAACCAAGTTGGCCAACTAATTTTTTTAGTCTTTCCTAAAAATAAAAATTTTTCTTTAGTAACTTTTGTTTTAATTGGTGCATTAAGATCCCTCCAATTAGGTAATAGTTCATCTAAAGCTCGTGTTTCAAACACGTTCCCCGATAAAATATGTGCACCTATTTCAGATGCTTTTTCTAACAGGCAGACATTAATATCTGGATTTAACTGCTTTAATTTAATTGCAGTTGAAAGTCCTGATGGTCCGCCACCTACGATTACTACATCGTATTCCATCACTTCTCTGGACATGTTAATTTTTTACAGTATTTGTTATTTTTGTATAGTGTTTAATTTGTTCAACTCCTCTAAGAATTGAGGAAGTGCTTCGAATAAATCAGCTTCTAAGCCGTAGTCTGCGACACTAAAAATCGGTGCCTCACCGTCTTTATTTATAGCTACAATAACTTTACTTTCTTTCATGCCAGCTAAATGCTGGATAGCACCAGAGATTCCAACTGCTATATATAAGTCTGGAACTACTACTTTGCCTGTTTGTCCAACCTGATGTTCATTTGTAATATACCCTGCATCAACTGCAGCTCTTGATGCCCCAATTGCAGCATTTAATTTGTCTGCAACGTCACTTATTAGTTTAAAATTCTCACCACTTTGCAATCCTCTTCCTCCTGAAATAACAATTCTAGCAGTTCCTAATTCAGGTCTATCTGATTTAATTTCCTCTCTGTTTACAAATTTTGTGTTTTCAGTTTTATCTGCTGCATCAACTTTCTCAATTTCTGCTGACCCACCTGTAGTTTCAGCCGCCTCAAATGATGTTGGTCTTATTGTTATACACTTTTTATCGTCATTACTTTTGACAGTAGCAAATGCATTACCAGCATAAATTGGTCTTAGGAATGTATCTGGAGCAATTACTTTTATTATATCACTGACTTGGGAAATATCTAATAACGCAGCAATTCTTGGCATTAGATTTTTTCCAAAAGTATTTGCTGAACAGACTATATGAGAATATTTATCAGCATGTTTTAAAATTGCTGAAGTATAATTTTCAGCAATATAATTTTCATAAATTTCATTGTCCATATGAAGTACTTTTTTTACCAAAGGTACCTCGGATAAGGATTTTGCAACGTCATCTGCATTATGACCAATTAATAAAACATGTAAGTCTTGATCTATTTGAGATGCGGCTGTAATTGCGTTTAAAGTAAATGATTTGACTTCTTTATTGTTATGCTCTGCTATCAATAAAACTGACATTATATTACCTTAGCCTCATTTTTTAATTTTTGCACTAACTCCTCAACACTAGCAACTTTTATACCTGCTTTTCTTTTTGGTGGTTCCTCAATTTTAATATGTTCTATTCTAGGGTTAGTATCAACTCCTAGATCTGACGCATTAATTTGTTCAATAGGCTTTTTCTTTGCTTTCATAATATTTGGTAGTGACGCATATCTTGGTTCATTTAGTCTTAAGTCACATGTCACTATTGCAGGTGTATTAACTTCAATAGTTTCTAAACCCTCATCGACTTCTCGAGTTACTTCTAATGAATTTTCTTTAACCTCGATTTTTGAAGCAAAAGTAGCTTGTGGCCAGTTTAAATGTGCGGCCAACATTTGACCAGTTTGGTTACAATCATCATCAATTGCTTGTTTACCCATGAAAACTAAATTTGGATTTTCCTTTTCAACTATCTTTTTAAGTATTTTGGAAACAGCAAGAGGTTCTAATATACTATCCACTTTTACATGAATTCCTCTATCCGCACCAACGGCTAGGGCTTTTCTAACAGTCTCTTGTGCTTTTTCTTCACCAACTGTTACAGCTATTATTTCTGAAGCTTTTCCAGCCTCTTTAATTTTAACAGCTTCCTCAATTGCATTATCATCAGGTGGATTAGTTGACATTTTAACATTGTCCGTCACAACTCCACTACCATCTTCTTTAACTCTTATTTGAACGTTATAATCAATAACCCTTTTAACAGCGACTAAAATTTTCATTATGCCCTTAATAATTTATTTTCTGTATCATAAGGACTTTCTTCTAAAATTGTTGCCTCATGCATTTTACCAAGTATATCAATCTTTAGTTTTTGTCCAATATTAGCTAGCTCTGGCTTAACCATTCCTAGTGCGATAGATTTTCCTAGTCTAAAACCAAAATCACCTCCTGTTGCTCTACCAACAACACTACCGTTTTCATAAATAGGGTTATTTCCAAGCACATCTGCATCACTTGTTTCATGAATTTCTAAAGTAACAAGTTTGTTATCAAAACCTCTCTCTCTCCATTTATTCAAAGCTTCTAAACCAATAAAACTACCTTTATTTGGATGTACAAATCTATCTAGACCACTTTCATATGGTGAGTACTCAATTGATAATTCGGTACCAACCAATTTGTATGATTTTTCAACTCTTAAACTATTCATAGCTCTAATACCATATGGTTTTAAACCTAAATCTTGTCCTGCATCCATTAACTTATCAAATATATGGTTTTGATATTCAATAGGATGATGTAGTTCCCAACCTAACTCTCCTACAAAATTTACTCTCATTGCATTTACTGGAGCAAATCCTACATCTACTTGTTTTGCACTTAGCCATTTAAAATTTTCATTTGAAAAATCATCATTAGACACTCTTTGCATTAACTCTCTGGCTTTTGGTCCTGATACAACAAGAACACCTTTGCTGTTTGTTAAATTTTCAAATTGAACAGATCCATCTTTTGGCATCCAACCTAATATCCAATCATGATCTAACCTTTGAAATGCTCCCGCAGAAACCAAATAAAAACTACTTTCTGACTCTCTCATTATTGTAAATTCTGAATGAACACCGCCTTTAGTGTTCAATGCATGACATAAATTAATTCTACCTATTTTTTTTGGAAGTTTGTTTGCGACCAACTTATCTAAAAATTCTTCAGCACCAGGGCCTTTTATTCTACATTTTGCAAATGCTGTCATATCTAATAGACCAACATTTTCCTTTACATTTTTGCACTCTTTCTCAATAGCCTTGAACCAATTTGATCTTCTAAAAGACCAATCATCCTTTTGCTCCATCCCATCAGTTGCAAAAAAATTAGGTCGCTCCCAACCAAACTTTTGGCCGAAAACTGCACCAAGATTTTTCATTCTGTCATAACAAGGAGCTGTTCTTAATGGTCTGGCAGCTGGTCTTTCTTCGTCTGGAAAGTGAGTTATAAACACATGACTATAAGCTTCTTCATTTTTCTCTTTAAGATAAGATTTTGAACAATAGTCCCCATATCTTCTCGGTTCAACACCTAACATATCTATTGTTGGCTCTCCATCTACTATCCACTCTGCTAATTGCCAACCTGCTCCACCAGCAGCTGTAATTCCAAAGCTGTGACCTTCATTTATCCAAAAGTTTTTTAAGCCCCATGCTGGTCCAACAATAGGATTTCCATCAGGCGTGTAACAGATCGCACCGTTGTAAACTTTTTTAACTCCTACTTCTCCAAAAGCAGGGACTCTATGTATTGCACCTTCGATATGTGGTGCAAGTCTATCCAAGTCTTCTTGAAATAACTCGTATTCAGATTCTTTGGAAGGGCCATCAACATAACATGCTGGAGCTCCATCCTCGTAGGGACCTAATATCAAACCACCAGCCTCTTCTCTCATATACCATCTACTATCACTATCTCTTAATACTCCCATCTCAGGTAATCCATCTTTTTTTCTTTTTTGGATTTCTGGATGTGGCTCTGTTACAATATATTGATGTTCAACAGGTATTACCGGAATATCTAAACCTACCATCTTTCCAGTCTGTCTAGCAAAGTTTCCTGAGCAAGAAATTACATGTTCACATTCTATAGAACCTTTATCAGTCTCTACGATCCAACCATCCTTATTTTGTTTCATCGCTAAAACTGTTGTGTTTCTATATATCTCTGCACCTCTATTTCTCGCTCCTGTTGCTAAGGCTTGTGTTAGATCGGCAGGTTGAATGTAACCATCTTCAGGATGTTGTATTGCTCCAACTAAATCATCTGTATGACACAATGGCCAAATTTCTTTAACTTGATCTGGAGTTAGAAATTTTACATCTACACCAATTGTTTTAGCAACACCTGCATACTGATGGTATTCGTCCATCCTATCTTTGTTACTTGCTAATCTAATATTTGATACAACACTGAATCCAACGTTCTTACCAGTTTCCTCTTCTAAACTTTTATATAAATTTACTGCGTACTTATGAAGTTGTCCTACAGAATAACTCATATTAAATAATGGAAGAAGTCCCGCAGCATGCCATGTTGAACCAGAAGTTAATTCTTTTCTCTCAACCAACACAACATCAGACCAACCTTTTTTGGCTAAATGATAAAGTGCGCTGACGCCGACAACTCCACCACCTACTACTACAACTTTTGCTTTTGATTTCATCAAGCGATTTTTACCTAATTTTTTCTATAAACAAAACATAATTCTAATAGTCATAATCGTCATCATCGTCATTTCTCCATCCCATTTGATACATCAGATAAGCGGCAGTTATTACACTGAAGACACCTGCAACCATACCAAAGTTTACTCCCATCTCTTGACCAAAATAGTACCATCCAATTTGGGTCGCGCCAATTGGTGGGATACAAAGAATAGCCATCAATATTGCAATTCTTACTGGAAAACTTGGCTTTTTCATTAGATAGACGAGCCCATTGGCATAGGTTGAGAGACTGCTGTGGTCAGCCAACAATTTTTTAAAAATCCATCAACTTCATATTTTTCAACTTGCCATTTAAATTTGTAATACTTTTTTTCTTTATCCATAATAGTAACTTCAAAAGTCGAAACACCTTTTGATTTATAAACCTCTTTAATTTCATAATTTTCATGATTTAAAAGCATTGAATAAGAATCTGTTTTGATCATATTTTTAAATCTCTCGATGGGTCCTGTTACTCTCTGATTGTTTGGGTGCGCAAAAAACCATGTTTGAATTATCCCATGATCTTTACTGGGGTTATCATTTTTCATTAAAGCATTAAGCTGAATTTCAATTACTTCTCTAGGTTTAATATCTGGATTTGGTTTTTTTATTTCAGCGTATAATTCATTTGTAGAAAAAATTAAAATTATAGAAACAAAAAAAATTCTACAAATATCTGGCTGTATTTTTAACATCTTCCAAAAATTCAATTCTTTTTTCATTTGACACAAATGGTACAGCAAAATATCGTTTATAGGTAATGTCATAAATACCACACTTATTGAAAATACCTTTTTTTATTCTTCTAAGGGGTAAATTTAAAAAAAAATCTGAAATTGAGAATCTAGGTGAACCATATGTGCAAAAAATCAAAGCTTTTTTGCTTTTTAGTTTACCAACAGCATATCCATAATTACCAAAAAGTTTCTTAAATGAAAAAGCCCAGGGCGGTGCTAAAACCTTATCAATCCAACCTTCTACAATAGCAGGCATTCTATAATTCCATATGGGCGCGACTAGTACAATTAAATCAGATTCGTCAATTTTTCTTCTATGATCCAAAACAATATCATCAGCATTTTCACCAGTATATACTGGATCAAATTTTTCTTTATATAAATCTATACATTCAACTAAATGACCATTTTCTCTAGCAGATTTTATGAAGTTATCTTTTATCGCAGAATTAAAAGATTTATCGTTATAATGCCCATATACCAAAAATACTTTTTTCATTAATCTTTAAGCACTGGAAAAACTGGATTAGATTTTTGGAAAAGTTTTTGATACTCCTGTTTGATACATCTATTAGAAATAAATTGGATGTTCTCTTTATCTGCTAAAACTTTTGCCTCATCACTGTGAATTCCGTATTGTAACCATAAAACTTTTGTTCCCTTTTTAATTACTTCTTTTGCAATTCCCTCAGCCTCATTTGAGGGTCTAAAAACATCAACTATATCTATTTCCTCATTTATCTTATCTAAACTTTCGACCATTTGTTCACCATTTACAATCTCACCAACTGCAAAAGGGTTAATTGGAATAACTTTATAACCAAAATTTTGCATATATTTCATAACAACATTTGCTGGTTTTCTCTTAAGATTTTTTCTATCCTCTCCTTTTTTTTCAGAGCTTACTCCAATCATAGCTATTGTTTTTGATTTTCTTAAAATAGATTTAATTTCATTATCGTTCATTATTTTCTTTCTGAATAACTATTATTTATTTTTCCAACTAGGTTTTCTTTTTTGTAAAAAAGCTGATATTCCCTCTTTTGCATCTTGCGAAGCCATATTTACAGTCATCATTTTACTTGTAAACTTATAAGCATCTCCTAGTGGCATCTCTAATTGTTTGTAAAATGCTTGTTTTCCAATTTTAATTGTTAAATTTGATTTTGAAGAAATTTTTTTTGCAATTTTTAAAACTTCTGCATTAAGTTTTTTGTTTGAAAAACAATCATTAATCAAACCAATTTCCTTAGCATATTTAGCATTTATTGGATCTCCAGTAAGAAGCATCTTCATCATGATTTTACGACTTACTTTTCGACTTACAGCAACCATTGGGGTACTGCAGAAAAGTCCAATATTTACACCTGGTGTTGCAAAGGTGGCATTTGTTGTGCTGTAAGCTAGGTCACAACTTGCAGCTAACTGACATCCAGCTGCATAAGCTGCACCATGCACTTTTGCAATAACAGGTTTCTTTCCTTCAACAATTTTCATCATTAGTTTTGAGCAAAGATTAAATAATTTTAAGTGATTTGATCTATTTTTAATTCCACCAACCTCTTTAAGGTTATGACCAGCACTGAAGCCTTTGCCCGATCCCTCTAATATTATTACTCTTGTGTCATCATCCTTATCTAATCGAGTAAAAGTATTCAAAAGATCACTTAAAGTTTTAAATGACAGTGAATTATAAGTTTTAGGATCATTTATTATTACATTTGTAATTCCGTTTCCTAATTTTCTTGTTTTTACATTCATATTGAAGTTATTTTAACTCACCATCTTCACGCATTTTAGCTCTAATTTTTGTGGCAGAAATTTTTTGTATCTCTTCAGATAATACTATCTCCTCAATTTTATAACCAACTCCTCTCCCATAACAAATATTTGTAATATTTGGCACCATCATTATTTTAAATCTTCCTTCAAATTCAGGATTTAATCTATTTTCTATATTTTTTTTAACTGTTTCAAAGTCGAATGGATTGTCATCAACTCCTTGTACGTCTCTTATTTGAATACACACTTGACCAGTCTTTTTGATGATCTCTTTAAACAAAGTATAGTGACCTTCATGAAATGGTTGCCATCTTCCAAGCATTTGTGCAGTTGGTTTTTTATTATCCCATTGGTAACTCATTATGATATCTCCTGAATTATTTTATCAGCCCAAACCTTAGCATCTTGAGTAGTAACATGAAAATCATATTTTGTAGGCTTTACAAACATTTTATTAGTATCATCAAATCTTCCTTCTTTAATCGTGTCTACCCAAATCACAATATCTGCTGGAAATAAATTTCTTGCCTCTGGTGTTGGACAAACAAAGTCTGCTACAACATAATTTCCTTGATTTTTTAATTTCAAAGCAAAATCTGCCATTCTTTTAGCTTGTCTTTTTCTACCCTCCTCTGAAAAATCCCAATCATTTGCTGCTTTTCTAACTTCGTCAGCATTTAATCTTTTTGCGTTAAGTTTAGGAGCAAGTTCCTCTGCTAATGTTGTTTTCCCAGCTCCAGGCAAACCCATAATTAAAATTATTTTCATTAAATTTGTTCTAATGGATGATGAGACATTAATTCTAACCCGTTCTGACCTACTAAATATTGCTGTTCTAATTTCACTCCCTCATGACCTCCAACTTCGCCGATATAACTTTCTAGGGTAATTGTCATATTTTTTTGAAATATACCGCTTCTTTCTCCACCATCAGTCGGATATCTAATTGCTGGCCACTCATCACATAAACCTATTCCATGAAGCATGACTGAATATCTATTTCCGTAATATTTTTCAGGAAGTATCCATGCCTTTTCAGTAAATTCTCTAAATGATACTCCATCTTTAATTAATCTTGAATTATAGTCAATCTGCTCAACTGCTGTTGAATAAATTTTTTTTTGATGTTCATTAAATTTATTTCCACAAACAAAAGCTCTAGAAATATCTGCACAATATCCATAAGGGCCTACCATATCTGTATCAAAGGATACGATCTCACCATCTTGAATAATCTTATTACTACTTTCTTGCATCCAAGGATTGGTTCTAGAGCCTGAAGATAATATTCTACACTCTATCCACTCTCCACCATTTTCAATGTTCGTTTTATGTAAAATCGACCATAACTCATCTTCAGTAATTCCTGATTTCAAATAATCTCTCATTTTAATTATTCCAATATCAGCAACATCTAAAGCTGCTCGCATGCATTTAATTTCTTCAGACGATTTAATAACTCTAGCCTGTTCAAGTATTTTTTTCGCTTCTAAAACTTGAATTCCTTTTTTATTAAGCTCATTTACGGCTGGACCATTGATTACATCAATTGCGATTTTTTTACTTTTAAAATAAGAGTTAGATAAATCATTTACTTCATTGACCCATTTTTTAAGTTGCAACTCTGATTGGTCACCATTGCTAAAATAATCCCAAGTAATTGCTGGTCTTATTTCATCTATTAAATTGAGACCTTTAGATAATATTTCACAGTTAAAATATTCATATAATATTGTTGGACCATCAACAGAGATAAAACAATATCTTGTAAGATTATGCATATTATAAACACTCATATTCACAGTATCTAATGCATACCTTACATTTACTGGATCAAATAAAATACATGCCTCTATATTATTTTTCTTTAATTCATTTCTTAATCTGTCAAGTCTATAAGATCTAAGTTCGTCAAAATCTATTTCATCTTCTCTTAATCTTTTTTTTGAAATATATTTCTTAATTGGTTGGTTTTCTGAAAGAATTTTTCTGTTAAACTTCATCCTTACAACATCTGTACACCAACTCCTGTTTTTGGATAGGTGTATAAATTATAATTTGCACAAAGCTCATCTCCTGGTTTCAAATCTTTTATTGAAACCATAAAAAAATATTTTGCGTCTGGTTTCTCTCTTAAATTATAATACATATTTTCTAAATTATCATCATTTTCGTTAAATTTTTTTGCTTTTGCGGTAGGATCAATTGGATCACCAAATTTTAATGTAGGTAAAATATTAGATACCATTCTTTGAACTGTAGGATTATCGGAATGATTATAAAAACCACCTAATGGAGTTCTTATATATTTATTTTCAAACTGCTCATCTCTTATGTGAGTAATTCCGATAAAAGTATTAGCTTTGATTTCTTTGGTTGCGAATAATCCCAAACCTTCAATTGGTGAACTTTTAATTGTTAATTCATCTGGTAAAGGTCTGTACATATTTTCCGCACTCTCTACACAATGTGAGTTGCCACCCACTTGTGAAATTGATGTGTTGGATTATCCATATCAGGAGAAAAATTTCCACCATTATATGCATGTGAGTTGCGGCCTAATTGCATTCTTTGAATTATACCTACATCTTCTTTTTGAATATCTTCCCACAATTTATGATTTTGTTTTCTTAATGGTTTAAACTCTAATGATTTTGAGGCTTTTTCACCTACGTAATATATTTCCATATGCTCTAAGGTTTTTTTATGACTAATAGGTTCTAACCAATATGCGTAGAAATGATCTTTATGTATACCTAACATGACATTGGGAAACAAAGCCACATACTCTGCAATATTTTCTTTTTCTTTGGGCCAGTTAGGAAAGCAAGGAAATTTTTTCTTACCTTTAAATTTTGGATTATAAACAACTGTGCCTTGACCTGCGAAGCGGTTTGGTAATCCTTGAATATGATAGTGATCTTCTATTTTTGAATAAGAATTTAAACCTGGATGAACCCATGGCAAATGATAACTTTCACAGTAATTTTCTATTGCAAATTTCCAATTACATTTTGCATTTAATTTAAAATAACCAAAATCATTTGCATGATTAATTAATTTTCTATCTTGTATTTTCCAAAATTTAGCCCACCTATCACTTAAGGGTTTAATATATTTTTCAAATGGAATTTCGTTGTTGCTTATATTAATAAAAATTAAATCTAACCAAACATATGATCTTATTTCTTTTAAATTGTTTTTATCTTTTTTAAATTTCGGGCTACTATGTTGGTTCATACCGCCTATATGAGGTGTTGCAATTAGCTTTCCATCTGATGTGTATGACCATGAATGATAAGGACATCTAATAACATTTCTAATATTACCTTTTTTGTTTACTAACTTTACTCCTCTATGACTACAGACGTTATGAAAAACTTTTATCTGATTTTTTTTATTCCTTACTAAAAATAATGGCAGTCCTAACAAGTTAAATGGTTTTACATCTCCAATATTTGACAAAGAACTTGCAACTCCTATTACGGTCCATTTATTTTCAAATATTTTCTCTCGTTCTATTAAAGTGTAATCTTTACTTGTATAACATTCGTTGGGAAGTCCATGTGCTTTAGAAATTGGTCTCTTAACTATATCTAATTTTTTTTTATCTATAATTTTATAAATTGCTGACATTTTATTTTGTCACTTCATATAGACCAAGCCATGCATTTACATCTTTACTAGCAATATAATCAGATTTAAAAAACTCTATTTCTTTCCATTTATTTTCATTTTTTAATTGTTTAATTTTTTTATCAAATCCATATTCCTCATATATTCCCTCATTAATAGTGAAACAAATTAGACCTTTATTTTTAGTAATTCTAATAAACTCATTTAACGCAGGTGGTTTTACATGTCCAAAAGTAAATGTGCCCACGCACATTAAAGCATCATATTGATCATCCTTTTCATTGATTGGTTTGTTTAAATCAACTTTATCTAATTTTTTATAAAGATTGTTTGGAACTAAATCTAAAAGTTTTTGGGATAGATCGGCACCAAAAAAATTAGTGAAACCATACTTTCTTAATTCAACACCAACCAATCCAGTTCCACATCCAGCATCATAAATATTAATATCTTTATCTTTTTGATATTTGTTGAAAACTTCTACTGTTTCCTTTGGACCAGTATAATTCCATTCAACCATATCTTTATCATATTTATTATCCAGACCCCATTCGTCATAAAAATCCATGACCTCTTTTGTTTCTTTTAATTTATAAATTGGAACTTTGTTACCTACATCCTTTTGGGCCATTACCCTCTCATTTTTTCTCCACTTGGATCATAAAGTGGTTCTTTGATAATTGAACAATTGAATAAATCACCATTAATTTCTACTTGTATTCCATCTTCAGATGATAAATTTTTTTGATCTAGATATGAAAAAGCAACACTTTTATTTACAAAATGTGCAAATCCACCTGAGGTTATATACCCAATGCTATTATCTCCCTTCATTACTGCTTCATTGTTTGTGACATCTATGTCGTTTGTTTGAATTATTAAAGGTACTAATCTATTCGAGCTATTGTCTTGTTTAGCTTTTTCTTTACCAATAAATTCTTTGTTCCAATTAATGAAACTTTCTAATCCAGTTTCTTTAGCAGTAAAATCAGGTCGATAGTCTAAAGTCCACGCACCCCAATTTTTCTCTAGTCTCATAGACATTAAAGCTCTTCCACCAAAAGGTTTAATACCAAATTCTTTTCCCGCCTCCATTAACTCCTCATAAAGTTTAATTTGGAAATGTGGCGCAACATATATTTCATAACCAAGTTCACCCGTAAATGAAATTCGGTTTATAATTGCCGGAACACCTCCAACAAACATTCTTCTTGAATCTCTAAATCTAAATTTTTCATTAGATACATCGTCTCTAACTATTTTTTCTAAAACTTTTCTCGAATTAGGTCCTGCTATAGATATTCCATGAAATTCATCTGATCTATTTTTATATTCAACATTAAATTTATCTAAATGGCTTTCAAACCAACGTCTATGCATTTCTTGAGCTGCACCTGAACCAAAAACCATAAATTCGTTTTCATCAAGGCATGAAACTGTAAGATCGCCACATAATTTTCCTCTATAAGATAACATTGGAGATAAAGATATTCTTCCAGGATTTGGAAGCTTACCTGCCATAATATGATCTAAAAATTTTCTTGCATCTTTTCCTTTAAATTGATGTTTTGAAAAATTAGCAACTTCAATAAAACCAACATTTTCTCTTACATTAATAACTTCTTTGGAGACATAATTATGCGATCTAGATCTTTTTATAGTTGGCTCTTCGTATGCATCTTTTTTATCATTCGCAAACCACAAAACATTTTCCAAACCAAAGCTATCTCCCATAACTGCACCTTGATCTACAAACCGGTCATAAAGAGCTGTTGTTTTTTGTTTTCTTCCTTTTGGTAAAGTTTCATTTGGAAATGTCATAATAAATCTTCGTTCATAATTTTCAGAAGATTTAATTGTTCCGTATTGAGGTGATGCATAATCTCCAAATCTTGCAACATCCATTGCCCAAACATCTATTGATGGTTCTCCGTCAATTATCCATTCAGCAATACATTTTCCAACTCCTCCTCCTTGACAAAAACCAGCCATTACACCCACTGCTACCCAATAATTTTTCATTCCGGGAACGGGACCAATTAATGGTGATCCATCAGGTCCAAAAGTAAAAGGCCCATTTACAATATTTTTAATTCCTGCTTTTTCTAATGCTGGCATTCTTTCAAAACCTATTGCTAATCTGTCTTGTATATTATCTAATTTTGGTTCTAGTAACTCATGACCAAAATTCATCGGTGTTCCTTCAACCTTCCATGGTGTTGATTTTGGTTCATAAGTTCCAAGAAGCATTCCTTTTCCTTCTTGTCTAAAATAAATGTTACCTTCAAAATCAGTTCCAATAGGAATTCTTTGATCACCCATTGCTTCAATTTCTGGAATAGCTTCAGTGATTAAGTAGTGATGCTCCATTGGTTGAACTGGTAGATTAATTCCTGCAAGCTGTCCAACTTCTCTTGCCCATAAACCTCCAGCGTTAATAACTATTTCAGCTTTTATATTGCCCTTGTCAGTTATCACATCCCAACTTCCATCCTCTTTTTGTTTTGTGTCTTTTACAACTGTATGTGTATAATATTTTCCACCATGAACTTTTGCTGCTTTAGCAAAAGCATAAGTCACACCTGATGGGTCTACTTCCCCATCAATTGGATCCCACAATGCTAGAAGGTATCTTGATGGATCAATTAAAGGATTTTTCTTTTTTACTTCCTCTAAAGAAACAAACTCTTGGTCAAGACCCATATATCTTGCTTTTGACCTCTCTCTTTTTAAATAATCCGCCCAAACATCATTTGAAGCCAAATAAAATCCCCCACTTGATTTGAATCCAACTGAATGGCCAGACTCTTTTTCAATTTCTTTGTACAATCCGATTGTATAAGCCATCATTCTAGAAATATTTGGGTCAGATGAAATCACATGTACATTTCCAGCTGCATGCCAAGAGGATCCAGATGTGAGTTCATTTCTTTCAAGAAGAATACAATCTTTTAAACCAAACTTTGATAAATGATAAAGAATGGAACAGCCTACTACGCCGCCACCTATGATGACTACTTTTGCATGATTTTGCATGTTAGTATTTTACTTCTTTATTGACGTCTTTCAATGTCTTGTCTGTCCCATGGTGAAAATGTTTAGTCATATCTGGCATGTACTTCATGGCAATTGGTTTTTTACCAACTGCAACAGCCATTTGTCTAACATGATGAGCTTCAGCACCACAACAAATACCGATTAAATTAATTTTTTCTTTAAGACATTCTTTTGCAAATTCAGCCATTTCAAATCTGTTACAATATAAATTATCTAGAGCAACAGGGAATGCATTTCCTCCAGGAATGCAGTCACATCCGTGATCTGTTTGATTCAAAAATCCTGGTTCTTCCTCTGTTGTTCTATATGGAACAGGAAGACCTGCAACATGACAGGAAACTTTTTTTCTTATTTTTTTTAAAAGTTTCATGGTCATTTCTGGACCTCTGTAACAATTCAAACCAACAACATCAGCACCAAGATCTTCAATTATTTTACATGCATCTTCAGCAGTGTGGCCATCTCTTGTCAAATCACCACGAGGTATTGCATAATTGGCAACTGCAATCAAACCTTCATCCTTAATTGCTTTTAAAGCTATCTTCATTTCATCTACCCAATTAATTGTTTCTGCGACTACAAAGTCAACTCCTGCCTCTTTTGCCCAAAGCACTTGCTCTTCGTACATCTTTTGACATTCTTTGAATGAGTTTTTGTCTTTTGGATCAAAAATATTTGTATTAGCAACATCTCCACAAACCATTAAGTCTAAATCTTTAAATTCTTTCGCAGCATCCTTTGCAATTTTAAGTGCATTTTTTTGCATCGGCTCTAGCAAATGTTCTTTTCCAATAATTCTTAATTTCTCTCTATGTCCATAATAGGTGAAAGCTTGAACAATATCTGAACCAGCTCTAATAAATTCTCTATGTAATTGTGTAACTACATCTGGATGCTCTAAAACTACTTCTGGCACAAATGGACCTGCAGAAAGATATCCTCTCCTTTCCATCGCAAATAAATATCCCTCTGCGAATATAACGGGACCCTCATCTAATCTTGATAATAAATTTTTATTCATGTTTATTTAATAATTTATTTCTAAATAAAGAGAGTTTAAAGACAATTTTAACACAACTCAAAGTTGAAACTAGTTTGCAATTTTTCCATCTATATGTTCTGATGATTTATAATTAATTAATTAGGAGATAATAATGAAATTAAAAAGAATCTTACTTTCTGCATTATTTGTTTTAGGCGTTACATCTTTCGGTAATGTTGCTAATGCAAAATGTGGAGACATTAGTATTGCTAATATGAACTGGGCTTCTGCAAACTTCATGGCTGAAGTTGACAAAATCATATTAGAAGAAGGTTATGGATGTAATGTTGAGCTTGTGCCTGGTGCAACTCAGCCAACTTTTGCATCTATGCAAGAAAAAGGTGAACCAGATGTAGCCCCAGAATTTTGGGCTAACGCTGCAATCATTGCTTTAAATAAAGCAGTTGATGAAGGAAGAATGCACTCACTTAATAAAGCACCTATTACTGGTTTAGGTGAAGGATGGTGGGTGTTACCTGCTACTTTAGAAAAACATCCTGAACTTACAACTGCTGAAGCAATTTTGGCAAGACCGGATCTATTTCCTCATCCAGAGGATCCATCAAAAGGTGGGTTTCATATTTGTCCTCCAGGATGGAACTGTGAACTAAGTAATAGAAATCTTTACAAAGCTTTTGACATGGAAGCAAAAGGTTGGGCTATTGTTGAAACAGGTTCTGCTGCAGGATTAGATGGATCAATTGCTAAAGCTGCTGAAAGAGGTGAAAACTGGTTTGGTTACTATTGGTCACCAACAGCTATCATTGGTAAATATGATATGAGAGCTGTGGACATGGGAGCTTGGGGTGGAAAAGATAACTGGGATAAATGTATAGTTTTACCAGAACAAGAATGTGGAGACCCTAAAGCAACTTCATGGACAAAATCTGAAGTTTACACAATCGTAACTGACAATTTCAAAAATACAGCTGGAAGTGCTGGTATGGATTATTTCAAAAAAAGAACTTATCCAGGTCCAGTAATGAACGCTATGTTAGTTTGGATGGGTGAAAACCAAGCAGAGGGTGCTGATGCTGCAATTGAATTCCTAACAAACCAAGAAGATGTTTGGTCTAAGTGGGTTTCAAGTGAAGCTGCTGCAAAAATAAAAAAAGCACTATAATTAGTGTAAATATTACTGAACCCGTTTATAACGGGTTCAGTTAAAAAAATGGATTTCTTAAATTCGATACCTGTAATGGATAGAACAGCTCTTAGGGAGCTGAAAAAGGGTATTGATTTAAGTTTTAAAGATTTTTCAAGAGCTTATGGAGATGGAATAGAAAGTTTTTTTGATCCACTACTATATTTTTTAATTTGGTTAGAAAAGTTATTAGTAAATAGTCCTTGGCCTTTAGTCATAGGAGCATTTGCTCTGTTGGCTTGGATTGGTTCAAGAAGTATTAAGCTGGTTATAGGAACTGTAATTTGTTTTCTAATTATAGGTTATTTTGGGATGTGGAAAAATTGTATGGCAACTGTTGCTATAATTTCTGTTTCTACACTTGTCTGTATTGTTGTTGGAATACCTATTGGAGTATTAATGTCAAAATCAAGTAGAGCAGAAAAAACTATTCTACCCGTATTGGACATGATGCAAACGATTCCAAGTTTTGTGTATCTAATTCCAATAATTATGCTTTTGGGTATCGGAAAAGTCCCTGGTTTATTGGCAGTTTGTATTTATGCTTTACCTCCAGTAGTCAGGCTAACAAATCTTGGGATTAGAGAAGTAGATAAAGAAACACTTGAGGCAAGTGAAGCATTTGGTGCAACACCTTTGCAGAAGTTAAAATCAGTTCAAATACCTCTTTCTCTACCAACTATTTTTGCAGGTATTAACCAAACAATTATGATGGCTTTAGCCATGGTAGTTATTGCATCTATGATTGGGGTAAAAGGTCTTGGAGTACCTATTTTACAAGCAATTTCAAATCAGTATTTAGCACTTGGAATGATGAATGGGCTAGCCATAGTTGCTTTAGCAATTATCTTTGATAGGGTAACTCAGAAATATGGTGAGAGAATTCAAAAGCACAGAGGCCAGAAAAAATAGCTCTGACATTTTAGCTTACGATTTTTCTAGACAGACATTTTAAAATAAATAATTATTCAAAAATGAATTTTTCATTAGAAATTGGACCTCACACAGATCTTGATACTTTACCTGAAGTTAAAGATGTTTATGTGACTATGCTACCTGGAGGTGATTATAAAGAAACTGCGGATAAATCTGGTGACTTGGTTAAGAAAGGATTTAATCCAGTACCCCACTTCCCAGCTAGATCAATAAATAATGAAGAAGAACTTAAAGACTACATTTCGAGATGTAAAGATTTAGGTGTGAAACAGATATTGGCTATAGGTGGAAGTAGAGACCCAGTTGGAAAATTTGACAGCTCATATCAAATATTAGAGACAGGATTATTTGATGGAATTAAGATTGGAATTGCTGGACATCCAGAGGGTAGTCCTGATATATCCGATTCAGAATTAGAAAAAGCAATGATAGATAAAAAGCCTTACGCTGATTATATTGTAACCCAATGGTTATTAGATTCTCAGCCTATCGTTGATTTCATTTCTAAACAAACGATACCAGTTCATGTTGGAATAACTGGGCCCATGAAAATTTCAAGCTTAATAAAGTTTGCAAATATTGTAGGGGCAAAAAATTCCATTAACTTTCTTAAATCTAATTTTACTAAGGCATTAGATTTATTGAAACCTAAAGACCCTAATGATCTAATTGGGAAAGTTAAATCGCATACTGATTATTTTCACATTTATACATTCGGCGGCTTGAAGGAAACAAACAAGTGGTTGAAGGAGAATAACTATGTCTAAAGAATTTGACTATAGTAAGCTAAGACACGTAACATCAGTAGATCAATCTGATAGAAAAGTGCCTTATAATTTAAGACAAAGCGGACCAACAAAAGTTGAAATGTTAATTTCAACACGTGTAAGAAAGTCACCATACTGGCATTTATCAATGCAAGCTGGTTGTTGGAGAGCAACTGTATATAATCGTATTTACCATCCAAGAGGATATGTAAAACCTGAAGATGGAGGTGCAATGGTTGAGTATGATGCAATTGTTAATCATGTAACAATGTGGAATGTTGCAGTTGAAAGACAAATTAGAGTGAAGGGTCCTGATGCAGAAAAATTTGTAGACTATGTAATTACAAGAGATGCTACAAAAATTTCTCCAATGAGAGCAAGATATGTAATACTTTGTAATGCATATGGCGGCGTATTAAATGATCCTATACTTTTAAGAATATCAAAAGACGAATTTTGGTTCAGTTTATCTGATAGTGATATAGGTCTTTATTTACAGGGTGTAAACTCCGACGAGAGATTTAATGTAGAAATTGATGAGATAGATGTAAGTCCTGTTCAAATTCAAGGACCAAAATCTAAAGCGTTAATGAAAGATTTATGTGGAGATCAAGTTGATTTTGATAACATGCCCTTCTATGGTTTAGCAGAAGCTAAAGTTGGTGGAAGAAGCTGTGTAATTTCTCAATCAGGATTCTCAGGTGAAGCAGGTTACGAAATATATCTAAGAGAATGTACGCTTTACGCTGAGGATATGTGGAATGCTGTTCTTGAAGCGGGTAAAAAACATAGTTTAATGGTAATTGCTCCAGCTCACCATAGAAGAATTCAAGCTGGAATTCTTTCTTGGGGGCAAGATATGGATAATCAACACAATCCATTCCAATGTAATTTAGGTTATCAAGTTTCATTATCCGGTAAAGGTGAATGGAATAAAAAAGCTGACTATGTTGGCAAGAAAGCTCTTGAGAAAATGAAAGCTGATTTAAAAGCTGGACATAAACCTTATAAACTTCAGTTGGTTGGACTAGAATTAGGTGGAAAGCCAATTGAGGAATACGCTCCTGATTTTTGGTTAATTTCAGATGAAGGTGGTGGAGAGCCAATTGGGTTTATTACTTCGCCTTGGTATCACCCTGAAAAAAAACAAAATATTGCAATGGGTTATGTGCCATTTGATGGAACTCTAAATGCCAATGGTTTTCCAAAAGGAAAAGTAGGATCTAAATTCAAGGTGCATTTACCTGAAAAATATTCTGAAACTCCAGGAAAACCTGTAGATGCTGTAATAGTTGATATACCATTTAAAGAATCTTACAACGCAAATACTAGAGAAGTTGTAAAAGGTTAAAATTAAAAAGGGAGGAGTAAAACTCCTCCCTCAAAATTAATGCTAGCACAATTTTTAGAAATTTTTTTTAAATCATTAAAGTTAGATAGAAGTTTATACAAAGATAATAAGTATTTTGGAGAAGCTGCAATCTATTTTGCTGGTCTTATAATGATACTTGATGGAGTTGCAGGAGCTGTAGCAGCAAATTCAATTATTAAAACTTCAGTTGGTATATCTGGTTTGACAGCCCTCTTAACATGGTTTGTTTGGGCAATTTTTATATTTGTGATAGGTGTGAAAATTTTTCCAGATAAAGGGAGTAAGGTGCCGTTTAAAAAGGTTTTAATTGCGGTAGGATATGCTCACGCACCAGGTTTAATAAGATTTTTTGCAGTTACACCAGACTTAGTTTTGCCTATTATTTTTCTTACACAATTTTGGATATTTGCTTCTTTAATTATATCTACAAAGCAAATATTGAATTTAAAGTCTAACTTAAAATCTTTTGGAGTAGTATTTTTATCTTTTCTTATAATTGCTTTTCTCTCAATAACATTCATTATAAATAGAATGAATTCAATTCCAGTTAGCAATATAAGCTAAAGAGGAAATACAGTCTTTGAAGTTCTACACGATTTACACAACTTGTATCCTGTCATAATTAAATTTTGTGTAACACTTTCATCTTCTTTATGACATTCTTCACAAATCTCGTCTAAATCTTTTAAATTTTTCTCTAAAAAATCATCTTTTTTTTATCAGTCATTATCCGTTAAACCTGCCCCTGCAGTTCTTGATTTAGACTCCTCACTTTCCTCAACATAAGTTTTAATTGAAAGTTTATACATTTCTAACCAATCATCCTCGGAGAAGTTATTTTTATTATCTAAAAATTTAATATTTATTTTGTCTGATTTTTCTAAAATATCTCCACTTAAATAATTAGAATAAATAGATTCATTAAAATTAAACAAAAACTCTTTATTATCCATTTTTAAGAATATTCTTTTACCAATAATCTCTGACGCCCTACTTAAAAAAGATAAAAATATGATAGGAAAAGCTATTTTATTTATTTCAATTTCATTAAATTTTAAAATTACGGGTGATTGATCATAAAAATTTAACCCACAAAGTATCGGACAATAATATCCTTTTGCTGTATTTGCTGATGAAATTTCTCCAATATTTTCAAAGTTACTAATATTATAAATTTTAAAGTATTGGTTAAGATTTTTAAGTCCCGGCAAACCAAACATTTCAAGTAATCTTATATTTTTTCCAACTTCCTCGGAAATACCCCATGAAAAACCTTTAGACTTAGTTGCTCTTTTAATTGTAGTTTCTATTTCACTATAACTTCTCATACAAAATTAATTATACATCCAATAGTTATCAAAATTTGAGAGTTCTGATGGCAAAGGTGCGCCCTGAAACATGCAAATTCGTAACCACTTGTCTGATCTAGGATCAAATTTTATTGCACCAAAAAAAGACAATTTAAGCCTTAACATATCAATAGGCATTAATTCTGAACCAATTGTATTATCTTGAATTTCTGCATAAGGACATTTTTCAGAAATAAATACTCTTCTTACTACATGTCTTAAATGATTATTATCCAATAAAAATTTTCCAATTTTGGAACTATTTTTTTTTGTGAATACTATTTCATAAAGCTTTTTGATATCTCTTGCGATTGCAAGTGGTTGTTCTAAATTTGATCCATCATCAATATATCTATCCCCTATTCTTGGTTCCTCTTTATTTTTTGAAATAAACCAGAAATTTTTATTATTTTCTTCCTTATTAAAATCAATTTTCAAAATTTCAGAGTAATTCTTTTCAATTATATTTCTTAAATCCTCGATAGTTCTTTCAACAGGAATATTGAAATATTTTTCCTCATTTGAACTCATTTTTGATACTAAAGGATCTACTATTTTATCATATGGCTCCATCATCATAGAAACGATATACTCAATACATTCATCATTTAAATTCTCCTCAGCCCACATATAAATATTATTAAATTGATAAGAATTTTCAAATTTAAACTCGTCTTTCATAAATTTTATAAATTTTTTTAAATCAATTATTAAAGTTTTAATTTTTTCTTTTTGAAATTCACTCTCAGTGTGCCAGCTTGTGATATTTTTTAGCGATTTAATTAAACACTGATAAAAAATATCTAAATCATTTTTAGAAACTTTTTCTATTTCTCTTATTTTTTTTAAAACTGTTTCTCTAGCAGTTATCCAGTTATTAAGTAGAGTGGGATGGTTTACTATAAATGGTGCCATGCCAAGTCCAGTAGAATTTCCTATACCTAGAGTTCTGCTGATATTGTTATCTAATTCAACAGCGTTCTTCGGACTTATACTTTTTGCAATATGATTAACTTGGTCAAATGTAAATTGTCTAACTAGATAAACCAACATCATTTCTAGTCTAAATGGCCCACAAATTTCATTCCTATTTTTAATCCTAAATCTATCAGCTAAACCAAATTTACCAGATCCATAGACTGCAGTAGTTCTATAAAGATAACCAACTTTAGATATAAATTCTTTATCTGGTTGTTGACCTTTTGATAAATTTTCAACTACATGATTAAACAACCTGACAGATTTATTAGCTCTTGATAGGGTTAATTCTTTGTAAGATAGCCTTCCAACCTCTTGTTTAGGCACATTATTACTAAGTCTATCAACATCTTCTTTTGTTGGAATTCCATCAAATAGAGTGAATGCAGCATCCCATTTAGTGGCAATAACTCTATCTGACCTTTCATCATCCTGTATTTCATTAGCAAAACAAATTAAAGAATAAGTTTTTTTTTCTTTAGTAAAAGAATAAATTGCTCTTCCAAATCCTTTGTCATTTAATTGGAATAAATCTCTACTATATCTCCAATCTTTAAATTCTTTTAAGAAAGATCTTAAAAAGGAGAGTTTTGATTGATGAAAAGAACCAAGTTTAGACAATTTCATCAGGAATTTAGGGTCTCTTAACTTAACTTCCATCAATTAATTCCTTTATAAAAATTAAACCAATTATTTCCTAAAATATCATTAACTTCATTTTCATTGAAACCAATTTTTCTTAATCCTTTTTCTAAATTACTAAACCCTCTGGCATCAATAAACCACTCTGGTTGATCAGGAAATTCTGGTTTACTTTTGCTCCCTTCACCATAATTTTTTGTTTTACTCCAAGTTCCATTTCTCATCCACTCGACGATACTATTTGGTTGGTTCAAACAAAGATCAGACCCAATGCCTATATTTTTTACTCCCATTATATCAACAGTTTTTGCTACCATTTCACAAAAACTATCTAATTTACAATTTGTTCCGTCTTTTAGATGATGTGCATACAAAGAAAGGCCAAGCATTCCTCCACTGTTTGATAAATGTTTTAAAAGTGTTTCAGATTTATTTCTTAAAGCACTATGCCAAAAAGACGGATTAGCATGAGTAATTGCAATTGGTTTTTCGCTAATATCTATAGCATCTAAAGTGCTTTTTTCACCTGAATGTGACATATCAATAACTATTCCAATTCGATTCATTTCTTTTATAGCTTCTCTTCCAAAATTTGTTACACCAGAGTCGTTTTTTTCATAACATCCTGTAGCTAATAGAGATTGGTTATTATAAGTAAGTTGCATAAATCTGCATCCATGATTGTGAACTTTCTCAATTAAGCTAATATCATCCTCAATTGGAGAACAGTTTTGAAAACCAAAAAATATTGCAGTTTTATTTTCTGACTTTGCCTTTATAATATCTTTAAAAGTTTTTCCCAAAAATATTAGATCTGAATTTTCATTAAATAAGTTATCCCATTCTTTTAATTTAATTAAAAATTCATCATAGTCTTCATGATATACTACTGTTGCATGTACTGCATTCAGTCCAGCATCTCTGTTGATTTTAAAAATATCTCTTGACCAGTTGCAATATTGAAGATTATCAATTCGATAATTCATATTAAAAACACATTATAATTATTACAAATTTTGTCGACTAGTTTTAATTTTAAGACTATATTGATCATATTAATTCAAAAACTTAGCATGAAAAAGAAAAGATATAGTCACAGAGTATCCATAGTAATGGGGAGCAAATCTGACTATTCCACAATGAAATTATGCGAAAAAACTCTTAAATTACTAAAAGTTAACTATGAAACTAATATTGTTTCTGCTCACAGAACACCTGAGAGAATGTTCAATTATGCAAAATCAGCAGAGTCGAGAAACATTAATGTTATTATTGCAGGCGCAGGAGGATCTGCACATTTACCTGGCATGATTGCTGCATTAACAAGAATACCAGTAATAGGTGTTCCTATTGAAAGTAAAAAACTAAAAGGTCTAGATAGTCTTTTATCTATAGCCCAAATGCCTAAAGGTATTCCGGTTGGAACAGTTGCCATAGGAACTGATGGTGCCATAAATGCTGCATTGTATGCAGCATCTATAATTTCTAATTTTGATCCTAAAATTAAAAACAGCTTAATAAAATGGAGATCTAAACAATCCAAATCTGTTAAGAAAAAACCAAATTAAATGAAAAATCCTATTTTAGGAATTATAGGTGGAGGTCAACTTGGAAGTTTGCTGTCAGTAGCTGCTAACAGAATTGGCATTAAAACTGTTATTTTAAGCGATGATGAGAATGCGCCGGCTAAAAACTTTACGGAAAAATTCATATATGGAAAATATGATAACAAATCAATTACTCAGGAATTTATCGATAGTGTCGATTTAGTTACTTACGAATTTGAAAATATTCCATTTAATATTCTTCAAAGTATAAATAATGAAAAAACAGTTTTGCCTAAACCTGAGATTAATAATTTAATCCAAAATAGATTGAAAGAGAAAAATTTTCTCAATGATATAAATATTCAAACTACCCAATATGTTTCTATAAAACATATAGACGAATTAAAAGAAAATGAAAATTTTTTGCCAGGATTGCTAAAAACAATTACATTAGGATATGATGGGAAGGGTCAATACAAGTTAAATAGCAAAAAGGATATATCTAATGATATAGATTTTTCTAAAGAATACATATTAGAAAAATTCATTAATTTAAAAAAAGAAATATCTGTTATCATTACAAGATTTGGTAATCAAAAATATGAAATATATGAACCAATTGAAAATGTTCATGAAGACCAAATTTTAAAGCACTCTAAAATCCCTGCAGATGTTTCGAAAGCAATTATAATTAAATCCACTGAGTGGTCAAAAAAAATTGTAGAGGATTTAGATTATATTGGAACATTATGTGTAGAGTTTTTTATTGACAAAAATGATAATTTATATGCTAACGAAATAGCTCCCAGAGTTCATAACTCAGGACATTTGACAATTAATTCTCATAATATAAGTCAATTTGAAAATCATGTTAGAGCTGTATGTGGTTTAGAAAAAATTAAAACAAAGAAAATATATAATGCCAAAATGATAAATTTAATAGGTGATGATATTTTAATATATAGAGACAAAAAATTTTCTGAGAATGAATTCTTTTTTGACTATCTTAAAAAAGATATAAAAAATAAAAGAAAAATGGGTCATATAACAATTATTGAAAAATAATATCTTAAATTTGTTGAATTAATGAGGCGCTATTATTTGTTGGTTTATTGACATCCTTAGATATTTCGTGAAAAGTCAAACTTACTTTGTTACACTCTTTTAAAAAAGTTGAACCAAAATGTTCGATGTTTAAATATTTATCTATATCTTTTTCATAAAGTATTACTGGTTGTCTATGATGAATTTCTGAAATATTTTGGCTTGCCTCCTCAGTTATCATACAAAATTGGCCTTCATCGTAAATTGCAGCTATAAAAATTGTTTTTTTATCATTTCTAAAAAAATAATATGGAATTTTGTTATCTTTTGTTCTTTTCCACTCGTAGAAGCCATCGGCAACAACTACACATCTTTGCATTTTTATAAGTTTTTTAAATGAAACCTTTTCATCAATTGTTTCTAATCTTGCATTTATCAGGGCTTTAAAGTCTTTCTGTTTTGCCCAAGATGGGATAATTCCCCATTTAAGATTTTCAACAGTATTGCCGTTTTTATATTTTTTGACTACAGGAAGATTTTGATATGGGTGTGCATTATAGTTATCACTGTCTTGAACATTAATCGCAGTTTTTACAATATTTTTTGTTTTTGTTACAGCATTGGTAATTACGTATCTTCCACACATATATTTAATATTGGTTTAATTTGTTTTTCGATTATATGTTCTTCAAAATGATTAAATCAATAGAAAATAACTTTGATAACCCTCAGGTAAATGAACTTCTTAGAATTCATTTTATTGAATTAAGATCTGTATCACCAGAAGGCAGTTCACATGTACTAGATGTGCAAGGTTTGAGAGTTCCAAGTATAAAATTTTGGAGTTTATGGGAGAATAATGATTTAATTGGATGTGGAGCTCTAAAAACCCTTTCAGAAGAACATGGGGAGTTTAAGTCAATAAGGGTCGCAGACAAATTTAGGAAAAAAAAATATGGAGAAAAAATCATCGCTCACTTAATTGATAAATCAAAAAAAATTGGAATTAAAAGATTAAGTGTTGAGACAGGAGCTGGTGAATTTTTTACTCCAGCAAGAAAATTATTCAAATATTTTGGATTCAAAAAATGTAAACCTTTTGCACATTACAAAGAAGATCCAAATTCATGTTATTATAGTTTAAATTTGTAATCTCATGAAAAAAAATTTAGCCAAACCTTATATACTTTATGTTGCTGAGGTTATTTATATAGCAATAAGTGAAATAAAAAGTAAAGAGCAGAATATAAGCAATATTGATGCTATGGAAAGATTCATAGGTTCACCATTATATGAAAAAATAAGTAGTGGTAAGTATCATGATGATTGGTTTGAAGAGTTAAAAAAAAATAATTATATTGATATTAATTCTGGAGAAAAAATTTCTGCCGAAGTAATTCGGCTTTTAAATCTTCAAAAAGAAGCAATGATGAAGCAATTAATTAAATTTCCTGATTTATACTATGCAAAAAGCCATTTTCCTTTAGATATTTCTCAAAGAGCTATTAACCATCTGTGGAGAGTGTGTGAAAGTTACGAGTTGTGGTGTAATGAAACAAAGAATACTAAGTTAATAAAATTAAACATAATTGAATAAATTTATGAATCAAATTTCCAAATTCATCGACTCCACTTTACTAGATTTAGGAAGACAATTTAAACTATCTTATTTACCACCTTTAATGATTTATCTTGCAGCTGGAATTTCAGGTTTGACAGGAATAGTGGGTACATTTTTTGTTAAAGATTATCTAAATTTATCAGCAGCCTTTCTTGCTGGGCTAGGGTTTTGGGCTGGTATTCCTTGGGCACTTAAAATGCCATTAGGTCATTTAGTAGATCTAATTTGGAACAAAAAAAATTATATGGTTTATGTAGGAGCTACACTAATTGGTTTAAGCTTATTGATAATGTATGGATTAATTATCCATACGGAATGGATGTCCACAATTCTAAAAGTAGAGACTTGGTTTGTAATCAGTGTTCTTTTAGCTCCCATTGGATATGTGGTTCAAGATGTTGTTGCAGATGCAATGACAGTAGAAGCTGTTCCAATTATTAATGAAGAAGGTCAAAAATTTTCACAAGATCAGATTAAAACAATGCATACTACAATGCAGACACTTGGACGATTTGCAATTATCGGTGGTACTGTTCTAGTTGCTTTAGTAAATGTAATCTTATTTAAAGGCGTTGATAGTTTAGAGCAAGCGGACAAAATAGAGCTCTATGGATCAATTTATATTTATGCACTAGTAATACCATTTGTTTCAATTTTAGGAGTAATTTTTGCTAACTATCTTAAAAATAAAAAAAAAAATAAATTAATTGGTCAGGGTTTAGTTGGTAATGAAGATGATTACGAACATGAAAAAACAGAGATTAATTGGTGGATTTTAGGTGGTAGTTTAATTTTTGTAATTTTTACACTCAGCGTTGGTTCCTTCGGAGTTCCTTTTGCTCAAGAAATAGTTTTTTTAGGATCTATGGTAATTATTTTGTTCCTGATGAGTAAATTGATAAAAGAACTGCCTCAAAATTTAAGATCTACGATTGTGGGAACAGCTGTGATTATATTTGTATTTAGAGCAATGCCAGGTCCAGGTCCAGGACTATCTTGGTTCGAAATAGATGAGCTAAAATTTAACGAGCAGTTTTTTTCTATATTATCATTACTAGCTTCGGTCTTAACATTGTTAGGAATTATTTTGCTTAGACCTTTTATGTCAAATAATTCAATAGCAAAAATTATTGTAGTTTTGTCAATTGCTGGTGCAATATTATTTTTGCCAAGTGTTGGGATGTATTACGGATTTCATAATTGGACTTCATCAATAACAAATGGAATTGTTGATGCTAAATTTATTGCGCTAATTAATACAGCTTTAGAGTCACCTTTAGGTCAGGTCTCAATGATACCTTTACTGGCATGGATTGCTAAGAATGCACCTTCGCACTTAAAAGCTACTTTTTTTGCAGTTTTTGCGTCTTTTACAAATTTGGCGCTATCAGCAAGTGCTTTAGGAACAAAATACTTAAATGAAATTTACACAATTACTCGTGAAGTTAAAGATAAAGTGACTAATGCAATATTGACGACTGCTGATTACTCAGAATTGGGAATATTATTAATAACTGTAACATTGCTGACTTTAATTTTACCAATTTTATTCGTATTTATTATTCAAAAAACAAGATTTAAAACTTTAGAATAGTTTCTAGATACATTTATAGCCATATTCTAGTGAAGCATCAGTTATTGAGTGGTACATAGATTCCCCAAAACTTCGAAGTGAAAAAATTCTAGCTTTTTCAGGATCATCTTCAACCATATCAACTAAAAAAGATATTCCGTTATATGATGAGTTGATGCACATATTTTTACTAAATATATTGAAATTAAACGGACAACCTTTTTTTAAAACCTCTTTAACATTAGGTCCTTCTATTTCTATAATTGCTTTTGAGTGTGAGAGATCTGTAACAGCAAAGTCGCTATCATTAAAATTTTTTACAATTTCACTAAAAAGTTCTTTTTTGTTAGAAACAACAAGCCAATTGTTTGGTGAATTCCACAATATTCTTAAATTTTCATTTGCGACAACTTTTTGTGCTTCATTAACAAATTGCAAATTATTAAGTTTTATATCATTTATTTTAATTGAAGAATTTTTGTACTGAACTATTTGAACAATTAATAAATTTTTTAACTCAGAAATTTTCAATAATTCATTTTCAGTTTTATTTTCAAAATTTCCATAAGAGCCCTCTGAATGAATGTTCTGCAAAGGTGATATCATCGTCATGATCTAACTCTCTTTCCTTCAGGATCTACATAATGAGAAGAGACAATCTCTACAGGTATCGTTTTGTTTTTTAAAGGTGACATAGCAAAGAGTTTTTGTCCTATCATATTTTTACCATCTTTAATTATTGCTAAAGAAAATGGGTTATCATATTCAACACTCCAACATGAAGCCGAAACATGACCTAATTTTGGATTAGGTAATTTTGCTTTTGGATCTTTTACTATGTAAGATCCCTCAGGTATACTTGTGGTTTTATCAATTGGAACTACGCCAACTAATTTTTCTCTATCCTTAGATATAAAGGCAGATCTGTTTAAAGATCTTTTGCCTATAAAATCTTTTTTCTTACTAACTAGCCCTTCTAAAGATGCATCGTAAGGGATTGTTCTTCCATCTAATTCAGATCCTGCAACATGACCCATTTCTATTCTTAGAGTTGATAAAGCTTCAGTTCCATATGGCTGTATTTTAAATTCTTGTCCAACTTCCATGATTTTTTCCCACATGAAATATCCGTTATCGGACTCAACGTTAATCTCATATGCCAGCTCACCAGAAAACGAAATTCTGTAAATTTTTGCAGGAACTTCGAATAAATCAGCTTCTTTATAACCCATAAATGGTAAACCTTCGTTTGAAACATCTAAATTTGGGAATAATTTCATTAATAATTTTCTAGAATTAGGTCCTGCGATTGCTGCACCTGCCCATTGCTCTGTGGTTGATACAACGTTTACATTTAATTCTGGCCACACTAGTTGTAAATAATATTCTAAATGAGATAGAACATTTGCTGCTTGAGCTGTTGTAGTTGTCATGTGATAATGATTTTCGGAAATCCTTGTTGTTGTTCCATCGTCCATTACAATTCCATCTTCTCTTAACATTACACCGTATCTTGCTTTACCTACTGGAAGTTTAAGCCAAGCGTTAGTATAAACTCTATTTAAAAATTCTGCTGCATCTGGTCCTTTAACATCTATTTTACCTAATGTTGTAACATCACATACGCCTACATTTTGTCTTACATTCTTTGCCTCTCTTTTTGATGCTTCAAATAACCCTTCATTTCCTTGCTTGTAATATCTTGGTCTTAACCAAACTCCTGCATCAACAAATACTGCATTATTTTTTTCATGCCATGAGTGCATAGGTGATTTTCTTGTTGGTTTAGAATGCTTACCAACTTCTCTTCCTACAATTGCTCCAATTGATACTGGGGTATAAGGAGGTCTAAAAGTCGTATGTCCTACTTGAGGAACAACTTTATTCTCAATATCAGAGACTAATTGTAATCCATTTAAATTACTCGTTTTTCCTTGGTCCGTAGCCATACCAAGCGTTGTATATCTTTTTACATGCTCGATAGACCTAAAACCTTCTCTTAAAGCTAGCTCAATATCAGAAACCGCTACGTCATTCTGAAAATCTAAAAACCTTTTATAAGATTTACCTTTTGGTAAAGGAACACACCAAAATTTGTCATGATCTGTTGATTTTTTTTCTACTACTGTTGGTACTGAAACTTTATTATTTTTTTCAGTTATTTTATTTGAAACATCAAAACCTTTATCAAAAGCATCTTTAATTGTTTCCTCTAATGTAAATATTCCATTTGCTGACCCAATTGTATTTTCTTGTTGTTTGGATTTATCTGGTACAAATGCATCAATTTTTTCGTTAAATTTAGATTTGTTTCCTGACTGTGATGCTAAATGAATAGATGGTGTCCAAAAACCTGATACACAGATACAATCACATTTTATATTTTCTATGTTAAATAATTCTTTTTTATCGTCAGATATTTTAGCGATATCTGCTGATTTAACTTTTTTATAGCCTTTTGCGGCAACAACTACATAGGAGAACTTAATTTCAATATTTAAATTTTTTGCCTCAGTGATAATATCTGAAGAAGGATTACTTCTTGTATCCAATATGATTGGATTTACTCCGTTTTTTTTAAATTCAATTGCAGTTTCATAACCACTATCATTGTTTGTGAAAATTAAAGGTTTTTTTCCAACTAATACGCCATAAACTTTCATATACTCTTTGGCAGCTGACGATAACATAACGCCAGGAGTATCATTGTTTCCAAAAACTAAAGGTCTTTCAATTGAACCTGATGAAATCAATACTTCATTTGCTCTTATGTACCACAAACGTTGTTTAGGGAGATATTCTTGAGTTTTTGGCAAGTGATCACTTATACGCTCTGACATTACTAACATATTGTGATCATAGTAACCAAAAACTTGCGATCTATTTTTTACTACAACATTAGGCATGGACTTTAGTTCTGCTATAATTTTTTCTGTCCACTCAACACCTGTTTGGTTTCCTATATTTACATCACTTGTTAATAAGCTACCTCCAAATCTTGGTTTATCCTCAGCCAATATTACTCGGGCTCCATTCTTGGCAGCGGCATAAGCACTTGCTAAACCTGAAGGTCCAGATCCAGTTATTAATAAATCACAATACTCATATTTATGCTCATATCTCTCTTTATCATGTTTGATAGAGGCTTCTCCAAATCCAGCCGCCATTCGAATAAAAGGTTCATATATTTTATACCAAAAGCTAGGAGGCCACATAAATGTTTTGTAATAAAAACCAGCTGGAAAAAACATTTTTAAAAAATTATTTATCGCTCCAATATCAAAATTTACACTAGGCCAACAATTAACACTCTTAACCTCTAGTCCTTCAAAAATTTCTTGTTCTGTTGCTCTTATATTTGGATCTCTCTCATTATTTCTGTCTAACTGCAGAATTGCATAGGGCTCATCAACGCCAACTCCAAAAAAACCCCTAGGCCTATGATATTTAAAACTTCTACCTACTAAATGAACTCCATTCGCTATTAAGGCAGATGCGATAGTATCTCCCTCGAAACCAAAATATTTTTTGCCATTAAACTTAAACGAGATTTTTTTTTCTCTATTGACCATTCCAACATTATCTAATCTAAAATCTTGGGACATTATTCTATTGCTTCGTTTGCTTTATAAGTTTTAAAAATTTCGTGAGTTGATGTATCTCTCTCAACCTTAATCCATTGTCTACATCCAGAAATATGATGCCATAATTCTAAATGTTTTCCTCTTGGACTTTTTCTTAAGTATACGAAATTATCCCATTCTTGATCGCTTATTTCTTTATTTAGTTCAGGACGTTTTACTGTTGCATCTCCGCCATAAGCAAATTCATTCTGAGATCTAAGTCCACAATGTGGACAGTTGATATATAACATTTATGATATCCAGGTTTTAGTTCCTAGGCCTTTTTCATCAATTAAATTTCCAGTGCTAAATCTGTTGAGGCTATAACCAGCATTTAAATCATGAACTCTATCTTGAGCAATTGTATGTGCAAAAGTCCACCCGGATGCTGGAGTTGCTTTAAATCCACCATAGCACCAACCACAATTTAAATATAATCCGTTAATATGCGTTTTATCAATAATTGGCGATCCATCCATGGACATATCCATTATTCCGCCCCAAGTTCTTAACATTTTTAATTTGCTAAGAAATGGAAACATCGCAATCCCCTCTGTTAATACGTGTTGAAGAGTTGGCAAGTTTCCTCTTTGTGAATAACTATTATATCCATCTAAGTCTCCACCCATAACCATTTCGCCTTTATCTGATTGGCTACAATAAAAATGTCCTGCACCAAATGTAACAACATGATCAAGCAAAGGTTTAATAGGCTCTGAAACACATGCTTGAAGCAAATGAGTTTCAATTGGTAAAGTCATATTTAACATTTCTGCCAAAATATTTGTACTTCCTGCAACGCATAAACCAACTTTCTTGGCTTTGATATCTCCTTTAGAAGTTCTTACTCCAAGAATTTTTCCATTTGAGACATCAAATCCCGTAACTTCACAATTTTGAATTATATCAACACCCATAGAGTCAGCTTGTCTTGCATAACCCCAGGCAACAGCATCATGTCTTGCTGTTCCAGCGCTTGGTTGCATCAAACCTCCAAAAATTGGAAATCTTACATTGTCAGAAAAGTCTGCCATTGGAATTAACTTTTGAACTTCTTCTCTATTTAACAAAACAGCATCAATTCCGTTCAAACGCATAGAATTTCCCCTTCTTGAATAGGCATTCATTTGTGCATCTGAGTGGGCAAGATTAATTATTCCTCTTGGAGAAAACATTACATTGTAATTTAAATCTTGGCTCATCTTTCTCCATAGGTCCATACCAAATTCACTAAACAATCCATTCTCATCATGCATATAATTAGACCTAATAATTGTAGTATTCCTTCCAACGTTTCCTCCACCTATCCAACCTTTTTCAATAATAGCAACATTTGTAATGTTATGTTCTTTTGCTAAATAGTATGCAGTTGCCAAACCATGGCCTCCACCACCAATAATAATTACATCATATTCTTTTTTAGGAGTTGGGTCTTTCCATGCAACTTCCCAATTTTGATGATCTGAGAATGCATTTTTTATTAGACTAAAAACTGAGTATTTTTGCATTTTATAATTTTATCTAATTAAACTTAAATTTTTTCTTATTTTTTATATATATATTTTTTAGATGTTTA
The DNA here is from genome assembly GCA_902577285.1 of uncultured Pelagibacteraceae bacterium. Classification (GTDB taxonomy): domain Bacteria; phylum Pseudomonadota; class Alphaproteobacteria; order Pelagibacterales; family Pelagibacteraceae; genus Pelagibacter. Next base: position 82,089 of record CACGYL010000001.1, on the reverse strand, counting down.
AAATCCTATTAAAAAAGTATAGAAATTTTGCACATTAATTTATTATAGGTTTTAAACCAAATGTCAAAAACAGATATCCAAATTGCAAGAGAAGCAAATATGAAACCAATTCAAGAGATTTTGGATGGAGTTGGTGTTCCAGATAATGCTGAGGCATATAGTCCAATAAGTAGATACATAGCTAAGATAAAACTCGAATATCTTGAAAAATTTAAAAATAAAAAAGACGGAAAATTAATATTAGTTACAGCAATTACTCCTACTCCAGCTGGAGAAGGAAAAACAACCACTTCAGTGGGATTGTCAGATGGATTAAATAAAATAGGTAAAAAATCTATTGTTTGTTTAAGAGAGCCAAGCTTAGGTCCTTCATTTGGAATGAAAGGTGGTGCGGCTGGTGGTGGTTATGCGCAAGTTGTTCCTATGGAACAAATAAATCTTCATTTCACAGGTGACTTTCATGCAATCACTTCTGCTCACAATCTTTTATCTGCTTTAATAGATAACCATATTTATTGGGGTAATAAATTAAATATTGATGTAAGAAGAATAGTTTGGAAAAGAGTGCTTGATATGAATGATAGAGCATTAAGATCTATCAATATTAATCTTGGTGGTGTTGCAAATGGTTTCCCAAGAGAAGATGGTTTTGACATTACGGTTGCATCTGAAATAATGGCGATCTTTTGTTTATCTAATGATTTACATGATCTTGAAAATAGAATTGGAAATATAACTGTTGCTTACACTAGAGATAAAAAACCAATTTATGCAAAAGATTTAAATGCACATGGTCCAATGACTGTTTTGCTAAAAGACGCAATTAGACCAAATGTAACTCAAACTTTGGAAAATAATCTCGCTATAATCCATGGAGGTCCTTTCGCCAATATTGCGCATGGTTGTAATTCTGTATTAGCAACTAAAAGTGCATTAAAACTATCAGACTATGTTGTTACTGAAGCAGGATTTGGTGCTGATCTAGGTGCTGAAAAATTCTTAGATATAAAGTGTAGAAAATCAGGTCTAAAACCAAGTTGTGTGGTGATTGTAGCAACTATAAGAGCTTTAAAAATGCACGGTGGTGTAAATAAAGATGAACTTAAAAATGAAAATATAGACGCTGTAAAAAAAGGATTGGTGAATTTAGAAAGACATATTGAAAATATCCAAAAATTTGGCTTGCCTGTTACTGTAGCTATCAATCACTTTGTTTTGGATACAGACAGAGAGGTCGATGAAGTTATAAAATTTTGTCAAAAAAAAGGTGTAACATCATCGATATCAAAACATTGGGAAAAAGGTGGAGAAGGAGCAGTAGATTTAGCAAATAATGTTGTTCAACTGTGTGAAAAGGGAAGTGACTTCAAATTTTTATACGATAATAAAACATCGTTATTTAAAAAGATTGAGACGATTGCAAAGGAATTATATAGAGCAAGTGAAGTTGTAGCGGATACCAAAATAAGAGAACAATTAAAAAATTTTGAAGAGACAGGTTACCAATCCTTACCGATTTGTATTGCAAAGACACAATATAGTTTTTCCACAGACCCTAATTTAAAAGGTGCACCATCCGGACATGTCCTGCCGATAAGAGAAGTAAGATTATCATCAGGAGCAGAATTTATAGTAGTTGTTTGTGGTGCAATAATGACAATGCCTGGGCTACCAAAAGTGCCAGCTGCAGATAAAATAAAAATTAATGATAAAGGTGAAACAGAAGGTTTATTTTAAAAGATAATTTAACCAATTTTCAAGTTCTCGCATTCTAAGATCTTTATTTGATTTTTTATTTTCCTCCGCAATCATAGCTACATGCTTGTTTATCTCCTGCTCATCAGAAAAAGCTTTATTATTTAACAGACGATCTTTTCTAAAATGAATAAGACTTATCATTTTATCATAAGTAATTTCTGGGTGATATTGAATTCCCCAAATATCACTTAATCCAGATTTGAAATTGATCCCCATAACTTTATTTACAGGATTTGAAGCTAACAAGATTGAATTTTTAGGTAATTTTACAACCTCATCAAAATTGAATGCTGGTGTATTAAAAGTTTCACTTTTATTTTTATAAATTGGATGTTGCAATCCATTACTATTGATTTCAATATCATGAGCTATTCCTCTATGAGATCCAGTCATGCATCTTTTTACTTGACCTCCAGCAACAGTAGCAGCTACCTGAAGACCCCAACAAATTGCTAGTATTTTCTTTATTTTATTTTGACATGATCTCATAAATTCTATTTGTCTTCTTATTTCCACTGTATCATTATATATATTTAGGCTACTCCCTCCCCAGATTAGCCCATCAAATTTTTCTAAATCTTTTGCTACTTCTGAAATATTTTTATCAGATGAAGGATTAACTACATCAATTTCTAAATTATTTGTGAAATAACTAATACTCTCTTTTAGACTTTCAGTGTGAGTTTTTATTCCACCTTCAGTAAAACTTTGATTTTCCTCTTTAAGATTACCCTCAACTATTAATATCTTTTTCATGTAAACAATTCTCCAGAGATACTATTTTTGTAAATAATTTTCATATCAGATATTGTCAATGTTTTGGGGTTAGATGCAGTTGACGGGTCATTCAAAGCCATTTCAGAGAGTTCATCTAAATCGAGTTTATTTTTATCAATCACATCTGATAGTTTATGAGGAATTTCTAATTTTTTTCTTAAATCTAATATCCACTCTAAGAAAGAATTAAAACTTTTCGATAAATTAAGATAATCACAAATAGACATAATCCTCTTTTCTATAGTTTCTCTATTGAAAGTTAATACATATGGCATGAATATTGCGTTAGTTAATCCATGATGAATATTGAACTTAGCATTTAATGGATGACTTAGTGAATGAATGGCACCAAGACCTTTCTGAAAAGCGGTTGAACCCATACAGGCAGCAGCTAATAAATCAGATCTTGCATCTAGGTCATTACCATTATGTACTGCATTTAATAAAGATTTCTTTATTAATCTCATTCCTTCAATTGCAATACCATCTGCCATGGGATGAAAACCTGGCGCACAAAACGCTTCCAAATTATGCGCTAGTGCATCCATGCCAGTTGCTCCTGTTAATCGTGGAGAAAGATCTTTTGTTAAAATTGGGTCTAAGATAACTATTGATGGTAAAAATTTTGGATGGAAAATTATTTTTTTAACTCCAGTTTCTTTATTTATTATCGCAGAAGCTCTCCCTGTTTCTGAACCCGTTCCTGCTGTGGTTGGGATAGCAATTATAGGGGGTATATTTTCATTATTTGCTCTTTTCCAATAATCTCCAATATCCTCAAAGTCCCATAGAGGTCTTGTTTGTACAGACATAAATGCAATTGCTTTTCCCACATCAAGTCCACTACCACCTCCAAAAGCAATTACCCCGTCACAATTATTTTTCTTAAATTCTTTAACACCTTCTTCAACATTCTCACCAAAAGGATTTCCTGAAAAATCGGAGAACACTACTAAATTATTAATTCTATTTTTAATTTTTGAAATTACTTCTTTAGCCATTGGCAAGTTTATTAAGTCCTTATCCGTCACAAATAAAGGATTTTGAATTTTTAAATTTGAACAGGCCAAATAAAGATCTTTTATTCTATCTTTGCCAACCCAAATAGTAGTAGGATAATTCCAATTATAATTGCTCATATTTATTTTCAAAAATTAAATCTAAAAATAAGGATGCAGTCCATGAAAAGTTGGTCGCACCGAATCCTTTTCCAGTTTTGCAACTAAAGTATTCATTAAAACCTTTTTGTTTTACAAGATTTATTGTTTCCTCTTTGATTTGATTTGCAAATTTAATATCTTTATTCTTAAGTCCTTGATAGATAATCCAGTTACAGTTAATCCATACTGGTCCTCGCCAATATCTTTTTTCTTCAAATTTTCGATGATCTGATTTTATACTTGAAAAAAAATATTTTTCTTGATTGCTATGTTTTTTTAAATTTTTGATAATTTTATTATTTAATTTTTTATCTCTTAAATCAGCAAATAAAATAAAATAATGTGTGATAGATGGGATAGTTATTTTTTTTTTATTTTTCAAATCAATATTAATAAAACTATTATTTTTTTTATTATACAGTTTAACAATTTTTTTCTCAGATCTTGAAATATACGTTTCTATTTCATTACTTTTCAAATCAAACATTTTTAATAGTTTAACAAGATCTTTATTTGCCCTCAAAAATATTGAATTGAATCCAACATCAACAACATTAAATAATGAAGCTTTGAAAAGTTTGTTTGGATTATAATTGTTTTTTCTCAATTGATTTTTGATTGTTACATATCTATCATAATCTATATCTAGAGGTCGGTATTCAGGGTTAACCACTTTGTTATCACCTCTTTTATATTTCAAATTTTTTGGAATTTTTACTTTACTCATTGAATAATCCCATAGAGGTGAATTATCATATCCACTCTCCCATGGATGTAAAATTGAGACTAATCCTGAATTATTTGGGTCTCTAAATTTAATGAACCATTTGTGATATTTTAAAACACCTTTAATAATTTTTTTAAATTCAGCTTTTTCTTTTTTAATTTTATATTTATCAAAAATTAATTTTATTATTATTGCTAAAATTGGAGGTTGGGTGATACCAGATGAGTGAATTTTATTTCCGCAGGCCCAAACAGAATGGTTTGGATAATAATTAGTATTTAAATCATGAAATAAGATATGTGGTATCATTCCATCTTTCCATTGACCTTTAATAAGTGTCTTTAATTCATCTAAAGCATATTTAAGTTTAAAATGTGAATAACCTAAAGCTATAAATCCGGAATCCCAATTCCATTGGGCGGGATATAACTTATTGTTTGTTGGTAAAGTGTATCCATTTTTTTTATTTCTTAATAAGACTTTTTTGGCTGAATTAATAAAATTTCTCATTAACCTTTTACACTTCCAGCAGTTAGTCCACTTACTAAATATTTTTCAAAATAAACAAAAATAAATAAAACTGGAATAGTGACAACAACTGATCCTGCCATTAAATATTGTCTAGGAGTTTCTGCATCACCACTCAAATATTGTATAGCTCTTGATAAAGTGAATGAATTTGGATTATCAAGGAACATTAAAGAAAACAAGAATTCATTCCAAGCAATCATAAATACATAAAGAGCAACTGAAGAAATAGCAGGGATACTCAATGGCAAGATAATTTTAATAATAATTCCAAACCAGTTTAATTTATCCATAATAGCAGCCTCCTCTAATTCTTTAGGTATACTTTTGAAATATCCTTGAAGCATATATATTGCAACTGGCAAAGTAGTTGCCGTATATACTATTAAAAGTCCTCCTACATTATTTCTTAACCCTAGTTGACTAAACACGGTATACAAGGGTATTACCAAAACTATAGCAGGAAACATATAAATAATTAATATTGAAGTAGACAAAAAGTTTTTTCCAAAAAAATTTAGTCTTGCAACTGCGTATGCTGCTGGAATAGCAAATATTAAAGTAACTATAACTGTTCCAACTGATACAAATGTACTGATAAGTATATATCTCCCAAATTTGTAAGTATCGAATATTACAAAATAAGATTTAAATAGTTCTTTAATATCCTGTGCAAAATTAATACTAAAATCCAAAGGATTTATAAGCAGTGCAGCTTGTGTTTTAAAACTAGTAATTATCATCATGTAAAATGGAAATAAAATTACAAAAGAAAATAATACAATTCCAAAAAGAGTTAAAAATTCAAATACAACTGTTTGAGATGAATGATCGAGTTCTAAATTTTTTTGATTATATTTATCAATTTTAAAAGAGTAAAAAATTAAAATCCCAAAGATGCCAATATTGTACCAAATAGGCATCAATTGAAGTAAATATCCATCAACAAAAGTAAATAAAATTGCAAATATTATTGACTTTATAGCTTTATGAAACTTATCACCAACAATCAGATTTATTAGAGATATTCCAATTCCAAGAGTTAGGATAATTGCGAAATTAAAATTTTCCAGATCTATTCCTTGTAATGTTGATAAAACTTTCCAAATGGAGACTAGGGAAAATAAAAAAATAGATGAAATTAAACAATACAATATTAGACTTTTAATTTTCATCAGCTCGCCTTCCTAATAGTCTAAAATAAATAAACATAAATATTAAAAGAAGCAAAACTATAACTATTGATACAGCAGATCCCATTCCAATATCAGATATTGTAAAACCTTGCTCGTAAACATTAATTGGTAATGTTCTAGTACCTGACGCTCCACCAGTAAGTAAGAAAATATCTTCAAATTTATTAAAATTCCAAATAAATCTAATCATAAACAAAATTGATATTACTGCCATAATCTGAGGCAGTGTTATGCTAATAAATTTTTGAATCGGTCCAGCTCCATCGACATCTGCCGCCTCATATAATTCTTTTGGAACAGCCTGAAGTCGAGCAAGTATAAATAAAAAAGCTAATGGAAAGTATCGCCAAATTTCAAAAATAATGACAGTTGTTAAAGCTAGTCTAAGCTTTAAATCAAAACCAAAAAAATTAATAGTTAAATATTTTTGACCTAATAAATTAAGAGGTTCCTGAATAACTTGAAAATTTAACAATAGATTGTTTAATGTTCCACTGTAAGGATCCAATAATAGTTCCCAGGTATATGCTAATGCTACAACAGGTCCTACATATGGAAAAAGAAGAATACTTCTCATAAATGTTCTTCCAAAAAATTTTTGGTTTACGAGCTGAGCTGCTAAAATCCCAAATACTATTGATCCTACTGTACCAAAAAAAGTATAATAAAATGTTGTAGACAGTAAATCAAAAAATTCATTTTGAAAAAAAACTTTTTTAAAATTTTTTAATGTAAAATTTGTATTTAAAAGAATATTATCTGATTTACCTGATAATTTTGGTTTGATTGATTTAATTTCTTTTTTATCAATTTTCTTCCCTGACTTGTTAACAAGTATTACTTGAAAATTCTCTTTATACTTAGCTTTCCAATTTCCAAAATTACAATAAATTGTATTTGACTTCAGTTGACATCTTTCGTCTAAATTTAAAGGTTCAAAATCTTTTGGAATTTTTTCTTGAAATTTAACGTCTCTTATATCCAATATTAATGAACTGTTTCTTAATTTATAAATAATCTTTATTTCATCAGGTCTATCTTTTAATGATTTTACTATTTTTTTTGCTCTTGGCTCTGGAATTCTTATGTCTTTTAAACCTACTTCTTTAAAACTTATCCAAACATTAGCAAATATGGGAAATAGTATAATTGAAAAAACAAGGAAAACTGCAGGTAACAATAAAATGTATGCAGTTCTTTTTTCTATTTTTGAAAGTGTATCACTCATAATAAAAGCGGATAATACACATTATCCGCTTTCATTAAAATTTATTTAATAATCTAGAATTGAGACAATTTCTGATTGATCATATCTACTGCTTGATCAATGTCAATTTGTCCATCAACGTATAGTCTAGTTATTCTATTAATAAACTTGTTATTAATAATTTTGGATGCTCTTGAAAGTTCACCTTCTTTAACACCCCATCTATTAGCTTTATCTAATCCAGCTACAATGTTATTTATAACATCTTCAGAGTATAAATCTGATAAAGGTGCTTTTCTGTCAACTCCAACAGGTAATTTGCTCCAAGCTTTTGTAAATGCTGCTGGATCACTTGCGTTTCCTCTTCTCACAGGGAATTTACCTTCTGGAGCAATAGAAAGAGTTTGTGTATAACCTTCATCCATTGAGTATTTAACAAATGCACTTGCCTCCTCAGTATCAGCATCAGCTGTAATACCAAAATATCTTATATCAGCCCATGCAGCACCTTTTTTATTATTAGGACCGCTAAAGTTAGTGATAAAACCTGTTTTAGAAGCTAGCTCACTAGAAGTTGGATCATCATTTATTGTTGGAGGTGCAGAATCTCTTAAGCCTGCAAGTTCATCCATTATAAATGGTGACCAAATTATCATTGGAGTTTTTCCAGCAAAGTACAATTCTCTAGATTGCTTCCAATATAATTCTCCTGGAGGACTAGCATTTGCTATAACTTTATAAAATTCTAAAGCTGCCTTTAGTTTTTTACCTTGCTTTCTTACTGCTCCTTTTTTAACAACATTAACCCCATTTGCTAAAAGAACATGTTCTAAAACTTGGCTCATGAAGTTTTCATCAGTTTTTGTAGCTGCAACAAAACCAAACATTCCATCTCCGGAAAGTGCTTCTACTGCTTTAGTTATATTTTCATAGCTTGTTGGAGGTGCAAGACCTGCTTTCTCAAATAAGTCTTTTCTGTAGACTACCATTTGAGTCCAGCCATCGACTGGTACTGCTGCTATTTTAGATCCACTTTTAGCCATGTTTAATGCGCCTGGTGCAAAAGTTTTTTTTCCAAGATCTTTAACAACTGCATTATTAGCATCTACATCTAATATTCCAGCTTCAGCCCAAGGTAAAACGTATTGCAAAGTATGATATATTACGTCTGGAAGATCACCAGCTGCAGCTGCTGCTGTTGCTCTTGTTCCTAAATCTTTTTCTTCTACAGGAATAACTTCAACCTTGATGCCAGTTTTAGCCTCAAAATCCTTAGCCATTGCTTCTTGTTTTGCCATTCTAGCTGGTTGAACTTCTGTAGTCCAAAAAGTGATGTCTGCAAAACTAATATTTGTAACAAAAAATATCAGAGTACAGACAGTTATTACTATTTTTTTAATCATTGATTTCCCCTCTTTTCGTTGATTAATAAATCAAATGTATCAGCGAGAGAAATGAATGACAATAGGTATAAAAATTCTTTGTAGCTCAAAAAGTCAGCAAATTTCATATTTTTTAAATCACAAATTTTTTATTTTTTAGAATTGCTCTAATCATTTGAAACATCAAAGGAATTTTTTTTGAATTAAACTTTTTTAAAATATAAGGTGCAATTTCTCTCACAAGTTGTTCGCCTTCTACAGTATCATTTGCCATAAACTTTTTTTTAGCCCTTTGAAAAGTAAAACCTTGTCCTAAATAGTTTCCCATTTTACTATTTCTTCCACCTGCAGCACTTACATACAAGTCACCAACACCTGCTAAACTTAAAACCGTATCTTCTTTTCCTTTCAAATGTTTAGTTATGTATCTCATTTCTGACAACGATTTTTGGAACAAACTTGAAGATTTATTTAAACTTATACCAGAACCAATTATCATAGAATAAATATTTTTTATTGCAGAACATATTTCAACACCAACCACATCTTTAGAATATTCAATCAAATAGTATTTTGTTGAAATCATTTTTCCTAACAATTTTGCAATCTCAATATTTTTGTTAGCGATGATCACACTTGTTTGGTATTTTCTAGCTAATTCTTTAGCTAAACATGGTCCTTTCAAAACTGATAAATTTAATTTAGGGAAACTTTTTAAAAGGGTTTGTGAAATGGTTATAATATTTTTATTTTGTTTTTCATATTTAAGACCTTTTGTGAGCACTAAAATTGGAGATTTTACTTTAAATTTTTTCAATTCTCTCGCTATAAAATCGATACCCGTTAAGCTTAATGCTACAACAACAAGATCATATTTTTCATAAAATAATTCATTGGAATATTTTTTAAATTTTAGTTTTTTTGGAAGATTTATTTTTAAAGCTGAATGAAATTTATTTTTGGATGATAAATTTTTAATAAATCTTTGACTGTATGGTTCTGTTATAAATACTTTGTGATTATTATCTATACATGGAATAGAAAAGGCTGAGCCCATGGCCCCACCTCCAATAATTAGAATTTTTTTCATAAATAAATTAACTAAATTTAACTATTTATTATTAACAAGTAATTTTAAAGAAAAAATAGTTTTATTTTTTTGATTTTATTAATAAAATAACTTTTAAAATTATACAGTTTATATGAACAAAATAGCGATAATTGGCGCGGGGCCTTGTGGTCTATCAATGTTAAGGGCTTTCGAACATGCTGAGAAAAATGGAGAAAAAGTTCCAGAAATTGTATGTTTTGAAAAACAGGATGATTGGGGAGGATTATGGAATTACAGTTGGAGAACTGGTTCTGATCAATATGGTGACCCTGTCCCCAATAGTATGTATAGATATTTATGGTCAAATGGACCAAAAGAATGTTTAGAGTTTGCAGATTATTCATTTGATGAGCATTTTGGAAAACCCATTCCATCATTTCCACCAAGAGAAGTATTATACAACTATATAATTGGGAGAGTGAGCAATGGAAACATTAAAAGCAAAATAAAATTTAGCACAAGTGTAAAGAGTGTAAATTATAATTCGGATAAATTTGAAGTTAGCTATCAAGATAAAACTAATAATAAAATATTACACGACAAATTTGATTACGTTGTTGTTTCAACTGGACATTTTTCAGTTCCGTTCATACCTGAATACAAAGGTATGAGTTCTTTTCCAGGAAGAATAATGCATTCCCATGATTTTAGAGATGCTGAAGAATTTAGAGATAAAAATGTTATAGTTCTTGGAAGTAGTTATTCAGCTGAAGATGTTGCACTACAATGTAATAAATATGGAGCTAAAAGTGTAACTATTGGTTATAGGCATAACCCTATGGGTTTTAAATGGCCTTCAGGTATGAAAGAAGTTTATTATTTAGATAGATTAGAGGGAAGCAAAGCAATTTTCAAAGATGGTACAGAACAAGTAGCGGACGTAATTATATTATGCACAGGATACCTGCATCATTTTCCTTTTTTAAATGAAAACCTGAGTTTAAAAACTCATAATAGATTATATCCACCAAAATTATACAAAGGAGTTGTGTGGCAAGATAATCATAAGCTAATGTACCTAGGTATGCAGGATCAATTTCATACTTTTAATATGTTTGATTGCCAAGCATGGTTTGCAAGAGATGTGATAATGAATAAAATTAAAATTCCTAATGATAGTGAAATAGAAAAAGATATTTCTAAATGGGTTTCTATGGAAGAAAAATTAGAAAACCCTGATCAAATGATAGATTTTCAAACTGAATATACTAAAGAACTTCACGAAATGTCAGATTATCCAAAAATTGATTTTGAACTAATAAGAAAGCATTTCAAGGAATGGGAACATCATAAAATGGATGATATTTCTACTTACAGAAATAAATCTTTTTCATCACCTGTAACTGGATCCATTGCCCCTGTTCACCATACCCCTTGGGCATCTGCGATGGATGATTCTATGGATACGTTTTTAAAATAATAAATTATCTATAATAAAGTTTTTTTGACGGATAACTTCCACCCATTCAACAATTTGTTTCTAACAATATTACTTAATTTAGGTTTGAAAATTTTATCTTTTTTCCATATTCTCTTTAGTTGATCTAATGATTTAAATACACCAATTTGGTATCCAGCAAATAATGCAACCCCCAGAGCTGTGGTTTCCAAAACTTTGGGTCTTTCTGTTTTAACATTGATAATATTTGCTAAAAATTGGGAAAACCAATAATTTTTAACCATTCCGCCATCAATTTTAATTTTATTAGGCTTCAAGCCGTCTTTCCTCATTGCATTAAAAAGATCATAGCTTTGATATGCTACAGACTCTATCACTGCCCTTACTATAGTTTTCCAATCACTGTCTCTAGTTAATCCTGTAATAATTCCTCTAGCATCAGGGCTCCAATATGGAGCTCCCATCCCACTAAAAGCTGGCACAACATAGACATCTTCATTATTTTTTTTTGATTTAGCAATTTGTTCAGTATCATGAGCATTATTTATTAGCTTTAACTTATCTCTTAACCATTGAACACCTGCACCAGCAATAAAAATAGAGCCTTCTAGTGCAAAAGTATTTTTTCCATTCAGCCTGTAACAAATAGTAGTTAATAATTTATTTTTTGAAATAATTTTTTTAGATCCTGTATTCATTATTGCAAAAGCTCCTGTTCCATAAGTACTTTTTATTGAGCCTTTTTCAAAACAACATTGACCAACAGCTGCAGCTTGTTGATCACCCAAAACCGCACAAATAGGAATTTCATATCCAACTATTTTTTTATTTGTTGTTCCAAAATTGTCTGCTGAATTTTTTACGCCTGGTAGAATACGTTTTGGGATATTCAGTTTTTTTAAAATTTCTTTGTCCCAGGTGTTGTTATTTATATTAAATAACATTGTCCTACTTGCATTTGTTGCATCAGTTAAATGATGTTTACCATTAGTCAGTTTCCAAATTAAATAGGTATCTACTGTTCCAAACAGTAAATTGTTAGATTTTAAGAGTTTCTTTGAAATTTTTATATTTTCCAAGATCCATTTAATTTTGGTAGCTGAAAAGTATGGGTCAATTAATAATCCTGTTTTTTTTTGAAAAATATTTTCAAGTTTTTTTTTCTTAAGCTTTTCACAATATTCTTGTGTTCTTCTATCTTGCCATACAATAGCATTGTAAATTACTTTACCAGTTTTTTTATTCCAAAGGATAGTAGTTTCTCTTTGATTTGTAATTCCAATACTTAATATTTTACCTTTTAAAGTTGAAGCTTTTCTAATTACATTTTTTAAAGCTTTAATAGTTGAAGACCAAATTTCGTTTGGATTATGCTCAACCCATCCATTTTTAGGAAAATATTGAGTAAACTCAAATTGAGATGTGAATTTAATATTACCTTGTAAATCAAATAAAATTGCTCTTGAAGATGTTGTGCCTTGATCAATAGCTACAAGAAACTTTTTCACAAGTTTAATCTATACCCAAGTGTTTTTTTCTTTTATCAACCCAAGTTCTTATTAAGTTGTCAAATATTAAACCAATGAAAGCAACACATATCCCTAATGTTAATCCAATTCCTGCACCTTTTTTGTCTGACAAAGCTTTTAAAATATATTGTCCTAAATCTTCTGTTCCAATAAATGCTCCTATAATCACCATAAATAGAGCAAAAACTATAGTTTGATTAAGTCCCAACATCATATGTGGGAATGCTAGAGGAAACTCTATCTTAAATAATCTTTGAAATTTTGTTACCCCTGACATTGTTGCAGCATCATGTAAACCAGACGGGACACTTCTAAGTCCTTCTATTGTATATCTCGTTGCAGGTATAGTTGCATAAACTATTACTGCTATAAGAACAGAGGTATCAGTTATACCAAACAGCATCATTACAGGAATTAAATATACAAATGATGGAAAGGTTTGAAAAATATCACATACATTTAACATAAATTTTGTTGAGTGTTTATTTTGAAAACATAAAGTTCCAACTGTAAATCCAATAATGCATGATACAATCACACCAAATGTTGCCATATAAGTCGTTACTAAAGCTCTATCCCACCAAGGGCTTAATGCTATAAATAAAGTCAAACCACAAACTACTAAAGCTGATCTTGTGCCACCAATCAAATATCCCGCTCCAACCACTAATACTATTGTAGCTATCGCTGGCATTCTTAAATATAAAGCTCTCATTGGCTGAAGTACTTCAACAATCAACCACGTATTAAATGCTTTTATGTAAACAAAAAATGTGTCGAATATCCAGTCAACTCCTTTATTCCAAAAATCTGCTGTTGATATCCCTTTATTATGTGGAACTTCAAATAAATAATTATATCCATCTTTAAAATAAATAGATCCAAAATACGCTAACGCAATTCCTACAATCATTATTAGTCCAAAAAATAATGAGTTTTTATTCCTTTGGAAAAAATTTAGATTCCCAAAATAATCAACTTGTTTATTTGCCCAAGCTAAAGACATCTTATCTAAAAGAATTGCAATTAAACTTATACAAAGTCCAGCTTCTAAAGCTAATCCGATATTTAGCTGGTTTAATGCTAACAATAGATTAAATCCTAAACCTTTTGCTCCAATAAATGCGGAGATAACTGCCATAGAAAAACAAACCATTATAACTTGGTTAACTCCGATCAAAATATCTCTTCTTGCTGTTGGAATTAAAACTTTGAACATTAGTTGCCAATTATTACATCCACTCATTCTACCAGCTTCAATAACTTCCGGGGGTACGGCTCTCAATCCTAATAAGGTCAATAATATCATAGGAGGTACAGCTACAATCATTGTTATAATCACTGCCGCATGATCTCCAACTCCAAAAAGTACAAGGGCAGGAACTAACACAGCGTACTGTGGCATTGTCTGCATGACTAAAAGTATTGGATATAAAGCTTTTTCTACTCTTTTGCTCTTAAAGGCTGCAATACCAAGACTTAATCCAAATATAAATGATAGTGGTGCTGCAACTAAAATAAAAGATAGTGTCTGCATTGATGGTTTCCACTGACCAAAAATAGAAATATAAGTCATTGCTAAACCAGCAAAAATAGCCAATCCTCTACCACCTAACTTGTAAGCAAGTATTGCAGAACCTGCGGCAACAATAGTCCATGGTAAGCCAGGCAATTCTGCCCAAGGATTAGCATCAATCCAATCCCAACTTGTAAATGCAACGATAGTTTCAAGACCACCAAGTAAAATTTCTCTAATTAATTCAATTAGAAAAGTCATAAATGCAGTTAAATTTCTGGTAATTTGTAAAACTAAAGGTCTAGTTTTATATTCTTGAGTGTCTTCGTTCCAAAACTCCATTGGCATCCAGTCATTCATTAAGAAAAATAAAGAGTCATTTATCCAAATTGGCAACCAGCCAAGTAAAGGAGGTAGTCTCCAAAAGACGTCAAAAGCGTAATACCTCACTTCTTTTCCTAAGAAAACGAATGTGCTTTGGTTCGGGTCTTTTACAAATTCAGCCTGTCCTCTAATAAATTTATAAGTTTCAGGTACATCTATCGCAAAACATAAGGCAAAAAATACTATTAATAAAAATAACCATTGAAACAATTTTGGATATTTTTTTAGAATTTCCATAGTTTAATTATTATTTTTTCTTCCTCCAAAAACTGTATTTATAATTTTTGTTGGATTAATAGATCCTACAATATTATTGTTGTTATCTATTACAGCTACAGTCTTTTCTTGTGTTAATATTTTTTCTGCCACATTTTCAATTATTTCGTCTCTTAAAACTTTTAAATTACCTATATTTTCTGTAGCTGAAGAGTCCATTACATCTTCAATTAATAAAACTTTTTCTCTAGGAACTTCTTCAGTAAATTTTCTTACATATTCTGTTGCAGGATTTAAAACTATATTTGCAGGAGTATCTAATTGTTCAATAATCCCATCTTTCATAATGGCAATTCGATCAGCAAGTTTAAGAGCTTCATCAAAATCATGAGTTATAAACATAATTGTTTTTTGTAGCTTTTCTTGTAGTCTTAAGAATTCATCTTGCATCTCTTTTCGGATTAACGGATCCAGCGCTGAAAAAGGTTCATCTAAAAACCAAATATCTGGCTCAACTGCCAATGATCTAGCAATACCTACTCTCTGTTGTTGTCCTCCAGACAATTCTCGCGGAAAATAGTTTTCTCTTCCATCAAGACCAACTAGTTTGACCATATCCATTGCTTTATTGATGCTCTCCCCCGTATTAATACCCTTAATTTGCAAAGGAAAAGCTATATTTTCGACAACTGTTTTATGGGGAAGAAGCGCAAAACTTTGAAAAACCATTCCCATCTTATTTCTTCTTAGTTCGATCAATTCTTTATTATTTAAATTTAATAGATCTTGACCTTCAATAAAGATTTTTCCACCTGTTGCATCTGTTAATCTCGATATACATCTTAACAGTGTAGACTTACCTGAACCTGAAAGTCCCATTACGACCAACATTTCTCCTTTGGATACCTCAAATGAAGCATTATTAACCCCAACTATACATCCATTTTCCTGAAAAGTTTTTGCGTCTACATTGCCATTCGCTTCCTTAAGCATAGTTTCAGCATTTTCGCCAAATATCTTATAAACAGACTCACATTTAATTACTGGTTCAGACATAAATTATAATAAGGTTATACGAAATTAAGATAAAATAAAATCTCTTAAATTTGTTAAATTTCCTCCCTAAAAATTTTTTATAAAATAAACTCTTGTATCAATTCCTGTGCTTAAAAAACTTAAAGCCTCTCCACTTACAGAAATAGTTTCATCTACGCCAACATTATTTCCACTAACCACAAAACCTGCAAAGCACTTATTTTTTTCTTTATCCCATTTAACAAACGTTTCATCTATCTTATTGCCATTAATGGTGTAAATTTCGTGTGCTCTAAAGTTTAAGAAATTTGCTCCCATAATTGCACGTTGAGGAATAAGTTTTGTTGCTTTACAAACCGCTTCGTATAATTCATCTGATAATTTAAAATGATCTGTACCATCAAAAGAAACTAAAATTCCTGATGGAAGACTTGAGATTAATTTATTTAATTTTCTCTCTTGAGCAATTCTTTCTTCTTCTATTTTCATTTTAGCAACCAACTCATCACCTTCACCAAATATTTTATTTAAGATAAAAAAAGTTATAAATATAATAACTATAATTCCTATTAGCCCACCAAACTGTTTGATGGTTTCTGGTAATTCCTTAAAATTACTCTTGTAGTTTTCCATTTTTCCAAATACCAGTTTTTTGTTTTCCGTCAGACCAAGTAAAAGTTCCTTTACCATTCATAAATCCCTTGGCCCATTCCCCTTCGTAAGTTGAGCCATCGGGAAAAAATAAAGTTCCAACACCGCTCCATTCACTATTTTTAAATTCGCCTTTGTAAATATATCCGTTAGGCCAGGTTTCTACTCCTTGACCATGTTTTTTGGTTGCAACCCACTCACCTTCATAGGTTGTTTTGTCTGTATAAATCCATTTACCATAACCATTTTCACAGTTTCCTTCTTTACAACCTGTGCTTCTTGCTTGGGCAATTGACACTGCTAAAAGGTAAAAAAGGATGCAAAATAATAGTCTTTTCATCATTTCATTTTACACATTATTTATGAAAAAAAAATTAGGCATTTTTTGTTTTATTTTTACAATGATAAATAGTTATATATTTTTCTGAATTTTCGCTGTTAATGTTCTTAGTTATTTCGTGTATTAACTCTCCTGTTTTTCTAGTAATTATTGCAGATTCTGAATAACTTTTTTCTTTATTAAATGCTTTAAATAAAACCACATCTTTATTTACTATTTTCACATCAAAATTTGAATTTTGTGAGAAAAAATCTGATAATCCATTAACCATTAAAGTACTTGGTTGATTAGTATATAATTTTAAAGAATTTAAATTCTGTTCATCAACTTCTTCCGCTAAAAACGTTTTGTAATTATATTCAGAGTTTTTGATTATTTTTTTTTCTAATTTACAATTTAATTCCAAATTAAGATCTTCATTTATATTAATATTTTTTGCAAAAACATTACTGAGAGAAATAATGCTAAAAAATATAAAATAAAATAATTTGATCATCACATATTAATTTTTATTAAAAAAAATCTCCCCCAACCTAGTTGGGAGAGATTTAATCTATTAGTTTTTAAAGCTTATTTTGTAAAAGCTTGCCAAACACTCTTGTTGTCAGCTAACCATTTTTTAGCTGCATCTTCGTGAGTCATTTTGTCAACGTCAACTAAAGCTGCCATTGCACCAATTTGACTTGTAGAGAAAGAAAGTTTTTGAAACGCCTTAGCTGCTGCAGGATGAGTTTTTGGAAAATCTTCATGCGCTGCTTTTTTCAAATAACCATCTGGAGAACCGCATTTTCCATCTCCACCATCTTCTGGTCTACAACCAGCTGTGTATGGAGGAAAGTCGATGAAAGTAAAACCAGCACCGTCTGTAAAGTTTGGTGTCCAGTTAAATATGATAGTTCCTCTTCCTTCTTTTTTAGCTGCTGCTAATTCTGCCCATAATGCATCTGCACTACCAGCAAATTTAACCCACCATAGATCTCCTAAACCAAGAGCATCAACTCTTTGAGGTATTAAATCTCCATGCCAAGTTTGTGGTCCTTCCAACATTCTTCCTTTTCCATCTGGAGAGTCAGGTGTTGTAAAGTTTTTTGCACAATCTGGATTTTTTAAAGCAGTCCAATCAGGTAGACCTGGGCATAAGCCTTTTTCTACAACCCAGTTTGGATAACCCATATCTTCAAGAGTTCTTGCTTCGTGATCACCCATATCTAATAAACCACCTTTATCTAAAGCAGTTGTGAATGATTTACCAAAAGCAGATTCCCACACTTCGTGAGATATAGTTACGTCTCCAATTCTAATTGACTCGTATACTGCCTGTGAGTCAGCATTTACATATTTTACATTGTTACCCATGCTTTCAAATATTCCACCAATAACATATGCCATTACAATTTGGCTTGACCAGTTATGAGTTGGGATAACAATCGGTTTTTTACTATCTGCTGCGTTAGAAATTCCTGCAAAACTTACAAGAGAAATCACTAAAGCTGATAGTAGAGATATTATTTTTCTCATTATTTCCCCTTTCCTTAATATTAAGAATTAAATTATCTTCTCTATTAAAGAGACAGTCAACAAGCAAAATAGATACAAATGTATATATAAAATTTATATATAAATTTGTTGATACTTTAATATAGTTTGGGCATATTTAAATTATTTATGCAAACTAGTTTAGCAATAAAAGAACCTGGTTTAAATGTACTACCACCTGGAGTTGAAAGATATATTGTCAATGCTGGTGGAATTACTGGAATTCAAATTTTTCCTGATGACGAAATTCAAATAATTAATAATGAAGGAAATCAAATTTGCGAAATCAATTCTTTCGATAAAAACGGAAACTCAGAATTAGGTCTTTTAAATTTAAAAGAAAATAAAAATTCTTCTGAAATAAAAAAAATACTTTTTAAAAGAGAAGAAAGTTCTATGCAGGCTTTGCTTCAACTAAACAAAAGAAATTTAAAAATTGAAAAAGCTAAGTCAGCAATATTATTTGATAAAAATACTAAAGCTGGTGAAAAAATAAATTTAAAATCTAAAGATAAATGTTATTGCATATTTGCAGCGCCTGCAGATGACATGCTTGTTCATGATCAAAATCCACCATCAGATTTAACAATAATAATAAAAAGAGCTAAAATTAAAAATAATGATAAAGAATTTTCATTAATACCAGATCCAATTTATGATCCAGATCATGAAGTAAATATTGATAGAAAAACTGCAACTGGCTATCAAGTCAAAGCTGGTGATTACATTCAAATTATAACACCAACAGGAAGACAGTGTTCGGACTTTGTTGCTTATGATACAGCTAAATTAGAAAAAGGTTTGGAGAGAGGTCTTGATTGGCAAACAACAAGAACTTTTATGGGTCATACTTTTCCTGGTCCAGGGCTATATTCAAAATTTTATGACACTGATCATGAACCTTTAATAGAAGTGATAAGAGATACCGTTGGTATACATGATACATTCAACTTAGCCTGTACTTCAAAATATTATGAAGACTCAGGATATTTTGGCCATGCAAATTGTTCTGATAATTTAAATGACTCTATGGAAAAATATGGTGTAGAGAAAAAAAAAGGTTGGCAGGCGATAAATCTTTTTTTTAATACATCTGCTGGCGGTCTAAATTCAGTAACCTCTGACGAGTCATATGCAAGACCAGGTGATTATGTAATTTTTAAAGCACTTAAAGATTTAACCTGTGGTACAACAGCTTGTCCTAGTGATATTGATAGCTGTAATGGATGGAACCCTACTGATATTTTTGTTAGAACTTATGAAAAAAGTAAAGAATTTACAAAATCTTATGGATTTAGAATGAAAACAGACGCAGAAAATAAACTTACAAGGAACACAGGGTTTTACGAAAGAACTTCTAAACTAACTAGAAACTTTGTTGATGCTAGAGGTTTTTGGTTACCAAATGATTATACAAAACATGGGGTTATTAATGAATATAATGCTTGTAGAGAGAAAGCTGTTTTAATTGATTTATCTTCTTTAAGAAAGTTTGAAATTCTTGGTCCTGATGCTGAAGAATTAATGAATTACACTTTAACTCGAAATGTTAAAAAACTTTCAGTAGGCCAAATTGTTTATTCAGCAATGTGCTATGAAAATGGGACCATGTTTGATGATGGTACTTTATTAAAACTTAGTGATCATGGTTTTAGATGGGTTTGTGGAGATGAGTATGGTGGGGAATGGCTTAAAGAACAAGCAAAAAAGAAAAATTATAAAGTTCATATAAAAAATTCTACAGACCAAATAAATAACCTATCTTTACAAGGACCAAAAAGTAGAAAAATTTTAGAAAAAATAATTTTTACACCTCCCACACAGCCCTCTATATCTGAATTGGAATGGTTTAGATTTAGTATTTGCAGATTAGAAGAATTAAATGGAATACCATTAATTGTTTCACGAACAGGTTATACAGGTGAGCTTGGTTTTGAAATTTGGTGTCACCCAAGCGATGCACCAACTGTTTGGGATAAAGTAATGGAAGCAGGTAAAGACGAAGGTTTGATACCTGCTGGTTTTGCTGCTTTAGATCTTTTAAGAATTGAAGCTGGTTTAATATTATTTGGTAATGAATTTGATGGACAACAAGATCCCTTTGAAGCAGGGATTGGTTTTTCTGTACCATTAAAATCTAAAACGGAAGATTTTATAGGAAGAGAAAACCTAATTAAAAGAAAAGAAAACCCTCAAAAAAAATTAGTTGGGTTAGAATTGATTGGTAAAGAACAAGCAAACCATGGAGACTGTGTACATATTGGAAGATCTCAAGTTGGAGTAATTACAAGTGGGTGTATTTCACCAACACTAAATAAAAATATTGCCTTATGCAGAATAGATGTAGGTCATTCAGAAATAGGAAATGAAGTTGAAATTGGAAAAATAGATGGTCACCAAAAAAGAATTCCAGCTAAAATTGTAGGATTTCCTCATTACGATCCTAAGAAAACAAAAGTTAGATCATAATGCCTAAATCAACAAAAGATCTATTAGAATTTTGGGAAGATCAAATGAAGCTTTCTCATACTTCTAGTAACTACTTTTTTAGAAAATCACCTTCACACTATCATATGATGCTGCTTGTAATGTCTGCATTTAAATTAAAACAAAATTTATCTGTCGAAGAATTAAAAACAAAATTATTTAAAACTTCACGACCAAAATCTGCTTTAATTATTAATGAAGCGTGTGAAAAAGGGTTTTTTTATTTAGAGAAAACTTCAGAGGATCAAAGGAAAAAACATATCAAACCAAGCGCCTCATTTATTGAGGAATTTAACGATTATTTGTCCACTCTTAAAAATTTAAGTTTTTAATAGTTTATTAATTTAAGGTTGTATAATTTTTTATTTCTAAATTTTATATATAAAAAAAATTATATATTTAACTTTTTCCAAAAAATAATGTTTCGTTATGTCATTACCGACAAAAGCTAAAGTAGTAATAGTTGGTGGAGGAATTCACGGACTAAGTACTGCTTGGAAATTATCTGAAACATATAAAAATCCAGGCGATATTGTAGTATTAGAAAAAAAAGATACCGCAGCAGGAGCAAGTGGTATTGCTTGTGGAGTTGTAAGAAATAATTATTTTCAACCTGCTATGAGAGAATTAATGGCTCATTCAGTCTCTGTTTGGGAGAGTGACCCTAAAGCATTTAAATATAATGCAGTTGGTTATTTACAGATTTCTCCAGAAGTTATGCACGAAGATGTTGCTACAATTTATGAACAACAAAAAGCAATTGGTTATGAATCTGAATTTATAGAAGGCGAAAAAGATTGCATGAACTACATGAAAGGTATGTTCGATGATTGGCAGGCAAAAGGGATAACCTCTGTTCTTCATGAAAAAAAAGGTGGATATGCCTTTAACAAAGATTCAATTAAAGCACTTGAAAATAAATCTACTTCAAATGGTGTTGAAGTAGTTAAAGGGATTAAAGTAACAGGTTTTAAAAGAGGAAGTAACAGTAAAGCTGTAACCGGTGTTGAAACAGACAAAGGAACTATTGAATGCGAACAAGTAGTTGTAGGGGCAGGCCCATGGGCAAGAGATTTTTGGAATATGCTAGAACTTCCAAAAACTGCTCACATCAAAGGTAAAGATGGAAAGATGCATGAAACTGACATGTGGAAATATTGGATGCTTCAAGAAGGTGTAATTGGTGTCGAAGCTGATTTTTTAAAAATGAATAACGGTGAGCAGCCACCAGTAATTCATGTTGACTCAACTGCTCCTTTATATTCAGACAAAACTAAAAAATTAATCACAGATAAAATTTGGGGAATATATTACAAACCTGATATTGATGGTCTTGGTGTACAGGGTGGAACATCACCTTACATTGTAGATAAACATTTTGACGAAGTGAATGTTGATCCTTATGGAATAGAGTCGCCTGAATACCAAACAACTGAAGCTTTTAATGACATGTGGTGTTCAGCTTTAGCTCACTGTCAAAAAAGGTTTGAGGGAAAATCAGATTTATATAGAAAAGGACCTTCGGGCGGTTTAGGATGTATGACACCAGACTCATTTCCAATATTTGATAGATTTTTAGAAAACGTTTATATGATTGCAGATTCTAACCATGGTTACAAAATGATTGGGGTTGGTGAACTAGTCGCAAAAGAAATTCTTGGAACAGAAAGTGATTTATTAAAACCTTTTAGATTCAACCGTTACGAGAAAGGGGAATTGCACCCAACATCTAATAGTCCGTTTCCTTGGAGTTAATTTATCTAAGTAGACAGATGTTTTATTTTCAGTTAACTTTTTGGTCTAAAAATTCTTAAGGGGGAATATGACTGATCTAGAAAAGCATGTTAATCAACCAGGTAGAGCCAAATTGGTTAAGCAGGTAAGAGCTAAAATAAACGAACTTAAAATTGATTATATTTTTTTTCAATTTATATCAGTAACAGGTAGAGTTGTAGGAAAAGGAATCCCTGCAGATCATTGGGAAAGAACTTGTGAAAAAGGTTTTCAATTAGTCTATGGAGCAACTGCAAATTTATTTTTAGATCGTCACAATAACTATATTGGGTATGGACCTGAAGCAAAAGAACTTGTAGGTATTCCAGATCCAGAGACTTTTTGTCAATTGCCTTGGGATAAAAAGGTAGCTCGTGTATTTGTTACTTGTTTTAGAAACAGAGAAGAAAGAGAAAATCCTGGTGGACATCTTACGTCTGATTGCAGAGGAAATTTAAGAATAATCGCTAAAGAATTTAAGAAAAAACATGGTTACCAACTAAGAGTTGGAACTGAGCCAGAAATGATGTGGTTAACTAGAAATGAGGACGGAACTCCAACAGGAAAAGGTTTTTCTAAACCTTATTGTTATCACATAGATCAATTTGAATCTTTAAGACCTGTATTTATGAGAGTTATGGAATACGCGAGAGCTATGGGTTTTGATATGATCCAAGGAGATCACGAAGATGCGCCAGGACAATTAGAATTAAACTGGACATATGATGATGTTTTAAGAAATGCAGACAGATTATCTACGTATCGACAAATTTGTGCTCAGGTTGCAAGAGAATTTAATTTGATCGCTTGCTTTATGACCAAACCATTCATGGGTGTTTCTGCAAGTGGTTGTCATACTAACATGTCCTTATGGACTGGTGGAAAAGATAAAGTAAATAAACTAGGTCACAAATCTTTACCAGGTATGGATGAGGTATTTACTTATGTTGAGGGTGGAAAAAATACATTTATGCCTGATACCAAAGATGTTCAGCTACCAGGAAAAATTGGTTTAAAATCAATTGGTGGTGTAATGAAACACCTGCCAGCTCTTACTGCAATTGGATCATCTACTGTAAATTCTTATAGAAGATTATGGGACCAAGGCTTCTGGGCACCTGTTTATGCTGACTGGGGATACCAAAATAGAACTTGTGGTTTAAGAGTTTCAGCTCCAGGAAGATTTGAGTATAGATCAGTTGACTCTATGCATAACCCATACTTAATGGGAGCGGGTTTATTAAAAGCATTTGATGATGGAATTAAAAATAATATTGACCCTGGAAAACCAGAATCTAGAAATATTTATGAAGCTCAAAAAGCTGGAAAAAATGTTAAAAAATTACCATTGAGTCTTGGTGAAGCATTGGATCGTTTAGCTGAAGATAAAGTTATTCAATCAGCGATGCCAGATGAAATGTATAAAATATTTCATTGGTATAAAAATGATGAGTGGGAAAGATTTCTTGGTGCAACAACCCAATGGGATCTCGATACTTATTTGGATTGCTTGCCATAAGAAAAATTATAGGAGAGAAAACAATGTGCGGAATTGCAGGTCTTATTCATAGAGGAAAATCTTCAAACGTTGGTCAAGAGCTTCAAGGGATGCTTCAAGCATTAAAACACAGAGGTGAAGATTCTACTGGCTATGCTCTTTATGGAGATACGGATGGTCAAAACTTTATCATGAGATTTAAGGTTGGTGAAAATGTTGGTGAAGGTAGTTCATCAGTGATGGAGGATGTATCTGTTTATGATGAAAGAAAAAAAATTGTAGATAGTTATATTTCTCAAATGGGAGCGAAGATTGTAAAAGAAGAAAGAACACTACCCTATTCTCTAAGATATGAGATTGACTATGACAAGGGAGATTTACTTGAATTTTCTCAAAAAATAGAAAGCATTCCTGGAGTTGAGATCCTTTCAATGGGAAAATCTCTGGAAGTTATAAAAGATTTAGGCAATGCAAAAGCTGTTTGTGATAGATACAATTTAGGTGATTTAGTTGGTACTCATGCAATTGGACATGCTCGGATGGCAACAGAGTCTGGTGTAGACATTAAATCTGCGCACCCATTTTGGGGCTACCCTTTTAGTGATGTTTCAGTTGTACATAATGGTCAATTAACTAACTATTGGAATAATAGAAGAATTTTAGAAAACAAAGGCATGAGATTTATGTCTGAGTGTGACTCTGAATTGATTGCAGTGTACTTGGCAGAAAAAATGAGAAATGGGGCTACACTCGAAGAAGGTATGAAAGATAGTTTATCTGGACTCGACGGAGTGTTCACTTACTTTGTAGCAACAAAAAATTCACTTGGAATGGCTAAAGACACTATGGCAGCAAAACCATTAGTTTTATATGAGTCAGATGATTTAGTTGCTATGGGATCAGAAGAAATAGCAATCAGATCTGTTCTTCCACATGAAATAGATACTTATGATCCATTTGATGGAGAGGTAAAAGTATGGCAAATTTAAAAACAACTGAGAAAAAAACAAAAGCTCAATCTATGGGGCTTCATACAGAAGTTCTTACAGGAAAAACGCAACAAAAATTTTTTAACCCAGATGAAGCAGAAAACTTTTATTACTGGGGAACATACGATGTAGATTTTAATAAAAGAACTGAGCTTGATGTAAATGATATGGATTGCAAAGAAGCAAATAAAAAAATAGATGAATTGATGAGTCAAGGATATGGAACAATTGTAATAAAAAACCCTCAAGGAAAACATAGTTTAGGTGTTGGAATTTTAAATAAATTGAACTTAATTTTTGAAGGAAGTTTGGGTTATTTTGGAGTTGGTTCTATAGATGGTCCCACTGTAAGAGTTAATGGAAGAGTTGGATGGTCGTGTGCAGAAAATATGATGGCTGGAAAAGTAGTAATAGAAAAAAATGCAGGATCATGTTTTGGGGCAGCTGTAAGAGGTGGAGATTTAATTTGCAAAGGAAGTGTTGGTGCAAGAACAGGTATTGACCAAAAAGGTGGAACAATAATAATTGGTGGTGACGCTGGCGCTTTTACAGGATTTATGATGCAAAGAGGAAGAATTGTAGTTTTAGGTAATGTAGGTATAAACCTTGGAGACTCTATGTATGACGGAACAATCTATGTTGGGGGAAAAATTGGATCATATGGAAGTGATGCGATTGAGTCACCTATGACAAAAAGTGATATAGATTGGTTAAAAAGAAAACTTAAAGTCGCTGAAATTGGCGAAAATTTTGATGTTTCTAAAATGACTAAAGTCGTTGCAGGTAAAAAACTTTGGAATTATGACGCATTAGAACCAACTGAGAAAAAAGGAGCTATATAATGGCAAAAAAGAAAAATGGAAAAACAAATGGTCATTCTAATGGCAATGGTCAAAGTGAATTTTCAAAAAGAAATAAAAGTTTATTAGGTTATAATTCAATATTTACTCCAGAAGTAATAGACGACATACATATAAAAGCGCAACTAGGTAGATACAGAATGCGTGGTATGGCGCTAATGAAAAAAATTCCTACATTTGATGATCTAGTATTTTTGCCTGGCACACTTACAAGATTTGTAATCGAAGGTTATAGAGAAAAATGTGAAACTAAAACTGTTATAGGACCAAGATGTGAAAATCCAGTTGAACTTGATATTCCAGTTTATATTACAGGAATGAGTTTTGGAGCTCTATCTTATGAAGCTAAGACTGCATTAGCTAGGGGTGCTACGATGGCAGGAAGTGCAACATGTTCTGGTGAAGGCGGAATGATTCCAGATGAAAGAAGATATTCTGAAAAATGGTATTACCAATGTATTCAATCAAGATATGGTTTTAATCCTCATCATGCCCAACTCGCAGATGGAATAGAAGTATTTATTGGACAAGGTCAAAAAGTTGGAATGGGTGGTCACTTAATGGGTCAAAAAGTTACTGACCAAGTAGCAGAAATGAGATCATTGCCTGCAGGTATTGATCAAAGATCTCCAGCTAGACACCCTGATTGGTTAGGTCCAGACGATTTAGCATTAAAAGTTCAAGAACTAAGAGAACTAACAAAAAATAAAGTTCCAATTCAATTGAAACTTGGAGCAGCAAAAGTTTATGATGATGTTCGTATGGCAGCAAAATGTGATCCTGACTCAATTTACCTAGATGGTATGGAGGGATCAACAGGTGCGGGTCCTCACATAGCAGCAGCAAACACAGGAATTCCTGGTATAGCCGCTATTAGAGAAGCAAGAAGAGCAATCGATGATGTTGGCAAAACTGGAAAAGTAACACTGATATACGCAGGCGGTGTAAGAGATGGTGCTGACATGGCTAAAGCGCTTGCTTTAGGTGCAGATGCAATTGCTATAGGAACTGGAGCAATGATAGCATTAAATTGTAATAAAGAAATTCCTGAGTCTAATTTTGAGAAAGAGATGGGAGTTCCAGCAGGTCATTGTTATCACTGCCACACAGGTCGTTGTCCGGTTGGTGTTGCAACACAGGATCCTAAACTTAGAAAAAGATTAAATCCTGATGATGCAGCTTTGAGAGTTTATAATTACCTTCACACAATGACTTTAGAAGCTCAATTATTAGCAAGAGCATGTGGTAAAACTAATATTCACTCGCTAGAACCTGAGGATTTAGCGGCTTTAACAATGGAAGCTTCTGCGCTAGCAAAAGTACCACTTTCTGGAACAAACCATACTGTTGGGGTTGATGACTTTCATAAAATTTAATTATGCCTAAAAAGAAAAATAAAAAAGCAAAAAAAGAAATAAAAGGCCAATTAGGTAAGAAAAAGGAGACTGCTAGAGAAAAAATGATAGGTCAAACAATTGGCTATCGTTATGATGTAAACTTACTTCCAGACTATTCAAGAATTACACCATTCTTAAAAAAATATATCGAAGCAATGGGATGGGACGATTTAAATTGGTTAGAAGATGTTCACATGGGATATGAAGAAGATAGACCAGCAGTGTTTGATAGAAACGCAAATGGTTGGGTAACTATTCCTAAAAAAATTAAATTACCAAACAACCAACAAGATAGAGATATGATTGCAAGAGAATTATTGGTAAAATTTCAAATGTCTCCAAATCATCCGTTAGTAGATCTTAAAAAAGCTTATAGAAAATTTTAGAATCACTAAAAATTTATATATACTACAAGTTGTTAAGTCTTAATTATTGGCTTAAATGCTTAATAATTATTCATTGATGTCATCATCACATTAATTAAAGTTTCTATAATGTAAAACTATTGGAGGTTTGAAATGACTAGTCAATTAGATGCGTTACAAACCATATTTACGGAATTTTACTATTGGACAACAGTAGTATTAATGTTTCTGATACACGTGGGATTCTGTATGTATGAGGTTGGCGCTTCGCGTTACAAACACCATCAACATACTCTAATGAAAAATACAATGCTGATACCTTTGGTAACAGTTACTTGGTTTTTATTTGGTTGGTGGATTTATTGGGCTTTTCCAACAGGACCTGGATTAGCTCCTTCCATAATGACAGAAAGTACAGGCCTTGTTCTAGGTGGAGGTTTTGGTGGAAATGATTTAGCCAATCCAACTAATGAACTAATGGCGGTTACTTTGAATGATCATATAATGGGAGTTTTCTGGGCGGCATTCCTATTATTTTCATGGACAGCAGCCTCAATTGTTTCAGGTGCGGTAATAGAAAGAATTACAACTTTTGCATTCGGCATCTTGGCAATTGCTATTGGTTCAGTTTTCTGGAGTATAGATGCATCTTGGGGATGGCACTTCGACGGATGGATGTTGAAGCTACTTGGTTATCATGATGCTTATGCCTCAGGAGTAATTCACGCAGTTGCAGGTGGATTTGCTTTAGGTGTACTCGTTGTCTTAGGACCAAGAATTGGAAAATTTTCATCAAGTGGTGAGCCTAGAAATATAGGACCAAGAAACCCTTGGTTAGTAACAGTAGGATTATTCTTAATTTATACTGGTTTTTGGGGATTTTATGCCGCTTGTAATGTTCCAATTTATGACCTTGGACCTGAGTATGGTATGGAAGGTGTAACCTTCTTTACCGCCACAAATATATATCTAACTCCAACGACATTAAGTGGTATCACCATGAACTTTTTAATGTCATTATCTGGAGGATTGTTAGCTGGATATGTAATATCAAAAGGTGATCCTTTTTGGACATATTCAAGTGGACTAGCTGGTATAATATGTGCATCAGCAGGTAATGACTTATACCATCCTATTCAATCTTTGATTATAGGAATGATTGGTGTGGTTATAGCTTATAAAATGCATTATTGGGTTGAGCGTAAATTTAAAATCGATGATGCAGTCGGAGCTGTTGCAGTACATGGGTATGCAGGGTTCGCCGGTCTTGTAATATGTGGATTTGTCCTCAATGGATATCCTTCGTCAGGTTATGGTGTTGGTGAAATGTGGGATGGATCTACTTATGCTGCTATAAATCCATTAGGAATGTTTGTTGGAGCAATAGTTATGTTCTTTGTTCTAGGAATGATTCCTGGTTGGATTATTGCTAAAGTTCTTAATGGGATGGGTAAACTTAGAATTCCTAGAGAAGTTGAGTTAGCAGGATTGGACTATCAAATAATGGAGGAAGCAAAAGAAGATGAAAAAACTGTTGCTTCTTCAAGTAGTTAAAGGAGGAAAACATGGCTACAGTAAATAATTGGATAGATCATTTAACTGCTGCAAGCAAAGCAGATGGAGTGGCTGGTCCAATTTTTCCAGGAGCGGGATCTGAAGGGATCTTAGTTATAATACTTGTTATAATTTGGATAGGTTGGACAGTTATCAGTTCTAGACAAGAAAGCGATAAACTTGAAAAACTTGCTAGAAAAAGACCTAGTTCAAATGCTTGGAAAAGTAACATAACTGATGGTTAAATAAATCTTTATAAGGGCGCATTACATTATGCGCCCTTAAACAATCATGGAAGAAAAAGATAAAGAAAATCAAATAAATAAAACACCAAGTAAAATGGCAAGATTGGCATGGCCTAAAGCTAAATATGGTGTCTATGCCGCAATCATTATCATTGTTATAGTCAATGTGCTTTACTATAAAGACCAATTATTATCACTACTTTAAAATATTTTATGTGTGGCATTGTTGGAATTTATTTAAAATCTAAAAAATTTGAAAAATCCTTAGGTGGAATGCTTTCTAAAATGTTAATCAGTATGGAGTCTAGGGGTCCTGATAGTGCAGGTTTTGCCATATACAACAAAAATAAAAATAAAATCTACAAGTACTCAATTTGTTTAAATGAAGTGAGTTTTGAAAAATTTAGAAAAGAGATTAAAAAAAAAATAATATTAACTAAATTAGATAAAAATTCAGACCACGTAATTTTAAAATCTACTGAAAAACCAAGTAAAATTTTACCTATTTTAGAGGGTTTTAAGGGAATATCTTTAGTCGGTTACGGAAAATCTATCGAAATTTTTAAACAAGTTGGCAAACCAAGTAATGTTGTCAAAAAATTTGATCTAGATAATTTCTCAGGAACTCATGCTATTGGCCATACAAGAATGGCTACAGAAAGTGCAATTACAACTGATGGATCGCACCCCTACTCTACAGGTGAAGATGAATGCTTAGTGCATAACGGATCTTTGTCTAATCATAATAATCTAAGAAGAAAATTAAAAAAGAATGGATCAAAATTTAATTCTGATAATGATACTGAAGTAGCAGCTGGTTATATTTCAGATAGTTTAAAACAAAGAAATTTAAAACAAACATTAAATAAAGGCTTAAGCGATTTGGATGGGTTTTATACTTTTATTGCAGGAACACATAGTGGTTTTGCAGTTCTAAGAGATGAGATTGCATGCAAGCCTGCTGTTATCGCTGAAACAAAAGACTATGTAGCAATTTCATCAGAGTTTCAAGCGATGGCACATTTACCAAATGTAAATAATGCAAAAATTTTTGAACCTGAACCAGGTATCGTTTATTCTTGGGGGAAATAATGATACTTGATTTAAAGAAATTAAAATTAAGATCTGTGAATGAAAAACTTCAAAATATTGATCGAAAAAAAAATAAAAGAGACTTTGTAGTATCAAACCCTGAAGGTAATCATGCTATCTGTGCAGGTCTTACAGAAAATATTGATGTAACCATCAAAGGTCACGTAGGATATTATTGTGCAGGTATGAACCAAAATGCAAATATTATAGTTGATGGAAATGTAGGAACTGGAGTAGCTGAAAATATGATGTCTGGAAAAGTTCATGTAAAAGGAAATGCATCACAATCTGCAGGGGCAACTGCTCATGGCGGAACTTTAATTATTGATGGTAATGCAAGTTCAAGATGCGGAATATCAATGAAAGGTATTGATATAATAGTAAAAGGATCTGTTGGTCATATGTCTGCATTTATGGCACAATCTGGAAATCTAGTTGTTTGTGGTGATGCAGGTGAAGCATTAGGTGATAGCTTGTATGAAACAAATATATACGTGAAAGGAAAAGTAAAATCTTTAGGAGCAGATTGTGAAGAAAAAAAAATGAATAAACAGCATAAAACTAAATTGAAAGAACTTTTAAAAAAAGCTGGGTCAAATATCAAACCAGAGCAATTTAAAAGATATGGATCAGCAAGAAAATTATATAATTTTAATATTGATAATGTATCTAACTATTAATTATGAAAAATAAAACTCACCCACGTCAGTCTTGGACTTTTGATGAATACACTAATTCAGAGATTAGAAGAGCAGCTGAAACAGGAATTTATGACATCCGAGGCGGAGGCTCAAAAAGAAAACTTCCACATTTTGATGATTTATTATTTTTGGGTGCTTCAATGTCTAGATATCCACTAGAAGGATATAGAGAAAAATGTACTACAAATGTAAAATTAGGAACTAAATACGCCAAAAAACCTTTGGAACTTGATATACCAATTACAATTGCGGGAATGAGCTTTGGCGCTCTATCAGGTCCTGCTAAAGAAGCGTTAGGTAGAGGCGCAAGTGAAGCTGGCACATCTACAACTACTGGAGATGGAGGAATGACACCAGAAGAAAGAGGTCAGTCTAAAAATTTAGTTTATCAACTTTTGCCCTCAAGATATGGAATGAATCCAAATGACTTGAGGAAGGCGGATGCAATTGAGGTGGTAATTGGACAGGGAGCAAAACCAGGTGGTGGAGGAATGTTGCTAGGACAAAAAATAGATGATCGAGTTGCAGAGATGAGAACTTTACCAAAAGGAATTGACCAAAGATCTGCGTGTCGTCATCCAGATTGGACTGGTCCAGATGATTTAAAAATAAAAATTTTAGAATTGAGAGAAATTACAAAATGGAAAGTTCCAATATTTATAAAAATTGCAGGAGCTAGACCTTATTATGATACTGCTTTAGCTGTTAAAGCAGGTGCAGATGTTGTTGTACTAGATGGTATGCAAGGTGGTACAGCTGCTACTCAAGAGGTATTTATTGAAAATGTTGGGCAACCAACTTTGGCCTGCATAAGACCTGCTGTAGATGCATTACATGATTTAAATTCTCACAGAGAAGTTCAGCTAATAATTTCTGGTGGAATTAGAAATGGTGCAGATGTTGCAAAAGCTCTTGCTTTAGGTGCAGATGCAGTATCAATTGGTAGTGCAGCAATGATTGCAATCGGTGATAATGATCCTAAGTGGGAAAAAGAATATGAAAAACTTGGAACAAAAGCTGGAGCATATGATGATTGGCATGAAGGAAATGATCCTGCTGGAATTTCAACTCAAAATCCAAATTTAATGAAAAGACTAGATCCAAAAAAAGCAGGTAGAAAACTTTCAAATTATTTAAAAGTAATGTCTCTTGAAGCGCAAACAATAGCTAGAGCCTGTGGAAAAAATAGTCTTCATAATTTAGAGCCAGAAGATTTATGTGCATTAACTGTTGAAGCTGCAGCAATGGCGAGAGTCCCTTTGGCTGGAACTAGCTGGATACCAGGAATTGAAAAGAAATAGTTATTGATAGTTATCAAATAATTCGTAGTATATTTATGAATGCCTAAAAATTTATCGAATATTGCTAAATCAAAGAAAATTAAATATTTTTTAATAAGTTTTGTAGATTTATTCGGTGTATTAAGATCAAAATTAGTACCTGCACGTGCAATAAAAGAAATGCAAAAAACTGGTGCGGGTTTTGCAGGATTTGCAGCATGGCTTGATATGTCACCAGCAGACTCTGATATGTTTGCAATACCAGATCCAGATAGTTTAATTCAATTACCATGGAATAAAGAAGTGGGATGGCTTGCCTCAGACTTGTGGATGGATGGTAAACCTGTGGATGCATCTCCTAGAGTAATGTTAAAAAACCAAATAAAAGCACTATCTAATGAGGGCTATTCAATGAAGTCTGGCGTTGAATGTGAGTATTTTCTTATTTCACCTGATGGTAGTTCAATAGCTGATCAAAGAGATACACAATCTAAACCTTGTTATGATCAATCATCCCTAATGAGACAATATGATTTAATTAAGGAAATATGTGACTGCATGATTGAAATGGGGTGGAACCCGTATCAAAATGATCATGAAGACGCAAATGGTCAATTTGAAATGAACTGGGATTATACTGACTGTTTAACTACAGCAGATAGACATACATTCTTCAAATTTATGGTAAAGACATTAGCTGAAAAACATGGTCTCAGAGCTACGTTTATGCCTAAGCCTTTTGAAAAACTTACAGGGAACGGATGTCATGCTCATATTTCACTTTGGAAAAAGAAAAAAAATATATTTTTAGATAAAAACGATAAGTTGGGTCTAAGTAAATTGGCATATAATTTCTTAGGTGGCATAATTAAAAATGCAGGTTCTTTATCAGCGTTTTTCAATCCAACATTAAATAGTTACAGACGAATAAATGCACCGCCAACAACTTCTGGGGCGACTTGGTCTCCAAGTAGTATTTCTTATACGGGAAACAATAGAACTCATATGATAAGAGTTCCTGATCCAGGAAGATTTGAACTAAGACTAATGGATGGCTCAGCAAATCCATATTTATTACAAGCGGGGGTTTTGGCAGCAGGTATAAACGGTATCAGAAAAAAAATAAATCCAGGTAGACCATTATTTTGTAATATGTATACAGATCATAAAAAATATCCAAATTTAAAAAAATTACCAAATACTTTAGAAGCCTCACTTAATATGTTGAATTCAAATACCGTCTTAAAAAATGCCTTTGGAAAAGATGTTTTAAATAGTTATTTAAAATTAAAAAATTCTGAAATTAAAAGTTTTAAATTAAAAGAAAATT
Source organism: uncultured Pelagibacteraceae bacterium (assembly GCA_902577285.1). GTDB lineage: Bacteria > Pseudomonadota > Alphaproteobacteria > Pelagibacterales > Pelagibacteraceae > Pelagibacter. The sequence continues at coordinate 48,066 of CACGYL010000001.1, read as the reverse complement.
TTAACAAACTTAAACCTATTACAAAATGGGAAAGATCTAATACCTTAGATTGTTAAAGTATGTCTATTGACTATAGACAGATTAAAAAATTTTCATCATTTATAGAAAACAATAATTATTCATTTAGTAGAGAAAAAATATTAGATGTATTGGACAAAAGTGCAATTGATAAAGCATATAATACAATATCCAATTGGGAAACTTATGCTCCTACCCCTCTTCTTAATTTAAACAAACTTTCAAAAAATCTAGGGCTAAAAAATATTTTTTATAAAGATGAATCAAAAAGGTTTGGCCTCAAATCATTTAAAGCTCTTGGTGGCGCTTATGCTGTAGAGCAAGTCTCTTCTGGAAACAAAAATGTAGTTGTGGCAACTGCAACCGCTGGGAATCATGGCAAATCAGTTGCATGGGGAGCAAAAAGATTGGGAATTGCCTGTAAAATCTTCATAAGTGAATTTGTTAGTGATACACGTGCTGATGAAATGAGAAAACTTGGTGCTGATGTAGTTCAAGTTGAAGGAAATTATGAAAACTCTCTAAATGAGTGCATTAAACAATCTAAAAAAAATGGCTGGGAAATTGTGCAAGATGTGGCATGGGAAAATTATCTCACAGTTCCAAAACTTACGATGGCTGGGTATTCCGTAATGATTGAAGAAATATCAAAACAAACTGATCAATATATTACGCATATTTTCTTACAAGCAGGTGTTGGAGGTATGGCATCTGGAGTAATAGCAGGTGTTGCAAGGTATTTTAAAAGAATTCCTAAGATTATTGTTATTGAGCCAGAAAATGCAGATTGTGTATTGAAAAGTATTGATGCTGGCAAACTTACAAAAGTTGAAATTGAAAAAGAAAGTATCATGGGTGGAATGTCATGTGGAGAGGTATCATTGGTCCCATGGCAAATTCTTAAGAATTCAGTAAATAATTGTTTAAGTATTCCTGATGACGACATTCCGTTATCAGTTGCAATGTTGGCCAAAGGATACTTTGGAGATGACAAAATTATTGCGGGCGAATGTTCAGCACCTGCTGTAATTAGTCTAAACGTAAGTTGCAATAACGAACAAATTAAAAAAGATCTTGAATTAGATATGAATGCAAATGTTTTATTGATTGGATGCGAAGGTGATACAGACATAAAATTATATAACAAACTTCTTTCCAAAGGATCAGAAAAGTTATCAAATGTCTAACAAGGCTCTTGTTTGGTTAAGAGATGATTTTCGCATAAACAATAATGATGCATTAACTTATGCTACAAATAATCATGACCTTGTAACTGCAGTTTTCATTTTTAATAATAATATTTTTGATAATAAAAGAGAGGCACAAAAGTGGTGGCTAAGTAAATCTCTTGAAAGTTTTAGTTCTGATTTAAAAAAATTTAATATTGGATTAGAAATAATTAAAGATGATGAAATTAATTTTTTTTCTAAATTAAAATCTAATAATAAAATTTCTATTTATTGGAATAAAGTTTATGAACCTACTGAATTAGATAAAGATAAAAAAATTGGAAAAGATTTAACTAATAAAAAAATTGATTTTAAATTTTTTAAAGGGAATGTGCTAAATGAATATAGTAAAATTACAAAAAATGATGGAACGCCTTTTAAAGTTTATAGTCCTTTTTGGAGAAATGCAGAGCAATATTATTTAGAAAGACTTCCAGATAAAATAAACAAGATCAAAAAATGTAAAAAGATAGAAGTGCTATTTAAAAAACAAATAAAATCTGAAGAGATTTTACCTAAGTCAAAATGGTATATGAAGTTTGAGAAATACTGGATACCTTCAGAAAGTAAGGCTCATGAATACTTAGATAACTTTGTAAATAAAAAAATATTAAATTATGGTGTGGACCGTGACTTTCCTTCTATTAATGGAACATCAAAACTTTCTCCATATATTAGAAATGGACAGATTAATGTTGGTGATATCTGGGAGAAATGTAAAAAATTAAAGTCTAAAAATATAAGTGTAAAAAAATACACTAATGAAATTGGTTGGAGAGAGTTTTCACATAGTCTTATTAATTACTTTCCAGAAATGCTAAAGGGAAATCTAAGAAAAGAATTTGATAATTTCCCGTGGGTTAATAATGCTAAATTTTTAAATGCATGGAAAAAAGGAATGACCGGCTATCCTATTGTTGATGCTGGAATGAGAGAATTATATGAAACGGGTTGGATGCATAATAGAATTAGAATGGTTGTTGGATCATTTCTAGTTAAACATTTAAGAATAAATTGGACAGAAGGAGAAAAATATTTCAGAAATTGTCTACTTGATTTTAATGAAGCAAATAATGTTGCTCAATGGCAATGGGTAGCGGGATGTGGAGCTGATGCTGCTCCATATTTCAGAATTTTTAACCCAATTCTACAGGGTGAAAAATTCGATAAACAAGGAGAATATGTAAAAAAATGGGTTCCTGAATTAAATAAAGTGCCTACAAAATTTATTCATAAACCTTGGGAGATGGAAAGAAAATATCAAGAAGTAATAAATACTATTATAGGTTCAGATTATCCTATGCCAATTGTTATTCATGAAAGAGCTAGGGCTGATGCTTTGAGGGCTTTTCAATCAATTAAGAAAAAAAATTAGTCTCCAAAAAAATGGTGAACTATAGTTCTTGTTGTTGCTTGTAGTCTATGTTCAAATAAATAAACACCTTGCCAGGTTCCAAGCAGTAATTCACTATCTTTTATACTTAAAGAAATTTGATTATTGGTTAAAGCAGATTTGATATGAGCAGGCATATCGTCTTTTCCCTCAGTAGTATGGGAATACAACCTATTATCCATAGGTACCAATTTATCAAAATAATTAATGAGATCTTTTTGTACATCTTGGTCAGCATTTTCTTGAATAATTAATGATGCACTAGTGTGTTGAATGCTTAAATTAATAATTCCATTTTTAAATTTATTATTATAAATCCATCTAATAGTGTCTTCAGTAAATTCATAAAGTTTTTGACCATTGGTATTTATTTTAAGATAATAAAATTCTTGTTTCATAAATTAATAAAATTTTTTGATGTTAGTTCATACAATCGACTTTTGGTTCTTTTAAATGGTTCGTTCAGGCTATCAGCGGACTGGAGTGATTCTAATTCAACTTCAGATTTGATCATCAATGGTATTTTTTTTTCATAAATAATATCGATAAAAGTGATAAACCTTTGTTGCTGGTTAGAGTTACTCTCATTAAAGTTAGGAAGGTTTTCAATATAGATAAGTTCACTTTCATCTGCAATTTGAATGTAATCTTCAGATCCAAGATTTCTGTTACAAATTTCTTCGAAAGTTACCTTTAGAACTCCTTCATAAAATTTTTCAAATTCTAATTTTCGCCCTTTTACCTCCAATGACATGGTGGTTAGTTTTTTATTCTTTGTAGCTTTTCTAAAAGATTTATTGAACTTAAAATTTGATGATTTATCTATTGGGAATAAAAATCGATTTAAATTTGAATTTTTAGTGGTTCTATAATCTTCATCAATATTGAGCTCTAATTCTGTACAATTATTTTCTAGAATTTTTAAAAAAGGAATAAATTGATCTCTTTGTAATCCATTTTTGTAAAGGTTTTTAATTTTAATATTAGATGAAAAAATAACTTTGATATTTTGATCAAATATTCTTTCAAATAATTTGCCCAAAATCATTGCATCAACAATATTTGTAACTTGAAATTCATCAAAATATAATATTTTTGTTTGGTCACTTAAACCTTTAACAAATTTTTCTAACCCTTTATTATTTCCATTTTTTTTATTTTCAAATATAAAGTCATGAAATTTGACCATAAACTCATTGAAGTGTAGTCTTGATTTTTTTTCTTTCAAATTTTCAAAAAAAAAGTTTAAAATCATGGTCTTACCTACACCAACATCTCCAACTAAATATAAACCTAATTTATTTTTTTTATCTTTGAATATTTTTTCTATAAGAGATCGATTAAAATTAAGATTATAATATTCATTTAATTTCATGACTATATTTATTTGATTTTCATTTATTTCTAATTCTTTATCTTCACAGTATTTTAGAAAAGATTTTTTTAAATTCATTTTTTTGTTTTGAAATCTATTCCGTATTCTGATCTTGGTCCTTTTCTAAATCCATATGGACCTGCTAAAAATATAGTCATTGGTCTAGTTCCTGGCTCCAAGTCTACTCTATGGAAATTGTTAGCTGACCTAAATCCTATATATCCAGGTGCTCGCCAAACCTTTCCTGTTTTTAATGTTTCCCAATACCCTCCTCTTAAAATGATTGTGATATAAGGAAATAAATGGTTATGGACGCCATCACCATGATCATCATCTAACATTTCATGAATAAGAATATTAAATGGAAACCACTTTGGCCTATGTCTGAATAGAATATAGTACCTATTCATCCAAGGTTTTGCTTTATCAAACTCTGGATGTGAGGGGCCTCTATCTAAAACTACTTTTTTTCTTCCTAATTTTTCAAGAATTTTTAAGAACATTACTCAATTTTAATTAGCGCATTATCTTTTATTAAATACATATTGTTATTAAGAACGTAAGGTCTAGATATTTTTGAATTATTAATTTTGGTTATTTTTTCTTGAATACCTGTTGTTGAATTAATGGTTACGATTCTTCCATTGCTAAGTGAAACATAAATTTTATTTTTAGCATGTATAAACCCAATTGGTTTAATCTCAGATTTATCTTTAAAGTTTTTTAATACATCAGTAATTCTTATGATATTGCCAGTTGGGTCATCTATAACAAAAAAATAACCTTCATTTGATACCGTAAAAATTAAATTTTCGATAATGGTTGGTCTTAAACTTGAATTTATTGACTGAGCCCATTTTATAGTTCCTGTTCTAGCGTCTATAGAAAAAAATTCATTTTTGTTATTAGAAAAATAAATAGTATTGTTTTCAAATACTAAATCTGAATTTTCGAGACTAAAGGCATTTTCGTATATCATATTAGACTGAGTAGGGGTTTGCCATACTAGACTACCATTGTTGACATCAAGTGCAGTTATATCTCCTAAATTGTTTACAAAAAAAACAATTTCATCCTTAATAACAATTGACAATTTTTTTTCTGATTTAATAAATGAATTTTCCGTTTGAAAACTCCAGATTTCATTTCCATTTTTTGAGGATATGGCTCTTATAACATTATCAAAATCAATTGTATAAAATTTATCTTTAAATACTTTTATATCAGAATTAAATGATGAGCTGCTGTATCTTGACCATAAAATTTTTCCTGTATTTAACTCAACTGAATATACTTTCGACAGATTATCATTTACTATCAAAGTGTTATCAATCTGCGCAAAATATAAAATTGGATTAAGTTTCTTTTCTTTTTTATTGTAATTATTTATTTTCCAAACCTCTTTAAAATTTTGATTTAATTTAAATATTGTACCCTTTCCATCGAAAAATATTATTTCACCTAAATTAGTAAAAAATAATTCAGGTTGATAAGAATCAAATTTTCTTATTTTACTAAACTTATTACTTGATATTTTTTTGAAATTTGTGTCGAAATTAATATTTCCGTTACTATTAGTCTTGTTATTTTGAAATGGTTTATTTTTGAACTTAGTTAGAGATTTTATTTTTAAATCAGTATTTAGTTCTTTTTTAATTGGTTCATTTTTTTCAAATATATTTATTGATCCATCATTTATGTCTTTGTCTTTTTTTGAGAGGCTGCAGCTAATTAAAAATATGAAAATTAATATGTATAGAAATCTTTTACTCACCGAATTCTGAACGCAACCTTTTTTGGACTTCTAGTTTAATTTTTGGACTTATGTTTTCTATATTTAATATTTGATCAAAAAAATCTTTAGATTTTTGTTTTTGATCTTTTGATAAATAGTATTCTGCCATTAAATACAATGCTTGAGGTTTCCACATACTTTCTGATTTTATAATAGGATTCAGAATACTTAATAATTCATTTTCTTGAACAAATTCTGAATTAAATAGCCCTTTCTTATATATGGTTAAATTTTTAATCTCTTTTTCAACAGACACGTCGTTTATAATAAGATCAAAAAATGAGTTAATTTCATCTTTAGACGTTATTAAATCATTATCCAGCAAGAAGAAGAATGCTAATGGTGAGTAAGTTTTGTCTTTTTCATTTATTATTTCAATTAATTCATTATTTATATTTTTTTGTCCATTGTCAAAATTTGTAACTAACATGTTAAATTTATTGGCTAATTTTTCTTTATTTCTTGTATTAAACTCTTGGTAACCAAAAAAACTGATTAATATTAAAACTATCAATATCAAAAAAGAAATTATTTGTTTTCTTTTTGAGATTAAAAAATTTTTTAATTTTTCAATTCTTGTATTTCTATTAATTATTTCTATTTCTTCATCCATTTATCATATTCCTTAGAACATAATGTAAGATACCACCGTTCTTATAGTATTCTAACTCATTTTTAGTATCTATTCTGCACAATGTTTTTATTTTTTTGATGTCACCTGTAGAGTATTTAATTTCTACTTCCAAGTGATCGCCTGGTTTTATACCTTTTTCTAAACCTAATATTGAAATTAGCTCTGAGCCCTTTAATTTTAGATTTTGTCTATTCATATTATCAATAAATTGTAAGGGCAAAACTCCCATTCCAATAAGGTTTGATCTATGAATTCTCTCAAAACTTTCTGCAATTACAGCTTTAATACCCAATAGTTTTGTACCTTTTGCAGCCCAATCTCTTGAGGAACCAGTTCCGTATTCTTTTCCTCCAAATACAACTAAATCAACCTCTCTTTTTTTATACTCTACTACTGCATCATAGATAGGCATAACTTTTTCTTCAGGATATAATTTTGTAAAGCCACCTTCTGTTCCAGGAGCCATTTCATTTTTGATTCTTATATTAGCAAATGTCCCTCTCATCATTACCTCATGATTGCCTCTTCTTGATCCATAGGAATTATAGTCTTTTGGCAAAATTTGGTGCTTCATAAAATAATTTCCTGTTGGACTTTCTTTTTGTATGTTTCCCGCAGGAGATATATGATCTGTGGTAACCATATCCCCTAATATTAATAGAGGTCTCGCATCTTTTATTGCTTTAAAGCCCTCAGGTTCATCCGGCAAATTTTCAAAAAATGGCGGTTTTTTTACATAAGTTGAGTTTTCTTCCCAATTGTAAATACTGCCTTTATCAACTTTAATTTTTTGCCATTGCTCTGGTCCCTTAGAGACGTTTGAATATCTGTTTACAAACATTTCAGGGTTTAAAGACTCAATAAGAGTATCCTCTATTTCTTTATTTGTTGGCCAAATATCTTTTAAGTAGACTTCTTTACCATCGCTATCTTTACCTAGAGGGTCTTTGTATAAATCCATTCTCATTGATCCAGCAATTGCATAAGCCACTACTAAAGGTGGAGAAGCAAGATAGTTTGCTTTAACCAGTGGTGAAATTCTACCTTCAAAATTTCTATTGCCAGATAAAACTGATACTGCATATAAATTATTTTCTTTAACTGCTTCAGTGATATTATCTGGTAGAGGTCCAGAGTTACCAATACAAGTGGTGCATCCGTAACCAACTAAGTTAAAGCCTAATTTATCTAAATATTTACTTAAACCAGCTTTGTTTAAGTAGTCTGTAACCACTTGTGATCCAGGAGCTAGTGAAGTTTTAACCCATGGTTTAACTGCTAATCCTTTATTTATTGCATTTTTAGCTAATAATCCTGCACCAATTAACACATTAGGATTTGAAGTATTTGTACATGAAGTAATAGCTGCAATTAATATATCACCATCTTTTATTTTAAAATCCTCGTTTTTAACTTTTGCAATAGTAGGTTCAGTTTTTTTACATACATCTTCAAAGACTTTTATAAAATTTTTGGAGGCATCTGTTAAAAGTACTTTATCTTGAGGTCTTTTTGGTCCTGAAATTGTTGGGACTACTGTAGACATATCTAAAGACAAAGTATCGGTAAATACCATATCATCACTTGCCCATAAATTTTGTTCTTTTGCATATTGTTCTACAATCTGAATATTTTCTTTAGATCTTCCAGAAAATTCTAAGTATTTTAAAGTTTCCTCATCTATTGGAAAGAATCCGCATGTTGCACCATATTCGGGAGCCATATTCGCAATAGTTGCTCTATCTGCTAGTGTTAAATTTTTGAGACCTTCACCATAAAATTCTACAAATTTTCCAACGACACCCTTGTCTCTTAGCATTTTTACAACTGTTAACACAAGGTCAGTTGCAGTTGTACCTTCGGGAAGTTTATTTTTCATTTCAAATCCAATGACTTCTGGTATCAACATAGATATTGGTTGACCTAGCATCCCTGCCTCTGCCTCAATTCCTCCTACTCCCCAACCAAGTACTGATAAACCGTTAACCATTGTCGTATGACTATCAGTTCCTACTAGTGTATCAGGAAACAAATATTCTTTTTTTTCAAACTTTTCATTCCATACTACTTTTGATAAATATTCTAAATTTACTTGATGGCAAATCCCAGTTCCGGGTGGAACAATTCTAAAATTATTAAAGGCTTGTTGTCCCCACTTTAAAAAGGAATATCTTTCGAAGTTTCTATCAAATTCGATATCAACATTTTCTTTTAATGAATTCTTTGTTGCAAATTTATCCACTTGAACAGAATGATCAATTACTAAATCTACTGAGGAAAGCGGATTAATTTTATTCGGGTCTTTATTTTTTTCTTTGACTGTATCTCTCATCGCGGCAAGGTCAGCAACAGCTGGTATACCAGTATAGTCTTGCAAAAGTACTCTTGCAGGTCTATATGCAATTTCGGTTTTTGATTTTTTGGTATTTAGCCAATCTTTGATTGATAATATTTGATTTTTATTTACAGTGATATTGTCCTCATATCTTAGAAGATTCTCAAGTAAAACTTTAATTGATTTTGGTAATTTATTAATGCCTTCTAGGCCATTTTTTTCAGCCTCTTTTAAAGAATAAATAGAATAATTTTTCCCATTTATATTAATTTCTTTTAGTGAGTTGAACGAATTTTGATTTCCAGGCTTCATAATACTAGTAATAAAAAGTTGCTATACAGCTTAGTAAGAGTGCCGACATAACATAATTAAACCATTTAATAAATTTCTCATTTGTCGCGAATTTCCTCATAAATTTTCCAATTATTGTCCAAAAAATAATACTAATAACTGCAAATATGAAAGCAATACTTAATAACCAAATTGAATAAGAAATGAAATTGCTACCTGATTCTACATATGTTGAAACCGCAATTATTGCAACTATCACACCTTTTGGATTCAAAAATTGATAAAGAAAAGTTTCCATAAAATTTACGGGTCTTAATTTTTCATTTTCGTTTGAAGATTTGGAGAATGATATCTTATATGACAAATAAATTAAAAATGCTGTACCAGTAAATATTAAACCTTTTTGAATAATAGGATAAAGCTTAAAAATATTTATTAAGCCAAAATTTATAACTGCCAACATGAATGTAAAACCAAAAATCACCCCTAACATTAAAGGAATTGTTTTTTTAAACCCATGATTAAATCCTGAATGTGACGCTACAATATTATTTGGTCCAGGCGAACAGCTTGTCACAAACATAAATAAACAAAGAGACAGCAATTCAGGATGCATTACTATGCTACAGGCAAACCATTTTCAACGTTTTGAGATGGATGAACAAGGACAACTTTTCCATCCTTATCAATGGAGCCAAGAATTAAAACTTGAGAAACAACACCTGCTATATTTTTTTCAGGAAAATTACAAACTCCTATAACTTGTTTTCCAACTAAGTTTTCCTCATTGTAATAATGAGTTATCTGTGCAGATGATTGTTTAACCCCTATTTTTTTTCCAAAATCTACTTCAACAACTAGTGATGGTTTTCTAGCTTTTTCATTTTTTTTTACTGATATTACTGTTCCTACCCTAATGTCTACTTTATCATATGTATCGTATGTTATTTGTTCTTTCATAAATTTAATATATAATTAATAACTGATGAGTACAGGAAATAATTTAGAGGATATATATAATAATTCGATAAGAATTCTGAAAGATTTAATTGCATTTAAAACAGTATCTGGTGAAGATAATAACCAACTTATAGATTATTGTGATGATATATTAAATTCTTTAGGGGCTATTTCTTTTAAAACTTATGATGAGGAAAAAAAAAGAGTAAATCTTTTCTCAACTTTAAAAGCAAAAAAAAAAAGTAATAAAAAACCTATTATTTTATCTGGACACACAGATGTTGTTCCAGTTTCAAAAGGTTGGGCAACAGACCCTTTTGATGCAACAATCAAGGAAGATAAATTATTTGGTAGAGGATCGTGTGATATGAAAGGTTTTATTGCATGTGCATTAGCTTACGCACCAATTTTCTCTTCATCAAATTTGGATAGAGATATTCATTTTTCACTCACTTTTGATGAAGAAACAGCATGCAAGGGTGCACCAATTTTGATTACAGAACTGAAAAAAAGAGGCATTAAAGATTGTATTTGTATTGTTGGTGAACCAACAAATATGAAAATTATTGATGCACATAAAGGATGCTATGAATATACTACCTACTTTGAAGGTCTTGCTGGACATAGTTCGGAACCAGACAAAGGTGTAAGTGCAGTTGAATTTGCTGCAAGATATGTAAATAAACTTCTCGAATTAAAAGAAAAATTGAAAGAGAGAGAATTAAAAGACTCTATCTTTGATCCTCCATATTCAACTTTGCAAGTTGGTGGAATATTTGGTGGAATTGCTCATAATGTAATTGCTGACAAATGTCATGTAAACTGGGAAACGAGACCTGTTGTGAAAGAAGATGGAATTTTTTTAAATCATGAAATAGATAAATTTACTAAAGAGACTCTTTTGCCAGAAATGAAAAAGATATATCCAAAATCCAGTATAAAAAAACATATCATTGGTGAGATAACTGGTTTTGATAGAATTTCAAATTCTGAGGCATGTGAATTTGTATCTAGCATAACTGGAGATAATTCGAGAGAAGTAGTCTCTTTTGGAACCGAAGCAGGGTTATTTCAAGAAATAGGAATAAGTACAGTTGTGTGTGGCCCAGGATCCATTAAGCAAGCGCATAAGATTGATGAATTTATAAAACTTAATGAAATAAAAAAATGTATTAGTTTTTTAGATGGTATAAAAAATAAGTCTTTGAATTAATTCCAACCACCAACAGATTTAACTTCTAAAAATTCAAGCAAACCCTCTTTTCCAGCTTCTCTGCCAATTCCAGAATGTTTAAATCCTCCAAAGGGAGCATCAACCGCAATACCTGCCCCATTAACGTCTACCATTCCAGATCTAAGTTTTCTCGCAACCCTTTGTACCTTATCATTATCTTGAGTTTGAATATAATTTGTTAATCCATAATCAGTGTCATTTGCAATCTGGATAGCTTCTTCCTCAGTTTCAAATGGAATAACAGATAAAACTGGACCAAAAATTTCCGTTCTTGCAATTTCCATATCATTATTAACATCAGCAAATACTGTAGGTTTTACATAATAACCATCTTTTAATCCTTCAGGTTTTCCTGTGCCCCCAGCAATTAACTTTGCTCCTTCGTCTATTCCCTTTTGGATTAAACCTTGAATTTTATCAAATTGGACTTCTGAAATTACAGGACCTATATGTTCACCTTCTTTATTTGGATCATCTACTTTAAATTCACTTGCATACTTTTTTAGTCTTTCAATAGCATCGTCATAAATTGTTTTTTCAACTAACATTCTTGTAGGTGCATTGCAGGATTGCCCAGAATTTCTAAAACATCTAAAAGCACCTCTCTCAATAGCCTCTGAATCTGCATCTTTAAATATAATATTTGCACCTTTTCCCCCTAATTCTAAACTTAATCTTTTAAAATCTTTAGAAGCATTTTGTGATATTAATGCTCCTGCTCTTGTAGAGCCGGTAAATGAAATCATATTTACATCAGGATGACTTGTTAATGCATCACCGGTAGTTGCGCCGTCTCCATTTACTAAATTAAATACACCTTTTGGAAACTTTGCTTCATCGATTAATTCTGCAATAATCATTGCAGATAATGGAGCTAATTCAGAAGGTTTTAAAATCATAGTACAGCCAGATGCTAAAGCAGGGATTACTTTTAAAGTAACTTGATTTATAGGCCAGTTCCAAGGAGTAATTAATGCACAAACACCTTTTGGTTCATAAATTAATCTTTGATTTTTAGCGTGTTCACCAAGTGGTTTTTCAAACTCAAACTCTTTTAAATAACGAATGAAAGATTTTGTGTGGCTAGCACCTGTTCCTGTTTGAAGTTTTGAGGCAAAATCTTTTGGCGCGCCCATTTCTTGAATAATTGCATCTGTAATATCGCTCCATCTTTTTTTATAAAGTACATAAAAGTCTTCCAATAATTCAATTCTCTCTTGTTTTGAGGAAAATCCCCAAGTTTTAAAAGCCTCTTTAGCAGCTAATACTGCATCATTAATATCCTCTTTGCCCCCTAATGAAATTACTGCACAACTTTTTTCAGTTGCAGGATTAATTACTTGGATATCTTTTTTATTTTTTGATGCAACCCATGAACCATTAATATAAAATTTTTTCTTTTCAATCATGCGCGCAAACTATCCTTTATTTATGATTTTGCAAATAAATTTGTTAATTCGTAAACAATGGTAGCAGCTGCAAGAGAAGTAACTTCAGCATGATCATATGCCGGAGAAACTTCTACAACATCTGCAGAAATAAGATTTAAACCTGATAATCCTCTTAAAACATTTACCATTTCTCTTGTTGTCATACCTGCGATTTCGGGCGTTCCTGTCCCTGGAGCAAATGCAGGATCCAATACATCTATATCAATAGATAAATATAAAGCATTATCTCCTACTCTTTTTTTTATTCTTTCTGCAATTTTATCAGTTCCTTCTGTTTGAAATTCATCACAATGAATTATTTTAAAACCAAAACTCTCATCATTCTTTATGTCATCTCTGCTGTAAAGTGGACCACGTATACCAACATGCATGGAAGCATCATCTAAAAATAAATTTTCCTCACGTGCTCTTCTAAAAGGAGTTCCATGAGTATATGGAGCTCCAAAATAAGTATCCCAAGTGTCTAAATGTGCATCAAAATGAACTAACGATACCGGTCCATTATTCTTTTTATTAGCTGCTCTTAGCAATGGAACTGCAATGGTATGATCCCCACCTAAACTAATTATTCCACCCACTTTATCTAATAAATCCGTAGCACCAACTTCAATTTGTTTAATTGCTTCATCAATATTAAACGGATTACATGCAATATCTCCGGCATCTGCAACTTGCTGCACTTTGAAAGGCTCAACATCATAGCTTGGATGATAATTTGTTCTTAAATGCCTTGATGCTTGTCGTATACTCTGTGGTCCAAATCTTGCACCAGGTCTATAACTTGTTCCAGAGTCAAAAGGCACTCCCACAATTGCTACATCACAACTTTCTACATCTCTTAATTCAGGCAATCTGGCAAATGTCGATGGTCCTGCGTATCTAGGTACTTTTGTTCCACTTACTGGTTGGATTGGTTTTTTATTTTTATCTTTCAATTTTTCGAGCTATTTCTATGAATAAATTCAGCTGCTTTTTTAAAATCAATGATATTTTGTTGATGCATAGAAAGCTCTTTATTCGAATTTGAAGAAAATAGAATTATTATAAAAGCAATTATAATAGCTGCAGCATAATAAAATGGCATTTTTTTCTTCCAAGATATCAATATCTTTGTGGCGTTATCTACTTGTTTTTTTGTTGGTCTATTTGCCATAATGCTAGTTTACCAAAGGTTTACCAGTTTTCAATGTATGTTTAATTCTATCTTGAGTTTTTTCTGTCTCTATTAGCCTCATAAAAGCGTCTAATTCCAATTTGTATAGATCATCCTCAGATAGAGTATTTTCTAAATTAGTCTCACCACCACTCAAAACTTTGGCTAACTCTTTTCCAACTTCCATTCCATGATCAAGAATAATTTTTTCATTGTATAATTTTTCTAACATTCTTACCATTTTTTCGTAAACATTTTTTCCTGAAAGTTTAAAGGTACATTCAGTTGGAGGAGTAAAATCATTGTTATTTTTAATAATTTCTTTTGAAACTGATAATAAACTATTTCTACTCATTATTTTTTTATCCTCCGGTCTTAAGTATTTTAATGGCTCAGCTTCAATTGGAGAAGTTGCGGTTTTTGCGTAACCAATAATATCAAATACTTTAAGAGGTGCATAATCAGGATCATTTTTTGCTTCATCGGTTTGAGACCACCTATACAACATTTCCTTACATCCACCACCGGCTGGTATTAATCCGACCATTGTTTCTACTAGACCTACAACAATATTTGTATGAGAAGCTACAAAATTACTTTGACATAAAACTTCAAAACCACCACCTAATGCTAAACCAGATGGAGCTGACACAACAGGAAATTTCGAATACTTTAAATGTTTACAGGTTTCTTGGAAATATTTAACAAACTTCTCGATAGACTTGAAATCACCTTTATCTGCAAAATTCATTGTATAAGATAAGTTTACTCCAGCAGAAAACTGCATTGCCTCATTTATAATTATAAGGGGTTTGTCAGTTGCATTTTTTAAACTATCCATTGAGTCATAATCTAGTGCATTAGCTTTTGTGGTAAATTCAACTATGTTAAAATCATTAAATCTATAGATTTCAGCTGAATTGTTTTTATCTAATTTGATTGCTCTCGGCTTAATTTTTCCAAGGGTTTCTAGATCAGTATATTGTTGTCTTTCTCCATAAAAGTTTTCATCCTTACTTTTCGATAAATCCTCAAGAAACTTGTTATTTTCAAAAGCATCTATTCTCTCAAAGAAATTTTTTACTCCAATTTCTTTTAGCATTTCAAAAGGTCCTTTAGACCAGTTAAAACCTAGTCTCATTGCTTCATCGATATCATTAAATTTGTCAGTTATCCCTGGAACCAATGAAGATGAATATTTAATAATTTTTGAGATTACAGACCAAGCATATTCTCCATATTTATCTTTTCTATTGATTAAATTAACAATATCCATCTTTTCTGATCCTAAATTAAACTTATGTGATAATGAATATTCACCAGTTTCTAAATTGATACCCTCTAGAACTTTTTTACCATCAGTTTTATTCATTCTGTAAAATCCACCTTTACCTTTTCTTCCTGTGTAACCAGTTTCGATAAGTTTTTTTACAAGTGGTATTTCTTTAGCAACAACTTGAAAATCATCTGATTCAGGAAGTTCTTTTATAAAACTTTTTAAAACATCAGCCATTAAGTCAATACCAATCAAATCATAAAGTCCAAAAACACCTGTTTTTGGTATTCCCATTGGTCGACCAAAAACTGCATCCGCTTCTTCAATTGTTAATTTCATTTTAAAAGCCTCTGTCATTGCCACTTGCATAGCATAGACACCTATCCTATTTCCTAAGAAGCCTGGCGTATCGTTACAAATTAAAGTTCCTTTTCCTAAATCTTTTTCACAAAAATTTTTAAGTGAATTTATCTGTTCTAAATCATTATTTTCATTTTTTACAATTTCTAATAAATCCATATATCTGACTGGATTAAAAAAGTGAGTTATACAAAAGTCTTTTTTTTCTTCATTTGAAAGTTTTTCCGAAAGTACTTTGATTGGAATAGAAGATGTATTTGAGGATACAATTGACCCTTTTTTTCTTTCTTTAAAAATTTTTTTATAAATATTATGTTTGATATCAATTCTTTCTACAACAGCTTCAACAATCCAGTCAGCCTCACTAACTTCATTAAAGTTATCATTTATGTTACCAACATTAATATTATTTATTTTTGACTTATCTATTAATAAAGGAGGTCTTGATTTTAGAATTCTTTCTCTAGCCTTTTCAGATATTTCTGTTGTTAAATCTAATAATGTTACTGGGACATTAGCATTACATAGTTGAGCAGCTATTCCACTCCCCATCGTCCCTGAACCTATTACAACTACTTTATTAATTTTCATAATGAGAATAAATGCTTATAATAAAAAACTACTTTAAGAGCAACTTAAAGCCGTTAAATAGCTCTAAAAAATTATCTAATAAATTTTGTAATTGAAGGAATAATTGCAACAGCTAGTGAAATTTTAAACAGTTCACTTGGTAAAAAAGGATATAAACCACCAGCAAGTGCCTTGTCATATCCAATAACTGAGCCTAAATAACCCACCCCAACTATAAAAATAATTGAAGTTGCAATTAGTAGTGAAATTAAACTTTTAAAGTATGAGTCGTTAAAATTTCTTTCAGCTAAATAACCAATAACCCCTGCTGCGATTGTCATTCCATAAAGATATCCTGCAGTAGGTCCAGTTAAATAAAGTAATCCTCCTCCTTTAGCAAAAACTGGGAGTCCAATAGCTCCCTCGAATAAATAAAGTATAAGTGTAAAGAAAGCTAATTTAGAACCATATGTCATTCCAATTATAAATACTGCAAATGTTTGCATAGTCATTGGTACTGGCCAGAATGGCACTTGTACTTTTGATGAAAATGCTAAAATTAATGTACCAATCAACATTAAAGAAATATTTTGAAAAAAGACATTTATTCTATAATCTGAAAGTAAATTTTTTATTAATGTAGAATTATTTTTCATAAAATATTATTTAAGCATAAATAAATATTTTTTAAAATAATAAATTTAATATTTTAAAATTGTTCTTTTTGTAATTCTTTAATAGGTATATGGCATCTGATAGCGTTACCACTATCTGTTAATTGCCATGGTGGTATTTCTTTCTTACAAATATCTCCAACAATTCTGGAGCATCTGCCTTGAAAACTGCAGCCTTTTTCGGGAGGTCTCTCTTCAACAATATCCTCAGCAACTAATTTAGGTTTTATGTCTGGATCTGGCTCTAACACAGCGCCCAACAAAACTTCTGTATAAGGGTGAGATGGAAACCTGTAAACATCATTTGAAGGTCCAACTTCACAAAGTCTTCCTTGATAAAGGACTGCTACTCTATCACTAATTGCTCTGACAACAGCTAAATCATGTGATACAAAGATATATGTCGTTCCAAAATTTTCTTTTAGTTGTTGTAATAAATTTAATACAGCAGCTTGCACGGAAACATCTAAAGCAGATGTTACCTCATCACATAAAATAATATCTGGTTTTGCAGCAAAAGCTCTTGCAACCGCTACTCTTTGTTTTTCACCGCCAGATAGTTGTCTTGGATATCTAGAGGTATAAAATTCTCCAAGTCTTACTTTTTGTAATAGGTCTATAATATTTTTTTTTAATTCTTCACCTTTTAATCCAAAATATAATTTTAATGGTTGTGCAATAATTTCTTCTATTGTGTGGTTTGGATTCAAAGACTCATCTGGATTTTGAAATATTAATTGAATAATTCTTAAATCATTTGGATCTCTTTCTTTCAAATCAGATGATAAATTTCTATTTTCATCAAACCTTATTAGACCATCTTTAGTTCTAAGTAGACCAGCAATTGATTTGAGAATTGTTGATTTTCCACTTCCTGACTCTCCTACTAACGCTATCGTCTCTCCCTTTTTGATATTTATATTAATGTCTTTAACTGTAGGGTTGTCATCAGAAATTCTATTGAAAATTTGATCTAAAAGTTTTTGTTTAGCATAACTAATAGATACTTCTGATAAATTTAATATTTCTTTATCTTGTGATTTATTCTTAATTTTATTAACTGTTTGGCTTACTTGATTTTCATTTATAAGTTTTTCATAATTAAAACATCTAACACTAGTATTTAAGTCTTTTAAAAATTCTAATTGAGGAGAATTATTTTTACAATTCTCATCTGAAAAATTACATCTATCAAAAAAACTACAACCACTTTGAATTGTACCTGGTTGAGGTTGACTACCTGGCATTGACTCAGGAAGGCCAGCTAAAGATAATTTTGGGATAGATTTGAGTAATCCATGAGTATAAGGATGAATGGGTCTTTTTAGGATATCTCTTGAAGGGCCTTCTAAAACAATTTCTCCTGAATACATAACAATAATTCTATCACTCACTTGAGCAATAGCTCCAAGATCATGGCTCACATAAACCATAGATGTTCCAGTATCTTTTGCAATAAAATTGAGAAGTTCTAATACATGAGCTTGAGTTGTTACATCTAGTCCAGTTGTTGGTTCATCTAAAAGAAGTAAATCCGGAGTTCCAGCTAAAGCCATAGCTACAGCAACTCTTTGCTGTTGTCCTCCTGAAAGTTCATGAGGATATCTAAGGGCAATTGTTTCTGGTGAGGGAAGTCTAACTTTATTCAATAGTTCTGAAATTTTTTTTTCTCTCTCTTTTTCATTTAAATCAGAATGTAATTGCAAAGCTTCATCAATTTGATAACCTATTTTTAAATTTGGTGTCAATGCTTGACCTGCATTTTGTGGGATCATTGCTATCTTTCTGCCTCTAATTTTTTCTAGATCTTTACTTTTCATTTTCAGTAGATTTGACGAATTAAACTGACATTCCCCTCCGATGGTATAAAGTCCATGTTTAACATATCCCATCATTGCTAATGCTAATGTGCTTTTTCCTGAACCAGATTCCCCTACTATTCCAACTGTTTCACCCTTTTTGATATTTGTGCTTATATTTTTTAAAATTAAGATTTCATCGCCTTTTTTACTTCTAAATCCAATAGATAAGTTTTTTACTTTTTGAATTATATCAGTCATAATTAAACGGGAGCTTTAGTTGATCTATCTATTCCTAAAGCTTTTGCAAAAGCGTCTGCTGTTAAATTAATACCTATAATTAAACTACTTAATCCAACAATTGGTGCTATTACTGCCCAATAAGCAAAAGACATCAACCCTCTTGCATTTGATATCATTAATCCCCAGTCTGGAGTTGGAGGACTAACCCCAAAACCTAAAAAAGATAGAGAACTAAATCCAAGCAACATCCATGACCATCGCATTGCACCTTCAACTAATATTGCGTCTCTTACATTAGGAATTATTTCATTCCAAATAATTGAAAAATTACTATGTCCCCTCGCTTTTGCAGAGACTATAAAGTCTTTTGCGATAACATCATGTGTTGCTGCTCTTGCAACTCTTACAATTCCTTTACCATAAAAAAATCCTAAGGCAGGTATCAATACTTCAGTAGATGTCCCTAACAAAGATACAATTAATAACATTGCTAATATCCATGGAATAGATAGGAATGCATCTACAATTCTCATAACTACATCGTCAATTTTTCCTCCAACCAATCCACAAAATATTCCTAAAAGACCACCCCACAGTAATGCTATTAATGATCCAAAGAAAGTTATTGTGAGAGCTGTTCTTCCTCCCAAAATTGTTCTCGTAAAAACATCTCTTCCAAGATCGTCAGTTCCAAACCAATACTCAGCTGAAGGAGCCTGAAGCATTAATGTTGGATCAATAGCTTTAAAATCATGAGGAGCAATATAAGGGCTTATAAATGCAAGAATTATATGAAAAACTAAAATACTAAGACCGATAAGTCCAGATGGTCTTGAAGCCATTGTAATTATAATTTCAGATAGTTTTGCAATAGCACTTTTCTTCTCCTCCTTGTAAATATTATCCAATTTCATATTATTTTCTTATCTGTAAAGTTTTTAATCTAGGATTAAGTATTAGTGTCAATAGATCAGCTAATAAATTTATACTTACGTAGATAGATGCAAGAATTATTGCTAATGCTTGAACTGTTGGTAAATCTCTGTTTGAAATTGACTCAATTACTAGTCTTCCAAGACCAGGGTAATTAAATACAACTTCGGTTACTACAACTCCACCTAAAAGCCATGCAATAGTCAAGGCTACGACATTAATCGCAGGTAATAATGCATTTGGTAAAACATGTTTGAAAACCATTTTCCAATAAGGAACTCCTTTAAGAATTGCCATTTGAACATATTCACTTGCCATTACTTGAATTACACTTGACCTTACCATTCGAGCCATATGAGCTGTCATAATCATAGCTATAGCAACCACTGGTAAAATTATATTTGGCAGCAACTCTAAGAAAGAGACATCTGTTGGAACTATTACTATACCGGGTAACCACTCTAACCATATTGCAATTATTAAGATCAACAAAGTAGCACTTATAAATTCTGGAATAGTCATAGCAAATATGGTTACTGTTGATATTGCAACATCAGGTAACTTGTCTCTCCACAGAGCAGTAATAATTCCTAAAATTAAGGCTATTGGTATACCTATAAAAATTGCAGCTGATGCCAATACAAGTGAATTTTTAATTCTAGGTCCCAAAACTTCTTTGATTGGCATCTCTCCACTTAAAGAATAACCGAAGTCTCCTTGAATAGCATTTAATGCCCACGATACATATCTCTCATAAGCTGGAACATTTAAACCAAGTCTTCTGTAACAAGCTTCTAATTGCTCACCAAAAGCTTGTCTTTCTAAATAAGTAGTGCATGCATCCCCTGGTAAAATTTCTGTGCCTACAAACGTAATTATAGAAACAATAAATAAGGTAATAAAACCTAACAAAATTCTTTTTATAATTAAAAAAAGCATAAGAATTTTAAATTTTAAATTATTTATTTAGAAATGAAAGAGGTTTTACAGGCCTTATTAAAGGCCTGTAAAACAAAAATTATTACTGGACACTTAGTGTGTGCCATCTAATTGAAAAATACTCAACTTCGTCAAGATTTTTCACTCTAGAAGACGTCACAACAAGTCTAGACACATGGTAAGGAATCATTGTTCCAGACTCTTCCCATAATGTTTTTTGAGCATTAATATATGCTGCTTTTCTTTTGCTAAAATTTAACTCACCTCTTGCTTCAGCTAAATTCTTATCAAAAGATGCACTTTTATAATATGACTCATTCCATTTTGCTTCGCTGTGATAAGCCTCGTGCAAAATACTATCTGCTGGTCTTTCATTCCAACGTGTCATTGCAACAGCCTTTTTCATCCAAGTTTCGTTCCAATAACTTTTTGATGGTGTCATTTGAATATCTGCTCTTATATTAGCTTTTGCAAGCTGTTGTTGCAAAACTTCAGCAATAGTTGGCCATGTTGGTTCTTTTGTAGATACGTGAATTGTCATATCAATACCATCAGGATATCCAGCTTCTTTTAGTAATTTTTTTGCTGTAGCTGGTTGTGGTGGACAACTTTTTTTCATTCTATATTGATCTGATGGTGCAACAGGGGTATCACAAGACACTGTTGCTGCTCCAGCCATAACTAGATCAACTAATTCTTGTCTATCTACAGCTATTCTAACAGCCTTTCTTACTCTAGGATCATCAAAAGGTGCAACATCAGTTCTCATTACCATACCTCTCCAGTTTCCTGTTGGTATAACTGAAACGTTAAATTTTGAATTACCATCAAATATTTTTTTCTGATTGAATGGAACATATCTATTCATATCTATTTGACCAGTAAGTAGAGCTTGAATTCTAGCTTGACCATCTGGGATAGCAATTACATGTACCTCAGCAAGTTTTGGTGCTCCTTCCCAATAATCTGGGTTTGCTTTAAGAATTGTTGTTCCCTCAGCATCGAATTTATCAACTATAAACGGTCCAGTTCCAATACCTGTTTTTCCAATAGTATCACCTGATCCATTTGGTATCATTCTTAATCTATAATCAGTTAATAAAAGTGGAAAATCTGCAAATGATGTATTCAACTTTATTTTTACTGTGTGTGAGTCAACAACTTCTATGTCTGTTACTGCACTCATGCTTTTTTTAGCAGGCGAACCAATCTCAGGATCTTTAACTCTCATTAAAGAGTATTTTACATCCTCTGCATCAAAATCAGATCCGTCATGGAATTTAACACCTTTTCTTAAGTTAAAAGTCCATTCTGTTGCATCTGCGTTACCTGACCAGTCAGTAGCTAACTCAGGAGAAGTAACTCCTTTAAGATCTTTTCTAACAAGACGATTTTGAGTCATTATCACTACTTGAAATAGTCTTCCTTTAGTAATTGCATCTAAATTTGTATCTTTTCCAAAACCAAGATCATGAGATAGCTTGAAAACCCCACTAGATGCATTGGCAAATGAAAATGTCACAAATAGTGATACCAATGAAATTGATATCAATTTTAAAATGTTTTTCATAATTTCCTCTCTTTAAAAAAATAAAAGGTAACAATTAGCTACTTATATAGCAACAGTCAAAATGGACATTTTTTATTTGTTTTATTGATGTATTCTGATTATCTAAAAAATAATGAATGATTTAATCAATAAATATAGGTTTACTGTAAAACCTGTTAGCCTTGAAAATTCAAATTCATTAGAACTTGCAAGATCAATTCAAGTTCACCCCTTAACTTATCAGGAATTGCCGTATGACCCGGAATATTCAAATTATGCAGGGAGATTAACCCTTGAAAAATTATCTAATGTTAGTCCTGAGGAAATGTATTGGAAGGCAAGGAGAGAAATTATTTTTAGGCATACGGGAGAACACCCATTTGAAATATCAGGACCAGATGCTCTTAAATTTTTACAAAAAATATTTCCTAGAGATATTTCAAAAATTGCTGTGGGAAGATGTTCGTATCAGTTTGCTTGCTATCATGATGGCGGGATGATTACGGATGGGATACTTTTAAGAATTGATAAAGATAAATATTGGTTTGCGCAAGCAGATGGTGATCTATTTTCTTGGTATAAAGCGCATTCTAAAAATTTTAATGTAGAAATTGATGATCCAAATGTTTGGGTAAGCCAGGTTCAAGGTCCTTTGTCCATGAAACTACTTGAAAAATTAAGTAATGGTTTTACAGAAAATGATTGGAAATATTTTGATTGGAAAGAATTACAAATTTTAGATCAAAAAGTAATAGTAAGCAGAAGTGGTTTTACTAATGAACTTGGTTGGGAAATTTATTTTAGACCTGAAAATGAAACAGAGAAAGTTGGAGATTATATTCTTGAGGAAGGAAAAAAATTAGGTATGATTTTGGTAGCTACACCAGGATTTAGATGTCGAAGAATTGAAGCTGGACTTTTGTCTGCTGGACAAGATTTTTCAAAAAATACCAATCCTTTTTCAGTTGGACTTGGAAGATTTATAAATTTTGATAAAGAGAATTTTATTGGAAAAGAGGCACTTATGTCATCGGAGAAAAAATGTAAGACTTGGGGAATTCGGGTTATGTCTGGAACTGCAATTAAGGGAGAGAGTATTAAATTAAATGAAGAAGAGATTGGTAAAATAACATCTAGCACATGGTCACCTTATCAAGTTTGTGGTGTTGGTATAGTGCGCCTCAACAATAATGAAAATGGACCAGGCGATATAGTTGATGTCAAATGCACTGATGGAAAATTACATAAAGGTCAAATCTGTAAATTACCAATGTATGATGAACAGGGAGAAATAGTAAGAGGTATAGACAGAAATATACCCCATGAACCTAAACCTTGGCCTGGTATTTAAATTCAAATTGTTAAAAATATAATTAGTGAAGATCAAAAAAAAAATAATTACTATCGGAGGTGGAGGTTTTACTCACAACCAAGATAATGATCAAGACCAATTCATTTTAAAGCATATTAACAAAAAAAATTCCTCATTAGGATTTTTACCTATTGCAAGTAACGATGACTCAAATAAAACCAAATTATTTTACAAAAGATTTGAAGATTTAGATTTAAACATATCTCACTTTAATCTTATCTCTAGCGTAAAAGGTTTTGAAAATTGGCTTTCAAATCTTGATGCAATTTATGTAGGTGGTGGAAATACAAAATTCATGCTCAAATATTGGAAAGAAAATAATTTAATTGGGCTTTTAAAAGAAGTTTACAATTCAGGTATAATTCTATCAGGTGTAAGTGCTGGTGCTGCATGTTGGTTTGATTGTTTTCTGACTGACTCAGATGGACCTGGATTTAAATCTATGAATGGCATTGGATTATTAAACGGAAGTTTTACACCACATTATTCAGACTCAAAAAGAGCAGAAAAATATAGAGAAAATATTAAAAACAAAACTTTACCAGATGGTGTTGCTGTTGATGATGGTGTTGCAGTACTTTTTATTGACGGAAAACCAACAGAGGTTTATTCTTCTAGAAAAGGTCATAATGCTTATTTTGTTAATCAAAATAAACAATTTAACTTAAAAGAATATATTAAAATTAACAATGAGTGATAATATTTTACCAAGTCAAAAAATCTTTAGCATAAAAGATGCAAGAGAACTATCACGTAAACGTCTTCCCAAATTAGTTTTTGATTTTATTGACGGAGCATCAGGAGATGAGAAGCTTGCTGAAATCAACAGTATAGCTCTAGACCAAATTAGATTAGAGCCCAAAGTTTTAAGAAATGTTGAAAAAAGATCTCTTAAAAAAAAGTTATTAGGATACGAATTTAATTTTCCTTTTGGTTTTGCTCCTATGGGAATGACTAATTTGTCTTGGCCAGGAGCAGACTCTATGTTAGCCGCTGAAAGTGCAAGAAATAATATTCCAACTTGTGTCTCTATGGCATCAACCACAACATTAGAAAAGATGTATGAACTCTCAGAGGGTCATTCGTGGATGCAGTTATATATTTTTCAAGATGAGAATTTCGTGATGGAACTTTTGGAAAGAGCAAAAAATACTGGTTATGAGGTAGCAATTTTAACTGTAGATGTGCCAGTTTTATCTAGAAGAACTAGAGATGATAAAAATGGTTTCTCTTATCCTTTTAAGATAGGTCCAAAACAATTTTTTGATTTTGCAAGTCATCCGACTTGGTCTCTATCAACTTTGATAAGTGGAATTCCTAAGCCAATGAATTATGTAACATCGAAAAGTGGAGATGGAATCTTTAAAAGAAAAGAAAGTAGAGGTTCTACTGATTGGAACACACTTAAAAGAGTAAGGGATAAATGGAAAGGCAAACTTATTGTTAAAGGAGTAATGTCTCCTGATGACGCAATAAAAATAAAAGAAGCTGGTGCGGATGCTATTCAAGTTTCAAATCATGGAGGTAGGCAATTAGACAGTGCCACAGCAGCAATAAATATGCTTCCTTTGATTAGAAAATCAGTTGGAAGTAATTTTCCTTTAATCTTTGATAGTGGAATAAGAAGTGGAAGCGATATAGTAAGAGCGCTAGCATTTGGTGCAGATTATGCAATGATTGGAAGACCTGTTATGTATGCAATGGGAGCTGATGGAAAAAAAGGATTAAGGAGAATAGTTGAGATTATAAAAGAAGAAGTTAGCACAACACTAGGGTTGGTTGGTTTAAATGATATTAATGAAGTAACTTCTGAGATAGTAATAGAGAATACTATTAATAAGGTAAATTACTAAATGAGTGAGAATAAAATTAGAGGTGGAGCGTTATTAGCTAGAGCTTTAAAAGATAAGGGAATTAGTAAAGTTTTTACTCTTGCAGGAGGTTTTTGTAATCCAGCAATTGAAGGATTTGCTGAGTGTCAAATTGAAGTGATAAATACACCTCATGAACAAATTGCAGGTCATTTAGCAGATGGCAATACAAGAATTACTCGTAAACCATCAGTATGCTTAGTTGGACCAGAGGGATTTACTAACGCAGTTCCCTCTATGATGGAGGCTTGGGGTGAGAGAAGTCCTGTTATTTATATTACAGGTTCTAGTAGTCTTAAAAGGCAAGGTTCGGGTGGTTTTAAAGAAATAGATGATGTTTCAATTGCAGCTCCTTTAACTAAATACAGTGCGAGCATTACCGATGGTACAAGAATAAGAGAATTTGTCGACAAAGCATATCACATTGCTACCAACGGTTATCCAGGAGCTGTTCATCTTAGTCTTCCAGTAGATATTATGTTTTCATCATTTGCTGAAGAAGTAGGGTTAGAAGAAAGACCATTTTCTCACAAAGCTAAACCTTTAGCTAAAGCTTGGCCAGATCCAAATTCTCTATCAGAAGTTTTAGAATTTGCTAGTAATGCTAAAAAACCAATTATAATAGGTGGCCATGGAATTTGGTGGTCACATTCAGAAAAAAATCTTGAAGCAGCTGGTAATAATTTAAATATACCAATTTTTAATGTTCCATATCATCAAAAATTATTAGGTGAGGAAGCAAATGCTTATATGGGATTAGCTGATATACACCAATATCCTCCCTCAGAATATGCACTACAAAATTCTGATTTAGTACTTGTTATTGGAGCTCGTTTAGACAATCAAATGAATTTTGGAAATCCACCCTTTATACCAAAATCAACAAAGTTGATATGTATTAATGGCTCCCATGAGGAAATCGAACTTAATAGAGCAGCTGATTTTTGTTTACTAAGCGATCCTGGTGTTTTTTTAGATACATTATCTAATTTAAAGAAAAATAATAAATGGAATTTAGATACAACTTGGTTCGAAGAAAATAAAAAAAAGAAAAAAGAATGGGTAGATAAATCTTTGAAAGATTTAGCAATTGAGGCTGAGGCATCAAAAAAAAATGGTGGTAAAATTCATCCTCTACAACTTTCATTAGATGTCCAAGAAGCAATGGGTGAAAATGACTGGCTAGTTATAGATGGAGGAAATACCCATTTCTGGTCAGAGATTGCAATTAATATTGCTGGTGCAAAAGGTAAAAAATTAAAAGGTATCTTACATCCTGGAACATTTAGTATGTTAGGTGTTGGGGTTTCGTTTGCTTTATCTGCTAAAAATCACAATCCAGACTCAAATGTTGTTCTTATCAGTGGAGATGGTGCGTTTTTATCAGGAGGTATGTCTATTGAAAGTGTATTTTATGAAAAAAAACCCATTACTGTTGTAATTGATAACAATGGTGGATTGGCCTCAATAGGGCAACAACAAGAGAGGTTATTTAAAAGTGGGAAAAGCGTTGCAACTGATTTTCGAGACATCCCTTTTCATAAGATATTTGAGGGTTTTGGAGGGTATGGAGAATTAGTTAATAAAAGAGAAGAGCTAGCACCGGCGCTTAAAAGGGCAATGGAAAGTGGAAAACCTGCATGTGTAAATGTCAAAGCAAAACCAGTACTAAGCCCAATAGTCTCTGCAGTTGCAAGTAAAAGAGAGAAGTCGTCAATAGAATAAAATGGCAATATTTTCATCACACTTATTAGACGCCACAAATGGATCTCATGCTGGAGATATCGATGTAATAATTTATCAAATAAAAAAAAATGGAGATAAAGAAATTTTTTTTGAAACTAAATCTGATGATGGAGGTAGAATACATAAAGAGTTTGATCTAAGTGATGATGATACCAAGTGTGAATATGAAATGATTTGCAAAATTGGGGGTTATTTTTCTGAGAAAAGAATTATTTCTGAAATAAATATTAAATTTAAAATGGAAGATAATAATAAAAAATATCATATACCAATCATAATTTCAAAAAACAGCTACACTGTATGGTGGTCAAAATAAAATGAGTAGAGAAAATTTAATAAATAAAAAAAATATTAAATTAAATATGTCAAGACGTATAAGACGTACTCCATTTACAAACAAGGTTGAAGAACTTGGTGTATCAGATTTTACTGTTGTAAACCACATGTTGTTACCGAAAGGATTTAAAAATACAGTTGAGGAAGATTACTGGCATTTAAGAGAGCAGGTTCAAGTTTGGGATGTATCTTGTCAAAGACAAGTACAAATTACAGGTCCTGACTCAGCAAAGCTTGTGCAAAAAATGACACCTCGCTCTATAAAAAAAATGGAAACTGGAAAATGTTTTTATATCCCAATAATAGATGAGACTGCAGGAATGATTAATGATCCAGTTTTACTAAAACTAGATGATGACATGTTTTGGATTTCAATAGCTGACTCAGATATTCTGCTTTGGGCAAAAGGAATTGCATTAGGTTCTGGATATAATGTTGAAATAGTAGAACCAGATGTTTATCCATTAGCTATTCAAGGTCCTAAATCTGAAGACCTACTGATTTCAATATTTGGTGAAGACATAAAAAAATTAAAATTTTTCAATTTTAAAGTTTTTGACTTTTTGGGCACAAAACAAATAATCGCAAGGTCTGGATATAGTAAGCAAGATGGTTTTGAAATTTATTTTAAAGGATTTGAAACTCATTTTAATGAAATTGAACTTGGTGAAAAGCTTTGGAATATTATTTGGGATCATGGTCAAAAATTTAATATATCTCCTGGATGTCCAAACTTAATTGATAGAATTGAGGCAGGACTTATGTCCTATGGTAATGATTTCACCAGAGAAAATAACCCATTGGAATGCAATCTTGAGAAATATTGTAAACAAGAAGATGATCATGATTTTATTGGAAAAGATGCTTTGAGAAAGATTCAATCTGAAGGAATAACACAACAGATGAGAGGAATAATTTTTGATGGCGATCCCTGCAAACCAACAGGAGTTCCTTTGCCGGTATACTCAAAAAACAATAAAAAAATTGGTCAAATTGCTTCAGGAATTTATTCTCCGAGAATAAAGAAAAATATAGGTTTATCAATGATAAGTAGAGATTTTTGGGATATAGGGAATGAAGTTTTTATAAACACTTTTAATGGAAAAAATAGAAAAGGCATTATAACTTCTTTACCATTTCCTGATTAACCTTATACTTAAATTATGTTTAAACCAGTAATAGCAGGATTTTCAAGATCACCTTTTACTATGGCAAGAAAGGGAGCTTTAATTGACTCAAAACCAGTTAATCTATTAGCAGAAGTAATTAAAGATTTAGTATCAAAATCAAATGTTAAAAAAGATGACATTGAGGACATTGTAGTTGGTTGTGCATTTCAAACAGGAGAACAAAGTTTTAATATTGGAAAGTTAACTACTTTTCTAAGTGGGATGAATGTTAAAACCTCTGGTATGACAGTGGATAGATGGTGTGGTTCATCAATGGAAGCTATTCATATCGCAGCTGGTAAAATTTCATTAGGTGCTGGAAAAGTATTTGTCTGTGGGGGAGTAGAAAGTATGACAAGAGTAAATACTGGTTTTGAACCAATCCCCTACCCTGAAAGTAAAACAGATAATCCACATGTTTATTTTTCAATGGGAACAACTGCAGAAAATGTTGCTAAAAAGTATAACATTTCAAGAATTGAACAACAGGAGTTTGCTATATCAAGTCATCAAAAAGCACACGAAGCTCAGACCAAAGGGAATTTTAAGAATGAAATAGTATCAATTGGTGATTGTGATACAGATGGAAACATTAGACCAAATAGTACAATGGAAAAATTAGATGGATTAAAACTTGCTTTTGATGAAAATGGAACAGTTACAGCTGCAACTTCATCACCTTTAACAGATGGTGCTGCGGCAACTTTAATTTGTGAGGAAAATTATGCAAAAGAAAATAATTTAAATATTTTGGGAAGAATAATCTCTACTGCTGTCGAGGGCTGTGACCCTGATTACATGGGCCTTGGTCCAATTGGCGCTTCAAAAAAAGCTTTAAAGAGGGCCAACTTGTCAGCTGACCAAATTGATATTGTTGAATTGAATGAAGCTTTTGCCTCTCAGTCATTAGCGTGTATTAAAGATTTAGGTATAGATAAAGATAAAGTTAATTTAGATGGTGGAGCTCTTGCTCTTGGCCATCCACTTGGTGCAACAGGTGCAAGAATTACTGGTAAAGCAGCTGATTTATTAAAAAGAGAAAATAAAAAATATGCTCTATCTACTCAGTGTATTGGTTTGGGAATGGGAATAGCTACAGTAATTGAGACTGTAGATTAAACTATCTATTAATTCCTCTTAATCTTTCAGATCTTCTTCTTAAAAGTTCAGCGGTTAACAGAATCAATACTGATAATATAATCAAACAGGTTGCTACAGCTAAAATCGTCGGACTTAATTGCTCTCTTAGTCCAGTCCACATTTGAATTGGTATTGTAGTATTATCTAAGCCAGCCAAGAATAATACAACGACGACCTCATCAAAAGAGGTCACAAAAGCAAAAAGACCACCAGAAATAACTCCGGGTAATATCAAAGGTAAAGTAATTTTCATAAATGTATTATATGGATTACTTCCAAGACTTGAGGCCGCACGTGTAATGCTATGATCAAAACCTGAAAGTGTTGCAGTTACAGTTATTACTACAAAAGGTGTTCCAAGAATAATGTGTGCCAGTATAATACCTAAATGAGTAGCTGCCAAACCTACCTTTGCCATAAAAAAGAAAATCGCTACTCCAGAAATAATTAGCGGAACTATCATTGGTGAAATTAAAATTGCCATTATCAAACCTTTGTAAGGCATATGTCTGCTGCTTAAACCTAATGCGGCAAGAGTACCTAAAATAATTGATCCCAATGTTGCAAAGATTGCAATTATAAAACTATTTCTTGCAGCTAAACCCCATGGATTTTTTGTTCCATAAATCATATCCTTATACCATCTCAATGAGAATGCATCAGGATCCAATCTTTTCATTCCATCAGAAAAAACCAAAAACTCTTCTGCATTGAAAGATAATGGAAAAATTACAAATAAAGGAGCTATCAAAAAGAAAAAGACACAACCACAAATTAATAAATAAAAGTAATGCCAAATTCTATAATGTGGTTCTGTATATTTTGGTAATGCCATAATTAACCTAATTTGATGTTATCAACTCCAACAAGTTTATTATAAATCCAATATATTGCTAACACACCCGTTAAAAGCATCAGGCCCATTGCAGATGCAAAACTCCAATCTAAAGTACTTTTCATATGATATGCTATCTGATTACTAATAAGTGTTCCAGATGCACCTCCAACAAGTGCTGGCGTAATATAATATCCAATTGCTAAAATAAATACTAATAGGCAACCTGCACCTATTCCTGGAATTGTAAGTGGAAAATAAACTTTAAAAAATGCAACCGCTGGAGTTGCGCCTAAAGACTTACCAGCCCTCATAAGACTTGGAGAGATCGTTTTCATGACACTATACAAAGGCAAAACCATAAAAGGTAAAAGTATTTGGGTCATTGCTACGTAAGTTCCAGTTTTATTGTACATCATCTCAGGTCTGTTATCGTCTGCAACAAGACCTGTCCAAACAAAGAAATCATTCACAATTCCTTGTTGCTGTAACAAAATCATCCAACTTGCAGTTCTTACTAGTAAAGATGTCCAGAAAGGAAGAAGGACGCAGATCATCAGCAAATTACTATATTTCATTGGTAGAGTTGCCAATAAATGTGCAATTGGGTAAGCCATCAAAAAACAAAATAAAGTAACAAAAAAAGCTACCTCCACTGTTCTTATCCATAATATTCTATGAATTCTTCTATCCTCAGAAACTTGAACAATTTTTCCATCTTCATTAGAGTACATGTCTACACCTTTAAGGTATTTTGAATATGTATAAGATGGAGCTCTTCTTTTAATTGCTCTCCAATATTCAACATTTCTCCATCTTTTATGAACTTTCATTATTTGTTCTTTGTAATTTCCCTCCTCAAATTTCTTTTGTTTTCTAGCAAGTTTTTTTAAAACGCTCTTAAAACCATTTTTTTCATAGTTTAGCTGTGTCTGTAATTTCCCTGCGGTTTTATTTTTAACAAGAATTTTATAGTCTAGGTAAAACGCTTCAAAAACTTCCTCTGGGGGTAATTCTTTTCCATCCCAATTCTCCATTGCTTTATAAGTTTTGGGAAGCATATTAGTAACCATCTTATCGTCTATGCTTCTTGAAAACATATCACCAATAGGAATCATGTATGTAATAATCAAAAATAATAATAACGGTGCAACTAATAGAAAAGCCTTAATTTTATTTTTTTTTTCTGCCTGTTTTAGACTTTCCTCTAAAGGAATTCCATCTGTTGTTAAAATTTTTCCTGTTTCTGAGCTCATAAAAAAAAGGGCGGTCAATGCGACCGCCCTTAATATAATATAAAATTAAAGTGATTAAAACTTTAATTATTTAATGCTAGCTTTCATAGCTTCCCATTTTTCACCAAGCTCTGTACCGTTATCAGCCCAGTACTCAGCGTCTACTAAGAAGTATCTTTTAAGGTTAGCTGGTGCTGTTGGCATATGTGGAACCATATTAGTTTTTCCATCTTTATACCAAGGCTCGCCTGCTTCCATAACTGCAATTGATGATTTTCTCCATGGTGCATATGCAATGTATTTTGCACTTCCTGCTAACATCTCAGTACTTGTCATCATTGCTAAAGCCTTCATAGCATCTTCTTGGTTTGGTCCACCTTTAACTAATGCAAAATATTCATAGTCAAGACCTTGTCCGTCCCAAACTTGAACTATTGGAGCACCTTCTCCAACAGCTGCATTGAAAAATCTACCATTCCAACCAGTTGCCATTACAACTTCACCACTCATTAATAATTCTGGTGGTTGAGCTCCAGCTGACCAAAATACACATCCGCCATTTGGATCCTCACATAGTGCTTTGATTTTATTCATTGCTCTGTCAACATATCCTGGCTCTTCTAATTTTTTGTAGATAAATTCTCCACCTTTACCCATTTTTACGCCATCTGCTGCTAATGCAATCTCTAAGTTAGTTAATGCACTTTTGTAAATAGCTCTTTTTCCTGGAAATCTTTTTGTGTTAAAGAAATCTTTTAAAGTCGTTGGAGTGCTTTTTAACAAATCACTGTTGTAAGCATAGTTCCAAGAATATAAAATATTTCCTACCGCACATTTACTTGGCATATCAGTGAAGAAGTCTTCACTTGCAGGCGTACCATCTGGTGCTGGTGGAAAGTCTTTGTCAAAATCAAATTCAACAAAAATTCCTTCATCACAACCATTAATAGTATCGTAAGCGAATACGTCTATAATATCCCATGTGATTGCTCCTGCTTCTATTTGAGCTTTAATTTCTGAAAGTCCGCCTGAATAGTCAACCCACTCGATTGGTATACCTAATGCCTTCGATGTTGGATCACCATATCCTAACTTTTGACTTTCTGTGTATGCTCCACCCCATGATGCAACAACTACTGCAAAAGCGGATGTAGATACAGAAACTGCAAATGTTAAAGCAAGTAATAATTTACTTAATTTTTTCATTTATCCTCCGTTTAAACGTTTTTTTTATAAAAAACGAGTACAGCAACATAGAATATAAGAGTCAACAGGTGATTTTGGCGAAAATCTAATAATTTAGGTTATTTTGGGTCTAAAGCTCTAGCGTCATGACTATTCCAGCCAATATTAATTTCATTACCAAGTTTTATATCTAAATTTTGAGAACTATTTGGAACTTTCAATATAAATTCTGAATTACCAAGTAAATTTAATCTAACTCTAGTATGATCCCCATGATAAATCACCTCTTCGATTTTTCCTTTTTGATTATTATCCATTTTATCTTTAGGGTTTATCAAAGCTCGTTCTGGTCTAATTGATACTGTAGTTTTTTCTCCAACAGATTTAACAGAAATTGGATTGGCAATTATTTCACCCTTTTCTAATTTCACTTTACATGTTCCATTTGAAATTTCCGAAACTTCTCCACCAAAAGTATTATTTTCTCCAATAAATTCTGCAACAAAAGAGTTAACTGGTTCCTCATATAACTTATCAGGGCTTGATAGTTGTTGAACTTTGCCATCATTAAATACCGCAATCCTATTTGACATTGTTAAAGCCTCACCTTGATCATGAGTTACATAAACAACTGTAACACCAATACTTTCGTGAATGTGTTTAATTTCGTATTGCATACTTTCTCTTAAATTTTTATCTAAGGCGCCTAAAGGTTCATCCATTAATACCACTGCAGGATCAAAAACTAATGCTCTTGCAACTGCTACTCTTTGTTGTTGACCACCTGACAGTTGACCTGGCATTCTGTTTGCAAATCCACCCAGTGAGACCATTGATAAAGCTTTGTCGACTTTTTTCTCTATATCCTCTTGAGACATCTTTCTAACCTTTAACGGAAATGCTAAATTTTCAAAGACTGTCATGTGAGGAAATAAAGCATAATTTTGAAAAACCATTCCGATCCCTCTTTTATGTGGTGGAATATTTGAAATTGGATTGTTATCTAAAAATATTTCTCCATTAGTTGGAGTTTCAAAACCAGCAAGCATCATTAGACATGTGGTTTTTCCTGAACCAGAAGGTCCAAGCATTGTTACAAATTCGCCTTCTTCAATATCTAAGTTCAGATCTTTTACTACTAACACTTTACCGTCGTAACTTTTGTCTACTTTATCAAATTTTACGAAATCAGCTTTTTTTGACATAAGATAGTTTTTAAAACATTTAGTTATGTTATTTGCAACAGTTAATTAACTCTTAATATGTAACTCTTTTGGATAATTACAAAATAATTCACATCCATTGTTAGTAACTCTTATAGATTCTGATGCTTCAACTCCCCAATCACCAAATTGCATTACAGCTATCATATGAAAACAAGAATTTGGAACTAATTCTGTCATTTCATCTTTATATATATTCAAAGTATGTTCACCCCAATCAGGTGGGTAACCAATACCAATTGAGTAACCTGTTCTGGACTTTTTCTCTATTCCATATTTGTCTAAAACTCCCCAAAATGCTTGGGCAACATCATTTGCAGTATTTCCAGCTTTTGTTACTTTAATTCCAGCTTCTAGAGCTTCAATAGTCTTTTTCATCGTATCAATTTTTAGTTGATTGGGTTTTCCTAACAAAACAGTTCTTGCCATTGGAGCATGATATCTTTTGTAAACTCCAGATAACTCTACAATTGTTGCTTCCCCCTCTACAAACTTATCTTGAGTAGCAGTTAAATGTGAAGCTGAAGTTCCCTTTCCTGTTGGAAGAAGTGTTGCAATACTCGAATATTCTCCTCCAAACTCTGGTGTTCCATAAAATAAAGTTTTTTGTATCTCTCCAACAGCATCGCATTGCCTTACACCAGGTTTAATTACTTCCATTGCAGTTTTCATCCCTTTTTCTGAAATCAATGCAGCATTTTTCATATATTTTATTTCTGCATCAGATTTTGCAAATCTCGCCCAGTTGACTAAACGTTCTGAATCTTTAATTTTTGCGTTTGGTAAACCTTGTTTTATCTTTTCATAGCAGAAAGCTGTGAAGTAATGGGCATCCATTTCAACACCAATCGAAAGTTTATCCCATTTTCTGTCTTTAATTATTTTTACTAAATAATCGTAGGGATGTTTTGGCCATGTGTGAATATAATTTTCATCATACACAATTATGTTTTCATCTTTAAGATAAGTTTTTATATAAGCGCCTCCAGCATCTTGTGCTCTTACAAAGCAAAGAGGTTCATCTGCATTTATATGAACAATTGCACATTGAGCATAATAAAAAGACCAAGCATCATAACCAGTCAAATAGTTCATATTATTAGTGTCGTGAGAAATTAAAAGTTCAATGCCTTTTTTTTCCATCATTGACTTTACTTTTTTTAATCTTTTTTGATATTCCTCTTCACTAAATGACATTATTTTCTATCTGAATAATTTTCCAAAACCCTCAACTTGATTATCTTTATTTATTTTAACAAGTGTATCCCAGATTAAAGCCTGGTTACTTGATAAAACAATTGAATTTAATTTTTTTTCAAGTTTATCAATTATTGGAAGTACAGGTAAAGCTGTGCAAGATACAAATAATGCTTCCGCGCCATTTAAATCTATTTTAGACAACACATCATACAAATAATTTTGATCTACTTTACCAATATCGTAGTCTGACTCTATATCAAAATAAGAATTTGAGGTTATTTCAAATCCTTCAGATTTAAAATATTCTATAACATCATCATTTAGTTTTTTGCTGTATGGAGTAAATAAACAAAGCTTGCGTATATTTAATTTATTTAAAGCTTTTATAGCAGCGGTGCTTGGTGTTGTAACCTCAGCCATTGGTTTTGCTGCTTTTACCTTTTGTTCTATTGAATTGTATCCTGCAGCTATTGTTCCTGAAGTGCATCCATAGACAACACAGTCTATATCTTGGTCTGGAAGAATATCTTTTGCAACATCGGTTACTTTATCTGACATTTTAATCAGATTTTCTTTGGTTAAAGGATTATAACACTCTATTCTATTAACAAAAAAATCAATTTCTCTATCCTTTATTACATTAATAAAATCTCTCTCAATCATAAAATCACTTGCAAGAGCAATAAGGCCAACTCGTGGATTTGATTTACTTATATATTTTGGTTCTATTTTTGTTGAATTCATATTTTAAAAAAGTGAATATATCATAAGTTCTAGAATAATCATTAATATTAAATGAATTGAATGAATTTTAAAGATACTCTAGTTGCATCACTTGTTCCTATCTTTTTAGGTTTTGGTTTTGTAATTGCGAAACCTGCTTTTGAGTCTTTTCCTCCAATACTTCTAATGGGATTAAGATTTATTTTTGCTGCTTCTATTTTAATTTGGTGGTTTCCTATTCCAAAAGGTTTCTTAAAAAAAATCTTTTTTGCTTCGTTTATAGCAAACACATTGCAATACAGTATTACCTATACTGGTTTAAATTTTATAGATGCATCAGCGGCAGTATTATTAGTACAAACAGAAGTTCCATTTGGAGTAATATTTGCTTTTTTCATGTTGAAAGAGAAGCCAACCTTAAGAGCTTTGATTGGGATAGGAGTTGCCTTTATTGGAGTTTACATTTTAACTGGCTCACCTAATTTAGATGGAAAAATATTTGGAATCGCTCTTACTATTCTAGGTTCAGCAATATGGGCACTTGGTCAAGTAATTGTTAAACCTTTGAGTAAAGAAATTAATCCTTTAGCATTAGTTGCATGGCTTGCATTATTTTCTGGACCCACTTTAATTTTAATTTCTGCAGTAATTGAAGGTGATACCATATCATATTTATCAACTGCTAAGTTTAATCATTGGTTAATAGCATTTTACATAGGATTTATTATGCAACCTGTAACTTATGGATGCTTTT
The DNA here is from genome assembly GCA_902577285.1 of uncultured Pelagibacteraceae bacterium. Taxonomy (GTDB): domain Bacteria; phylum Pseudomonadota; class Alphaproteobacteria; order Pelagibacterales; family Pelagibacteraceae; genus Pelagibacter. The sequence goes on along the minus strand of CACGYL010000001.1, from coordinate 11,066 downwards.
ATTATGTTCTAAAAAATAATCCGTTATATAAAGTGTTACCTATAGTAACTATGGGTATACCACCGACTGGATTGCTTGCAGCAATATTTTTATTAGGCGAGAAACCAACAAGTGAATTATTTATTGGAGGAGTAGTAATAATATTTGGTGTCGTAATGATATTATATAAAAAGAAAGAGGAGGTAAATTAATGAATATAGGTTTTATTGGTTTAGGAAATGTTGGAGGAAAACTAGCTGGGAGTTTGTTGAGGAATAAATTTAATTTAACAGTTAGAGATTTAGATAAAAATTTAACAAAACAATTTGAAGCTTTGGGAGCTAAAATTGCAAACTCGGCTAAAGAGCTAGCTGAGGAGGTTGATTTAATAATAACTTGTCTTCCTTCTCCTGAAATTTGTGCAGAAGTGATGGAGGGTCAAAATGGAATTCTAGAAGGTATTTCTGAAAATAAAATATGGTTGGAAATGAGTACTACTGATGAGGCAGAGGTAAAAAGGATTGGTAAAAAAATAATTGAAAAAAAGGCAATACCCCTAGATGGTCCAGTAAGTGGTGGATGCCATAGAGCAGCGTCAGGAAATATAGCAATATTTGTTGGCGGAGAAAGGGATGCATTCGAAAAGATTTTACCTGCTTTAACTGTAATGGGGCGAAAAATATTACATACAGGAGAATTAGGCACTGCTTCTGTTCTTAAAGTAATTACAAATTATTTGGCCTCCACACATTTGGTTGCTCTTGGAGAGGCATGGACAGTGGCTAAAAAATCAAATCTAGATCTTGCAAAAGCTTATAAAGGAATTGCCGTATCATCAGGAAATTCATTTGTTCATGAAACTGAGAGCCAAGTCATTTTAAATGGCTCTTATAATATAAATTTTACAATGGATCTTGTTTTAAAAGATACAGGACTATTCGATGAACTCGCAAAAAAATTAAATGCACCTTTAGAAATTTCTCCAAAGATAGTTGAAATTTTTAAAGATGGCCAAAAAAAATATGGCTCAAGAGCCTGGTCATCAATGATAGTAAAAAGAATGGAAGATCTAAATAAAATTGATTTTAGAGCTAAAGGTTTTCCAGAGGAGTTGATTGATAATCAACCTGAAGAAAAAGGTTATGAAATTTAAATTTTATGTTAAGGTACAATTATGATTGAAAAAAAAAATTTTTATATAAACGGAAAATGGGTTGCACCAGTCAAACCTAATGACTTTGATGTAATTGATCCATCAACTGAGGAGGCTTTTGCAGTAATATCTTTAGGATCTATTGAGGATACTGATAAAGCTATAAGTGCTGCTAAAGTTGCATTTGATACTTGGAGAGAAACTACAAAAGAAGAGAGAGTAAAATTATTAGAAAAATTTGATCAAATTTATAATAGAAGATGGAATGAAATGGTTGAAGCACAATCAATGGAAATGGGCGCACCGTTAGATTTTGCATCAGATATTCATACTAAAATGGGTGCAGATATATCTAGAAATACAATAGATATTTTAAAAAATTTTAATTTTGAACATCAGTTTGATCCAAAATCAAACAACCAAATTAGATATGAGCCAATTGGAGTTTGTGGACTAATAACCCCTTGGAATTTTCCAATGAACCAAATCGTACTTAAAGTTATTCCAGCACTAGCAGCTGGTTGTACAATGATTTTAAAACCATCTGAAATTGCTCCAGTATCAGGAGTTTTGTTTGCAGAAATGATTGATGAAGCTGGTTTTCCCCCAGGAGTATTTAATTTAGTTAATGGTAATGGAGAAGTAGTTGGAAACCATATATCTGGCCACCCCGATATTGATATGGTCTCATTTACAGGATCTACTAGAGCAGGAAAACTAATACAAAAAAATGCAGCTGATACAATTAAAAAGGTAACTCTTGAGCTTGGTGGTAAAGGTGGAAATATAGTTTTTGAGGATTCGTATCCAGATGCGGTGAGAGATGGAGTAAGAAGTATAATGAGTAACACTGGACAGTCTTGTGATGCTCCAACACGAATGCTAGTTCAAAGATCAATTTATGATAGAGCAGTAAAAGAAGCTGTAGATGAAGCAAATAAAATTAAAGTAGATGTGGCATCTAAAAAAGGTGATCACATTGGACCTTTAGTATCCAAAGTTCAATATGATAAAGTTGTAAATCTCATAAATGAGGGAATTAAAGAAGGTGCAACTTTAGCTGCAGGAGGGCCCGATCTACCAAATGGTCTTAATAAGGGGTATTTTGTCAAACCTACAATATTTGTAGATGTTAACAACGATATGAAAATCGCTAGAGAAGAAATATTTGGTCCAGTGCTCTCAATCATTCCATTTGATACAGAAGAAGAAGCAATTAAAATAACAAATGATACGTCTTACGGATTAGGTAACTATTTACAAACTGAGGATAAAGAAAAAGCAAAAAGAGTGGCAAGAAAAGTAAGAGCAGGGACAGTTTATATTAATGGCCAAGGAGCAGACACTGGAGCACCTTTTGGAGGATTTAAGCAATCAGGTAACGGTCGAGAAGGTGGACTTTGGGGGTTTACTGAATACCTAGAGGTTAAGGCAATTACTGGCTGGAATTAAAAAAATATATTCAAGATATTTGAGGTTGAGATGATTGGTTATGTAATGGTGGGAACAAATAATTTAGATGCTGCTATTAAGTTTTATGATGAAGTTTTGGAAGTCATTGGACTATCAAGAAACGAAACTGTTGAGAACGATTATGCAGCATATGGAAAAAAAGATACAAACGAAATAGAATTTTACATTACAAAACCCTTTAATAAAAAAGAAGCAACTTTTGGAAATGGAACACAAATATCATTTATAACATCTTCAAGAGTTGTTGTTGATAGATTTCACGAAATAGGTCTAAAAGCTGGAGGTACTAGCGAAGGATCAGGAGGTGAACGACCAGAAGGATCAGGAGTTTATTATTCTTATGTACGTGATCTTGATGGAAATAAAATTTGCACCTTCACAAATAGCAAAGAATAATACTATGTCTTATTCATCAATTCATGAAAAATTAGAAAATAAAAAAACTATTATTTTAGATGGTGGAATGGGTGCTGAATTAGAAAAGAATGGCGCTAAAATGGATGAAAAAATGTGGTGTGGAAAATGCTCAGTAGATAATCCAGAATTAGTAAGAAAAATTCATGAAGATTATATAAATGCGGGTGCTGATGTAATAACTACAAATACATATAGTACTACACCTATATCGATGAGACAGTATGGTTATGAAGACTTAATAGAGGAATTTAATAAAAAAAGTGTTCAAGTTGCAAAAGATGCAATTAAAAATTCAAACAAAGATGTTGCTCTTGCTGGAAGCGTTTCAACTTTTGGTAATTTTTACAAACTAGGAGTTAAAGCAATGATACCTGGCTTTGATGAACAACTTAAAATTTTATCAGGTGAAGGAGTAGACTTAATTATTTTAGAGGCTATGTCTTCTCAAGCAGATATTGTGGAAACAATGTTAAACTGTTCTACAAAGATAAGTATACCAGTTTGGTTGTCGGTATCGTGTGTAACGAATGATCAAAATCAAATAATGCTTGGGTACAACGATACAATTGACTCTGATACTCACGTCTATGAAAATTTTGAAAAATCTATAAATAATTTTAAAAAAATTCATAACGGTCCAATTTTAGTAGCCCACTCTGATATTAAAACTACAGGTAAGGCAATAAAAACTGCGAGAGAAAATTTTGATGGAGCTCTAGGAGCTTATCCAAATAAAGGATATTATGAAAAACCACACTGGAGATTTATAGATGATATGACTCCAAATGATTATTTAAATGAAGTAAAAACTTGGATTAAAGATGGAGCTCAAATTATAGGTGGCTGTTGTGGAATAGGAGTTGATGAAATTAAAGCCATTTCAATTTTAAAAAACTAAAGTATAAATTAAGAAATAATGAAGACATTTATTGGCGGTATTGGTTGTTTTTGGGATGAAACTAAGTACGAAGGTATTGAAGGTATAATCTCTACCGAATGTGGTTACTGTGGAGGAGATGATCCCAATGTAACCTATAAAGCTGTGTGCGGTGGTGACACTGGCCATATTGAAGTTGTGAAAGTTCAATATGATGAAAAAGAAAAATCATATGAGGACATGGTAAATCTATTTTTTGAATTACACGACTCTACTCAAGTAAATCGACAAGGTACTTATGTAGGAATTCAATATAGATCAGAAATATTTTATAATACTGATGAAGAAAAAAAGATTGCTGAAAAAGTATTAAATGAAGTGAACAAAAAATTAAATGGTAAGGTATCAACAAAAATATCCAAGGAAAAAAATTATTGTAAAGCAGAAGGATATCACCAGAAATACGAACAAAAAAAATCTTTAAAATATTGAAAATAAAAAAATTAGCCTCTGTTAAAAATCCTGAAATAAATACAATTAGAGATAATAAGGCTTTATGGAATCTTCCAAAAACTAGAAGATTTGGTTACAGAAATTTACATAAAATAAATAGGTACAGTCTTTATCTAAGATCTGATCTAGTATTAAAACTAAAGTCAAAACCCAATAATAAAATTGGTAAAATACCTTTGGTAAAAAAAATGATCAAAAATAAATCTTTTTGTTCAATAATCGTTGGCAGAGGTCAAAATATATTATTTGAAAAATACGCTAAAGATTTCAAAAAAAATCAACCACAGACAATTATGTCAATAACTAAAATGTTTGTTAACTTATTTGTAGGTGAACTTGTGAAAAATAATTCAATAAATTTGAATAAAAAAGTTTCACATTATTTGCCTAAAATTGGAAGCGGTTATGCTGATGCAAAAGTACAAGATGTTTTGAATATGAATATTATAAATTCCTATACCGAAGATTATACTAAAGCATATTCTTCCTCCTTTTTACATGAGCCTGTTGGAGGTTGGAGGCTACCAAAAAATTTAAAAAATCATTTAAGCCAAGAAGAATATTTAAATACAATCAAAAAAATTAAAAACAAAAGTTTAATAAATAGATCTCAATATGCATTTTACAAATCTGCAAATACTGATGTAGTTGGATTAATTGTAGAAAAGGTAAGTGGAAGAACTTTAAGAGATTGGGTTTTATCGGCAGTTGAAGCTGCTGGCTTTGAAGAAGGTTTATATATTGCCTCTGATAGATATGGGATGCCATGGATGTCTGGTGGTGGTTGTTTAATTACAAGAGATTTTTTAAGAATGGGTTTACTTTTTGCAAGAAAAGGTATGGGGGTTGGAAATAGAAAAGTTGGATCACCTTCTTTTTTAGACAAAACTATTAAAAATTTAGGACCTAAATACATGGAATTATCAAAAAATAAATATTTGTATTACTCAAATTCAACAATGGTATCAGGTAACATGATTGGACACTCTGGATATGGAGGTCAGTTTTTGGCAACAAATTTTAAAACCGGCAAAGTCGCAGCATTTTTTTCAGTATTAGAAACAAAATCTGCAACAAAAGAGAGTTATAAAGTTGATATGATTAATATGTTGATAAACTTAGTTAACAATTAATATTAAAATTAAGAATACCTTGAAATTAATTTTTTGAGATGATTATCTGTGACACCACAACACCCTCCGATTATTTGAATTTGGTCATCAATTAGTTTTCCACATTCATCAGCAAATTCATCCTCAGCGTATGTCACTGTTGCCTTATGTGTTTTTGTATCAAACTTATGTATCTCTGGATAAAACATAATTGGACCCTGCCAATTATTTTTAATCACCTTCAATCCATCAAAGGCATCAACAAGCCAAGTATGCATAATACCATAAACATCTCCGCCGATATTTGTTAGAGATTTCATAATATCATCTAAAAGAACAATCTTATCATCAGGAATAAATTTTGGTTGCTCTTTGTATATACTTTCATCATAAATAAGTGATTTTTCTTTTTCAGCTCTAAAATTTCTTCCGATAACCTTATTATCAAACTTGCTTATACAGCAACTAAGTCCAACCCAAACAGGTAAACCAGTTTCTAATGCAGAGTTAAGTAAGATTTTTGAGTGATCTATATCTAATATCATTTCTAGAATTAAAAGATCGACTCCCTCTTCTTTTAAGATTTTAGCAGCCTCTTTATAATTTCTCTCTTCCTCTCTAAATGAAGGTATGTACTTTGGATCTGGAACAAATTCATTTTCCTTCAGTGAGAAAAAATTCGACATACTCCCTGCTATTCCAACTATATTTTCTTTCCCCTTATTCTTAATTGCCTTTTTGGCTATATCGACAGATCTAACAATAAACTCTTTTGTTTCATTACCTTTGTTAATACTATTCATATTGTGTCTTGTAGTGCTAAAAGTATTTGCTGTAATAAGATCACAGCCTGCATCCATAAAATTTTCATGAACTTGTCTTACAATTTCTGGTGCTGTGATTGTTGCTAATGCAGAAAAAGCTGGTGTCATCTCACCTCCTAAGTTTGCAATCTCGGAACCATTTCCACCATCTAAGAATATTTTTGAATTTGATTTAAACTTTTCTTTAAACAGCATCTATTTTTCTTCTTTTGGTGCTAGAACAACAGCTAATACTCCTCCTACAACAATCATTGTACTTCCAACAACTTCTCTCCAACCAAATGTTTCGTCAGTCAGAATTCCAGCTGATATAACTCCAACTACTATTTCACTTAAATATAATATTGCACAAAGGCCTGCGCCTAAAACAGATGGAGACCACATTATAACTACTCCGGTAGGAATAAAATAAAATACTGAAATAAGAACTAAAAAAATAAACATTGATGTAAAAGCTTCAATCGGTGGCATAGGTCCTAAGTAATCTTTTAAAATAAAGCCAGCAAAAATATTAAATATTGTCCCATAAACAAAGAAAGAAAAGATTACTGGAAAGACACCATCTGTTTTGGAAATTTCTAAACGTACTAACCCAGCCCCAAATAGCACACCACCTACCAATGCCAACCAATCTCCTGCATTTTGTGGTAACGGTATAATGTTAGATTGACTAAAAACTACCCACAAACCTCCTAGTGCTAAGCTTAAAGTTAAAACTCTTTCTAAACCTGGTCTTTTTTTTAAAAAATATATTTCAAAAATAGTCGTCCAGACAGGTATCATGTAAAACATGATTAATGCTCGTACAACATCTGTAAGCAAGAAACTTAATGCGTAACATATAAAACCACTGCCCGTTAAAAAACCAACAAAAGGAATTTCTAAACCAGATGTACGACCTTTATACTTTCTCCACAAAGAGATGGGTGTAAGTAATAAAATTCCGATCATCATTTGAGAAATTGTTCCCCAACCTCCAGTAAGCCCCCCATCTTCTAAAATTCTTTGAGGTAGCCAATAAACTCCCCAAGATCCAGCAGCTATTGCTAACGCAAAAGCTATTTTAAAATGATGTTTGTGTCTGACCATTAGTTTAATTTTGGTTTAATTTTAGAAAAATTAAAAATTTCTTCATATCTTTTTGCAAAAGATATCACTTTTAAATCTTCTTTTTCTTTTGCTATAATTTGAATACCTATTGGAAATCCATCTTTATTAAAACCAATAGGTAAAGAAATTGATGGCAAGTAAAAAAGACTAGCGAATATATGTATTTCAATCCATCTATGATACGTGTCCATTAATTTTTCATTTATTTTTTCTGGGTGTCTTAAATTTTTATCAAAAGGAAATGATTGTTGAGATGGTAAAGCTAAAAAATCAAAATCACCAAACAAACTATTTACATCATTTGATAATTCAATTCTTAAGTTAAGAGCAGATTTTACATCTTCCTCTGTGAGCTCGATACCTTTATTGTATTCCCATAACGCCTGTGGAGTCATTTCGTTAACATCTTTGATATTCATTGTAATAATATCCTCATAAATACTTTTTGCTCTTAATGTGCCCCAGCAATTCCATAATTTATTAGCATCTATTTTTGGTTTTAAGTTTTCAATTATAACTTTATGCTTTTCAAGATTGTTAAGTTGTTTGTTACATATTTCAATTATCTCAGGATCATATTGATAGTTACCATTCATGTCAGATAACCATCCAATTTTTATTTTTGAAAATTCATGGTCACTTAAATTAACCTCACTGAAAGAATTATCTAAACTGAAAGAAATTGGATCTTCTTTATGTTCTCCAACTATGACATCTAAAAGAATAGACATATCATCAGGTGTTCTTGCAAGACATCCTGGTGTTGAAATAACCGGAAGATTTTTCTTTTTTTCATTTGTTCTATAATCGGGAAGTAATCCTGGTGTTGGTCTAAAACCATAGACATTTGCATAAGCAGCAGGTGTTCTACAAGAACCCATCATATCTGTACCATCAGCAAATGGCAGTAAATTTGCTGCAACTGCAACACCAGCTCCACCACTTGATCCACCAGATGATTGACTATTTCCATAAATGTTTGGTGTTATTCCAAATAATCTATTCGCTGTATGAGCGCCCACTCCTAATTCAGCAGTGTTTGTTTTTCCAATTATTATTCCACCGGCATCTATTTGACGGTCAACAATTATAGAATTTTTTTTTGGAAAATAATCTTTATATCCAGGAAAACCATAAGTGGTTGGAAATCCAACTACATCTAGCAAATCTTTAGAGGCAAGAGGTAAGCCAAATAACGGCTTGTTCTCGTCAAAATTTTTGTCCTTAATCTCAGCTTCTTTAATTATTTCTTCTTCATCCTTAATTGAAACAATAGCATTCAAAGATGAATTAAATTTTTTTATTCTTTCAAAATATAAGCCAACTATTTCTTTTACCGAAACATCCTTTTTCTTAATTAAAGAAATAATTTCTTTAACTGATTTATTTTCAAGCATTAAAATTTACTATTACCTAGCTTTTTTAATTGATGCTAGAGTAATTTCCTTTATTTCTTCTAAAGTTGCTTTTCTAGGATTTTGTCCATAGGCTTGATCTTTCATTGATTTTTCAGCAATTCTATCAACACAATCTTCGGGGACTCCAATTTCGCTCAAACTTTTTGGAATTTTAATTCTATCAAGAATGTTTTCAATGTTTGATATAAATGCATCTACAGAATGATCTTTAAATTGCATAGCCTCTGACATTCTTTTAACTTTTTCTTCCATACCTGGTAGATTATATTTTAAAACTACAGGCAATATTATTGCATTCGTTAGTCCGTGATGAGTATTGTATTCGGCTCCAACCATATGAGCAATAGCATGTACTAATCCTAAACCTTTTAAAAAAGAAATTCCTGCTAAACAAGATCCAACATGCATTCCACCTCTTGCAACTATATTGCTAGGATCTTCTACAGCTGTGACTAAAGATTTTGATATCAAAGATAAACCTTCTAAAGCAGCGCCATCACACATTGGATTGAAACCAGGAACACAATAACCCTCTATACCATGGATTAAAGCATCTGCACCAGTCCATGCCGTTAAATTTGCTGGCAATCCAATAGTTAGTTCTGGATCTAACAATGCTAAGGAAGGTCTAACATCTGGGTGCCACATACAAAATTTCATGCCTTCTTTTAAATAAGTAACCATAGCTGAAATTTCTGTTTCAGCTCCAGTTCCAGCAGTTGTTGGAATAGTTATAATTTTTGGGAACGGGTTATCCTTACTAATGTTAGGTGGAGTTAATTCAAACTCAAAATCTCTTAATGGAACGTCATTGTTTGCTGTGAGGCAAATTAATTTTCCTCCATCCATGGCACTGCCTCCACCGATTGCAATTATAGCATCATGGTTTCCATCTTTAAATTTACTAACACCATTTGAAACTTCATCTTCTCTTGGATTTGGAGATATATCAAAAAATAAATCGGATTTTACATCAGAACTTTTTAAATAATTTTGTAAATTAATTATAAATGGTAATTTTGTGCTACCTTTATCTGTAACAATTAAAGGGTTTTTAATATTTAAATTATTACAGATACCACCTATTTCTTTCAATCTACCTGGACCGTATGCAATATTAGTCGGAAACGTCCAATCTTGATTGGATAGAATATCGGTTTCGTTAAGTTTAAAACTTTGCATTTCTTTTATAAAGTATACAATTTTAAAAAATTATAAATGAATATTTCTTCAGAAAAAACAGATTTAAAAAAAACATATTTAGCAATATTTACCATGCTCTTAGCAATACTATGTGTGGATATGTATATGGTTGTAATAAAGTTTTTGGGTAATGAATATACTGTAATTCAGTTAGCAGTATTCAGAAATATTGCGGGGGTAATCCCTTTATTTATACTTATTTTATTTACTAAAGAGTACATTTCAGTTTTTAGGAACCTAAACAATAAATTCATTATCTTAAGCTTTTTTAGAGGTTTGGCTTTCTTATCAATGAATATATTTATATTTATTTCTGTTATTAACTTAGAATTTGCTACTGCTATGGTTCTTACATTTTCTTCACCATTTTTCATTGTAATTTTATCGATAATTTTTTTAAAGGATAAGGTTGGTATTTATAGATGGTCTGCAATTTTTATAGGTTTTTTTGGAGTTGTTTTAATTGTTCAGCCAGGAAGTGACATATTTAGTTTTTACTCAATATTTCCAATTCTAACTGCGATAGCTTGGGCATTAAGTGTGATAATTTTAAAATTTATACCTGATGGTCACTCAACAGCAAAAATTCAATTATATACTTTAATATTTAATGTAATTGGTGGTGTTGTACTCTTTTTATTGACCACTGGACATGCAGAAATAAAAAGTACCCAAGATTTTTTTCTTATGACATTGACTGGTATTCTTGGAGGTACTGCAGCAATACTTTTTATCTATTCTTACAGATTAATCTCTGCAAGTAAGATGGCTTCGTTTGAATATTTTGGTATTCCTTCATCATTTGTTTTGGGCTGGTTATTTTTTAATGAAGCTCCTTGGGAACAATTATTTCCAGGAGTTTTCGTAATTGTGTTTGCTGGAATGATTATAATTTGGAGAGATAAAGTAAAACAAAAAAAAACTAAGGTGAGTAGAGAAATTAACTAGCAGATTTCATTGATTTCATAACTATTGCTCTATCAATTT